>JAIRKR010000054.1 GCA_031260015.1 Puniceicoccales bacterium
AGATCTTGCATCTCTTGCATTCTTGCGCCTCTTTCATGTAAGTAATCAACATCCGGATTCATTCCCTGCAACACAGCCCACGCACCGCAATCGCCGTCATGAGGGACGTCACGTAAAGTAAAAAACTCACGGATTCTCGGTAGATTCAAACTCACAGTTGGCAATAAACTGGAAACATAGGGCAATGAAAATAACCCATCTTGTCTTTGCCAAATCATCTTTGTCCCTGATGGTGGAAAGTATAAATATACATACATTGGTACTTCCTTAATATCGGTTTGTGCTTCAAACTGCCTTGGATCACCTGATGGATTTTTATAAACTTTTAAATCTAACGCGTTTAATAGCATGCTTCCTTGAGTTTCTGGAAACTTCGTATCGTCACCAAGTATTAAGGAGTGATTCCCACAAAGGCTAAATACGGGCATCAAAGCACCAAATCTATTGGCAACTGGAACTGGTATTTCTCTACCCGGCGGATTGTCTAATAATCTAAATTGATTAACGCCTTGCGGCCGGAAACAGTCTTGTGACGTAGTAAAATCCTTAAACCATGACATACTTGAATCGGGGAACGACACCGCTGAAGAAATAAAAGTGGTTACAGGAATATTTTCGTCGATGTCTAGTTGGAACCTTAAATCGCTGAAGAAGTGCCCACCCTGAGGATGATTGTTAGCCAACCACTGTAAAAGATTTATATGTGTAAAACAAAATGGACACATGTCGCGTGTTGTGTGACCATGTAACTCAATGTGGACAATTTTGCGGCCCTTTTGTTGTTCTCTAATGAGGGTTCCAATTTTTTTACGGTAAGCATGCAAAAAAAGTATGGTCCACGCTTCGCTGTCGGCAGCTCGAATAATGTCTTGTGGTTTTATGTCGTAGACGTTCTCTTGGGTCCCCTGGGGTTGATGATAAAAATATTTCGCCAGTAATTGAAAAAATCTAGACTGAAGCCTAAATGTAGGCTTATATTCCGTCCTTTTCCCAGCAGAGTTTTGTGAATAAAATCCAGAAAAATCTGCATCTGGGTAACGACAACCCCGTGCAGGTATATATTGTGTCCTTCCCCTTTCGTCGATTAGCCCAATATAAAAATTTTTCGGATTAGCTAGCAGATTATGAAAGTTAGCGAAATCTGCTTGTAAGTCCCGAGAAGAGGAGTCAAAAGGATGGGTTTTACATTCTTCAATAAGTTGCCATAAGTTTATCAAAGCACTATGTGATTGCTGATCCATTTTACTTTGAGTAGGAGGCACATGATTGTAAAAAACCCACCAATTTTCATTGTATAGCGGGACATGTTGTGATAGTATAGCAGAAGGTTGGCGTTGGGATAACTTTTGATTGATTGGAACTTCAATGTGGGTATTATCATCAAAATAGACGACCAGGGCACATGCAAAGTAATTTTTCTCATTATCTTTACCCTCATTTAACCCAGCCAATGTAGCTGCATGAAACAGGCGCGCATGTAAATTTCGAATGTGCGGCGGCAAGGATTCATATGGACAAGTGATACTCACCGGAAAATTGCATGCAAAAACAAGTTTTGTACAAAATAAAAATGTGCCAAACAAAAACTGAAACACTTTCATAATAAAGACACTGACCCCATAAATAAAACAACAATCCTCGTACTAAAAATACCCAAACCTCTCATTTGAATCAAGTGCAAGAATTAGGATCATTGATAAGTTTCGTTGTGGTGTCAAGTTTCATTTCGAAAACAGACATAAAACGGTCTCAAGTAAATGAGAAAATCAGGCCATGCACATGCTTCGAAAAATATCTTTGTCAAAAATGTGCACAAAAATTCTAAGAAAAATCGTTTATGCCTAAAAAAATTTCTTGACACGTTAAAAGGTTATTTACAGATAATAAAAGTTGTGAGTTGTTTTTTTAAAAAAAAGTATATTTGTTTACTTGCAGTAACCATGATTGAAGTAAACTCATTGTGGGCCATGCCCACGTATGCAGCCTGGAAAAAAGAAGCACAAGAAGTTTTACCGAGTTCTTGTCAGGATCAGTTTTCACGCACCGAGAGTGCTACAGAGCAATGCCGTGTTGTGCATACTAAAATTTGGGCAAAAGTCTGCCAGAAACACTATCGCGGCAGTTGGATAAAAACGTTGCCAACAATGCATGCATTGTGTACACTAGGATACTTTTTAGTTCAGGCCGATCTGATAAGTCGTGGCAATGCTATGGCAAGTGTAGAGTACGCCTTAGATTTATTAGACTCAGAAGCGACTCCTGAACTTCAGACGGAATGGAAACCTAAGTTTGAAGAAATTCAACAAGCACTGCTAGCGATTAAATATCCTCTGCAATAGAGCCCATACATCGCAATTACCGTCTGGAGGTAGGTTGCATGGGAGACTTGGCGCGTGGGTTTGATAGGGGTGAACTTACGGTTGACAGTAAACCGGAGACGTAGGGTAATTTAAATGCTTTATCTTTTTGTTTTTCCAAAATCATCTTGGTCTTTGACGCGGGGAAGTATACGTATACATACTTGAATGTTTTTTCATCAACATTATTTTGCACTTCAAATTGATTTGGCTGACCCGATGTATTTTTGTAAGTTTTCAAATCTAATGCATTTAATAGTGTGCTTCCCTGCGTCTCCATAAACCTAGTATCTGGATTTTTCACAAAGCGTAGGTGGTGATTTCCGTAAAGCCTAAATACGGGCATTAAAGCACCCCATCTATGGACAAGTGAAACTGGAATTTCTCCGCATAACGTATAATTTAGCAAACTATTGTCCAGCAACCTAAATTGATTAACGCTTTGGAGTCGATACCCCTCTTGTGGCGTAATAAACTCATGAAACCATGACTTGCTGGAATCTTGAAATTGCAACGCTGAAGATATGAAAGTGGTTACGGGAACATTGCCATCGATGTATAGCTGAAATCGTAAGTTACCGAAGCAATGGTCCATACCCACAGGGTTATTATTGGCCAGCCATTGTAAAAGATTCATGTGTGCAAAGCCAAATGGGCACATGTCCTGCGTGGTGTGACCATGGAATTCAATGCGGAGTATTTTGCGGCCTCTTTGCCGCTCTTTAACGAGGTCTGCAATTCTTTTACAGTAGGTATGCAAAAACCATAGGGCCCACGCTTCACCATCGGTGGGACGAATAAAGGTTTGTGGTGGTATTTGCCCCACTGCCTGTTGCTTACATCGGTTATAAAATTTATAGAAGTACGTACGCAAGATGGCCAAAAACGCATCTTTCGTGGATGGGAATTGCTTACCAGGGTTTTTTAGCATGCAATAAAAATTCTCAGCATCGGTGGCCCTTGGGTCCCCCCGAAGAGTTTTTTGTTGGTTGTGCCACAGTGTCCATAAATTCATTAGAGTCGTATATGAGGAAAATGAAGGTTGTTCACTGCCGTAGAAAACCCACCAATCTTCATTGTATAACGACACATGTTGCGATCGTGCAACTTTTCGAACCAGTGATTTCTCTGCCACGGGGAACAACTTTTCACCTATTGGAATTTCCGTATGCGTGCCATCTTTAAAATAGACGACAAACGCACACACAAAGTGATTTTTCTCCTTCTCTTCATCCCACTCTAGCCCAGCCAATGAAGCTGCGTAAAACAGTCGCGCATGCAAATTTCGAATATGCGGCGGTAGTGACTCATAGGGACAAGCGGTACTCACCAGAAAATCGCACGCAAGGATTAGTCTGCAGCCAACGAGGCAATAGGCGGCCACTAAAGTAATAGGCTTAAATATCTTCACAAATTGTCGGTGAAGCACATTTCACTCCAAGTTTTTAATGCTCAAGCTATTACTCTCTACAATTACATTCGGCGTGTACAATAAACACCCACAAGCTGTTCTGCTAAATCTCAAAGGTTTGCAAGGCTATAAGGCTATTGTGGGTAAAAGTGTTTAACCGAAGGGTTCTCGAAATTCAGAGAAATTGAGCAAGTGTTATTGTGGAAGGCGTTATACAATTTCTCTTTTATCTTTTCTGGCGGAAGAGAACATTGCATACATTTACCAAAAGACTTGCCAAAAGGTCAGGGACCCACCTTAAATATACTCGTATACCTACTTACAAATATTTGTATGAAGCGTGGTGATAGATGTTGAGTTTTGCCATGTTTTCAAGCTAGTTGCTTTCATGTGAAGACAAATGAATCAAGATTGGGAAAAGTGATTGTTGTGAAACCAATTATAAGTGCTATTCAGGCCGCATACACCGTTTTGAAAACCAAAATGTTACGTCGCATTGTGTCCGAAACTAGTCCTTCAAGTTTTTCTGCAGCAATTCAAAATCTACTTAAACAATCCACCTGGTTATTACTCCCATTGAGCAACGAAAAATCTATTTTGTTGGTCTCGCAAACACTCTGCAAAAGTCGTATACAAAAGTTGGAAGCGTATTTAAATAAGTCCATCGTGGTGCGTATTGTTTCTCTAAATCACTTGCGACAATGGATTCAGTGGCATCGTCAATATCGTTTGCCGACATCGGACAGTTTTCCAAATACAAATCCATCGGTGCATAAAATTTTATGCGAAGCGCAAGAACTTTCGGCTTCTGACTGTTATATTCAACGAACCGAGACTTGTTACAAAACTTTTTATCGTGTCCGTGGGAATCTAACAACACCCAAAGAATTGTCTCCCATCCACGGACAACAGTTACTGATGAGTTTTTTAATTCTAGCGCACCTTAATTTGGACAAAACTGGTCATCCTCAAGAGGGACATTTTCGTTACCCATTGGCGGACAATTCCATTTTCTGCCGCCTATCTTATATTGCGAGTGATACCGCTCAAAGTCTCGTATTAAGGCTGTTTCATGACACATCCACACAATTCGAATTATGTTCTCTAGGTATGCCCAAATCGCTTGTCAATAACCTTAAACACACGCTCAAAACACACAAGAGTGGCATGATCCTTCTAACGGGTCCAACGGGGAGCGGTAAAACAACAACGCTCTACAGTTTAATTCATTTTCTTGCCGGTGAACGTAAGAAAATTATTACGCTTGAAGATCCCATAGAAGCTGAAATTGATGGCGTGGTACAAACCGAAATCAATGAAAATGTTGGCTACGATTTTGCAACTGGACTTAAGGCCGTATTACGACAAGATCCCGACGTCATTGTTGTGGGTGAAATAAGAGATACCACCGCCGCACTACACGCATTTCACGCCTGTTTGTCGGGCTACTTGGTCATTACGACCTTGCACGCAAAGTCCTTGGAAGAAGTCCCCTTTCGCTGCGCAGAACTGGGTATCGAGATAAGTACCTTTAACGACAACATCCTATATACCCTTCACCAAGTACTCCAAAATTTACCTCACCAAAATAATCGAGCTAATCTGATTTTCCAACGCCAAGCGATTTTTAACCGTAAACAGCCTAACTTAGGCGGTTGTTCTGTCTAAACAAATGCTTCCGACGATCCGCTGAACCTGGCTGCCCTGCATGGGAAAGTTGAAAAAATTGGTCATTTCATAAGCTCTTAAAGTCTTTGTCGTAGGGCAACATTTTCTAAATGGTCATCAACAAATTCGACCTGAAATTCATTCGCAAAAATAAAGATCCATGCTTGACTTTTCCAATGCACACTTCAATTTTAAAGACGTTACACTCAAAAGTGCTTAAGTAATTCATGCAAAACTTTGCAAACCAATGTTTAGATATGGCCCGTTCCGTTTTGGGACACAATTTATCGGCCATTAATGAAGATGGAACCGTACTACCATTTGGCAATGAAATAGCTGTGCCGGAAGAAGGTGCCCACGCATTGGCTGCCATGGGTGAATTTTATAGGGCAACGCGTGAAACGACCTTGGGAACTTTTGACATTATTGATCTGGGTGCCCGCTGCTTAACGCACCAAGCCTTTGCGGAAGGCGAAAACAACCGTGCCCTAGCTTATTCGGCTTTGGGGCTATTGGCATTTGGACCCGCAAAGCAGAGAAACCTGATTTGGGAACGCCTGATGGACCCAACGCGTGAACAACTGGATAAACGCTTGTTGGCACGTACCCATGCCAAAGGCATTTTTCAAGCTTTCAACATAGCAAAAGCAGTTGCCCGTTACAGTATGGGGCTCACAAAAAAAGATGAAACCGGTCGACTCATTGACAAATTTTTAGAACAAATTCAGGAAACAAGTACCCATGGGTTCTTTTCGGACGAAACGGAACACGGGATAGGTGGCGTATACGACGTTTTGGGGTTAATGTGCTTTATCTTCATTCGGCAAGCTCTAAAACTACATGTCAACTTGTCCCTATGCGAACGCAAATTACCTAGTTTACGGACATTTGCAGAAAAATATTTAAAGTTATTTCCCGACCTTGTTCGTTCCGATGGACTCGGGTGGGCCTACGGCAGAGGTGTCGGCGTCTACGGGCAAATGTACTGCATCAGCATGATTTTACAATTCCTTCGCGACGGCTGGATTGGTGCGGACAAAAAACCAATTTATCTAGACTTGTTACGCCGCTTATTTCAATATTTTTTCGTTACCTACTTGGATCAAGAAAATGGTGCATTGGTTGTGAATGATACCGAACGTTCTGCCCTGCTTTCGCAAACGACACGCATCGTTAATTTTGATGCCGCACGTTATTTATGCCAATGGTCACGGCTGGCAAATGTTGTGGGTATTTCGTTGAATGTCCCCGCAGGCGTTCCCAAAACGAGCGGACGATTTATTATTTTCGATAAATCAAACCAAAAGGAGCAAGGCGTTTTCACCTACCAAAACGCATCCTCCAAACTGCATGTTCAATTACCCTTAGTCAGTGGACGCGGCAAAACCAATGAGTCCGATGCTTTGGCGTTTCCTCACTGCCCGGGAGTTTTCGATTGGCCCGTTAACACGTATCTGCCTATTTTATTACCCGAACTAACGCTGGGGACCGTTAAGGTCATTCCTTCCTATTACGGCAAAAGATGCACCACCGGCCTAGGCTTAAACAATACTTTTTTTTTCCGCTACGAACAACCGGAACTCATTTCACACGACGAAAACCTATTGTCCGGACTGGGAAGCTGTAAGGTGAGTTGGACGTTTGAAAAAGATGAGGTTAAAGCGGATTTTTCCTTTAGATTTAAGCAGGCAATTACCTTGGATACCTTTAGATACGTAATTCCCATTTGCGCTCCGCATTCACGTTACCGCCTTGGAAGTTCTTTTATGTTGGGTGAAAATAGCTTGCAAGCGATCGTTCTAAAAGATGATTTCGGCGCAAGTTGGAAAGATATCCAAGACGTCATTCAAAATCCCGCCTACAAGACCTATTACGGGAAAATTTGCTACCTGCAAGTTTTGGAACGCACAATGCCTCTCAATTTACAAGCAAACAAGGAATACCAACTACAAATTCAATTGCGACCGGACATTCAATGGATCGCAAAGTAGTGTTTCACGCTGCAAGGGTTCAATTTGCGTCATGGGGATCGGTACGTTATTGTTATCCGGTTACCAAGCGACGACCTACCTCTTATCAACTTGTATCGTTTTGTTTTTAACTATTTACCGAGAAGTCAATATCAATATCTACAACTACATCCTCGTTTCCCGATAAAAAGTCTAAAATTTTCAGACATGCAAATGCCCGCATTGCATGAAAAATATGCAACTTATAACATAAAGAAACATAAAAAGAATTATTGGCAACTATCGCGTTAACAGCGCCGCCTATTTTTTTACGTTTTCTAAAATTTGTTGAATATCATCACATTACACAACTTAAGGGGGCCATGAGCTCGCACAATATAAGTTTAAAAAATTAAAAAATATGCTTGACAAAGAATAAATTATTTTAATACAACATGTCGCATAAATCTTAAACAAAGGAAGTAATATGAATAAAATTATAAAAGCTGGTCTTGTAGCGTCAAGTATGGTGGGTGAAGTTGCCTTAAATGCCTGGTACTGCATGGACTGTCAACGTGATCACCAACTTCGGATTTGTATCGCAACAGGTAAAACATATGGGCAGCAAGCACTGGACATGGATCCTACTGCGTTTCCGTTGGTAGGACATGTGAATGATGTTCCGGTTCATGGTCCGATAAATGGTATTTATTATAAGACACCCGACAAGAAAATGGTCCAAAGACTTGCAGGCCAATGGTTATATTGTACCGTATGGTCAGATGTGTTTGTAGGAAAAGCGGATGAAGTTTTCGGTATGGATGGTCATCCTTTGCCACAGGTAGGTGCTCTAGCCGATGGTTGTACCGTTTATCAGTTATCCAATAAGCCTACTTTTATTGCCACAATAAAGAGCCCTTCAAACGGGACGGAGGGGTGTGTTGATATTGTGCCTCTATCAGTTATTATACACAAGGATCGTTTTGTGTATTTTCGTCACTGTTATGCTTATTCAAAACATGAGTTTTTTTTGAGCCCCGAGGCTAATGGTGCTTATTTTGATGGTTGTGTTTGGATTAATAAAAAGACAGATAAAGTGTACAAACGCGAAACGCAACTGCCTCGAAATTGGACCATACTACTTGAGGACTTCTAGAAAAGCACATAGAAGCAACAGAAGTAAGAGAGTTCTGTGCGTCCGTGTTGTTATTATACTTGTTTTAAAAATGCTACCCGTGGGTAGCATTTTTATTTTGAACAAATTGAATCATATAAAAAGTGGCGCATTTTTAATACATAGCATAGCATTTTCAAATAAGTTTAAAGTCTACATATACAGTAACGGGCAATTTTGAATCTTGTCTTTCGACTTTGAAAAATCTTGCAAAAAACACCGTATGCCTTTAACGGGTTAAATGTTTTTAAGGCAGTGAGGAATAACATTTGCCTGCCGCAATGATGTTTAGGTTTAACTTTTTCAGGAACCCTGTGGATGTAGTGTTTCCAATGTCGGTTGCCTTGCGACTCAACGCGCATAAAATAGATTTTTGGACAACTTTCAAAAAAATTAAATGTGAACGCATTTTGTACGTTGACAATTTCAGAAATCTGTTTTTATAAAGAGACATGAAACATGTTTCAGTTTGCGTTATGGGTATCGGCACATTATTGTTGTCCGGTTGCCAAACAACGAAGGTGGGACCCCATGCACTCAAAAGTTCCCACAGTGCCTACAACCAGGCACTTATTAGTACGTTAGATGAACAACTTTTAACTAATATCGTTCGCCTACGTTATCGTGATAACCCTGTCTTTCTGGAGGCTAACACGATTACCCAAAGCAACAAAGCCAGCGGTAGTTTGGGTTTAGAGTTATCAAAAACTTTTCTAGGAAAACCTAGCAATGGTGCTTACAATGGTGCGGGGGGTATTAAACCCAGTATGGGTTGCGAAGATGGATCGCAAATTGTCTTAAAACCGTTGACTGGCAACGAGTTTATCAAGAAGTTGATGACACCCATTCAAAATCCCATCTTAATTTCCATGATTCAATCCGGATGGCGAGCCGATCGCGTGTTCAATTTGTGCGTCGAAAGAATTAACAATCTTTACAATGCGCCGACCGCCAGCGGACCTACACCTGCCTATGCACCCGAATACGCAAAATTTTATCGCTTTACCGAGCTGCTACGCACCTTCCAACGCAATAACTTGATCAACTTTGGAGAACAGCCCGACGTCAACTTTGCGGACCTCATGTTAAGAATTACGGAAACTCCTTCATTGGCTAAAGAAATAAAAGAGTTTAAAATGTTGGCCAACCTCAATCCCAACCTTAATGAATTTAAATTCAAAAGTAGCTTCTTGGAGATGAGTCCAAAGAAATTAACGGTTCGAGCACGTTCTTTATTGGGTATATTTTTCTTCTTGTCCCAAGGCGTGGAAATACCCGAAGAAGACGAAACCCAAGGTTTAGTCACCGTTACTCAAAATTTAGATGGATCCAAATTCGATTGGAGTACGCTTTCAACACGGTTCCTAACCGTCCATTGCAGCACGTCTAAAATAAAGCCAAATAACGCTTACGTTGCCTGTCATTATCGCAATAAATGGTTTTTCATCGCGGATAATGATTTGGAATCCAAAACGAGTTTTATGCTGCTCAATCAAATATTCACGCTACAGTCTTCAAAATATAAAGCTTCCGATCCGATCCTCGTATTATCCGGGTCTTAAGACTCATTATTTATAAACCTCAAAGGCTCATTGCAGTAATGGGCCTTTTTTAGTTTCTTTGATTTAATACTGTATTTTGTTCATCCCCAATTTAACTGCTCTTCTCCGGGAAATACAAACAGTACTTTGACCGTTTTAAAATATTTGCACTTTTAACCGTATTCTCCCTTGACATCTATTCAAAAATCTTTTTTCCTCTTTTGATCAAGCGTGTAATACAGATGCAGGGTGGAGCAGCCTGGTAGCTCGTCAGGCTCATAACCTGAAGGTCCCCGGTTCAAATCCGGGCCCTGCACCCAAAAGGGGTCAAGCAAAAATAATTCAGATTTTTTGTGCTTATTGCTTGTAGCTCACAAAAGCGGGAGTATTGACTCTGAGGTAAAATTAATTGTAATTGTATGAATATCCAACGAGAGGCAAATGAAATTAAGCAGCGGTATTACCGACGAATGGAAAAAGATCAATCAAAGTTGTATAGTTTCATTAACAGGAGCGTTACCCTTAGTTTTACAGAAAAGTTTTTTTTGCCTAACTCAACTACTCCATAAATTTTTTGGGTATGAATTTACAGAAAAGTTTTACCTAGAAGTCGGTTGTGGAACGGGAACAAATTTACTTTTATTTTTGATGCTGGGTATTCCGGCAAATCACTTAGCAGGTAATGATATATTTGAACCCTGTTTGCAAACAGCATACAACAGATTGCCTCAAGCTGTAAAATTAGATTGTGGTAACTTTTTAGATATTACCGATTGCATTCTTTTGTCTACCGTTTTAAGCTCAGTCTTAGATAAAGAATTTCAGAAAAAAGTAATGCAGAAATGTTATACATTGTTAAAGCCTAACGGTTATCTTCTAATATATGATTTTGTATTCAATAATCCACAGAATCCGGATGTAAAAGGCATTTCTTTGCCTTTTTTAAAACAAACAGAGAAATGGAAAAAATCAGCATTTAAACGTGTAACTCTTGCTCCTCCCATTGCTCGTAGACTTTCTAAATTTCCTTTGTTGATTAAGATGTTAACATACGTGAAAGTTTTAAATACGCACATAATTGGTTTTTTACAAAAATAATGCAACAATCGGTTCCATTTTTTAAGCCTAGTATTAGTCAAAATGAGCGAGATAACATTTTAGACGTTTTAGAAGGTGGGTGGCTAACAAAACGGGTCAATGGTGTAAAAAATTTGAACAAGCATTTGCAAAATATATTGGAGTAAAACACTGTATTTCTATTAATCCTGCAACGGCTGCACTACATTTATCAGTGATTGTAAGTGGTATTTGTCCCGGAGAAGCAGTGCTTGTACCAACGATGACATTCGTTTCAACGGCAGAAATTTTATATTATTCCTATATCCATCCTATTTTAGTGGACTGTGATCCAAAAGATTTAACAATGTCGGCCCAAGATGCACGTTATAAGTTACTGCAAGCACGTGCAAAAGGAATACGTGTTACAGGGGTCATTCCCGTACATTACGCAGGTAAAATGGTACAAATGGATTGGGTTGAAAGTTTAGCCGAAGAATTCGGACTCAAGATCATCGAAGATGCTGCTCATTGTTGTGGTTCAAAATATTTTTCAAGTCGACATAATAAATGGCTCACCAAATGCCCCACTTCATTAACACAGTGCTATTCTTTTTATTGTACAAAATGCATAACTACAGGAGGTGAAGGCGGTATTGTCGCTACAGACTCCGATGAACTGGCCGATAAAATTCGAATTTTATTTTTGCATGGGTTATCTACAAATGCTTGGGAACGTTTTAGTGAACAAGGTGAGATTTTTTACGATGTTGGTACACTCGGCTACAAATACAACTTAACAGACATGGCAGCTGCTATGGAGTGCGTGCAATTAGTTAAAGCGGATCATCTTAGAGAGCGCCGGACTCAAGCTGTCGCCACTTATAAAGAAGCTTTAAAAGGAATCTCTTGCATTGACTATTTGCAAGATGAATCAGAATATTTTGTACATGCACATCATTTATTTGTGATAAAGTTAAATACTAAGCAAGCGCCGTTGTCCCGAAACCAACTTTTACAGCAGTTGAAAACTTATCACATTGTTCCTTCTGTTCATTGGAAACCGTTGCATTTACACTTATTTTATCAAAAACAAGGGTTCCCTATGTCTGATTTTCCGAATGCAACCCATGTTTTTGATCAGATTATTAGTTTACCTTTGTTTCCTGATATTACGGAAGAACAAATTTATTACGTTGCGAATACATTGAAAAAGCTTCTCGCTAATGGCTAGTTCGCATGTTAAAACGCGTTTTTGACATCCTAGTATCTTTATGTGGTTTGTGTTGTTTGTCGCCATTTTTATTATTAATAGGATTGTTGGTTGGTATACGAGATGGATGCCCAATTTTTTTTAAACAAAAACGAATTGGACGTTATGGAAGTACTTTCTTCCTATGGAAATTCAGAACGATGGTAGACTCTAAAATACAGGACACACAATTGGCGACTACAAATGACGAACGTATTACACTTACCGGTCGTATATTAAGAAAATACAAGATAGATGAATTTCCTCAACTGTGGAATGTTTTAAAAGGGGACATGAGTCTTGTTGGATACCGTCCAGAAATTCCTTACTACGTTGCAAAATATACACCAGAACAAAAGAAACTTTTACAATACAAACCTGGCATTGTCGACCCAGCGACCCTATACTTCAAGGATGAAAATAATTTGCTGAACACCAGCCAAAATGTTGAACACGATTACATCCACAAAATCTTACCCATAAAACTTAAACTTAGTTTAGATTATGCCCAAAGAGCAACTTTTAGATCTGACTTAAAATGTATTCTAGAAACAATCTTCAAACTTTTACTAAGCACGCTCAATAAATGTTTACCCTAGGTACCTCTACCCCTATTTTGAACTGCTTATTAAGGACCTTATTTAGAGTTCAGCCTTTCTCAAAATTTGCAGGACTTTTAGAATATTAAGCAAGTAAAAAATTATCTGAACGCAAGTTAATAACGTCAAGAATGTTATAAAAGTCAGTGACATCATCTTCTGAACTACAAACACAAAAAATAAACCTACAAAAAAGCAAAAATGCCAGTTACAAAAAAATCTATTTTTCAAATACAGAATAGGGATTTGTTTGAAAGACGAAGACACAAAATAGAAAAAACCGCCAATAGATAAGATACGTAATAAGTTTCTATCTATACTCCATTTTGCATCAATTAAATGATGGCAAATTAGGTCAGAGAAAAGAGCAACTAATGCAAAACCAACAAGTCCAACAACACAAATACACCAAAACAGTTTTATCCACAATATATTTTTCTAATTGCATGCCAGCGATGCGTGCTTCGGTATTTCTAAAACCTGTGATATGAACAGGACGACAGGACTGATAAAAATATCCTTCGCCATAATCATAAGACGTGTATTCTCGCAATTGGGCTTCTAGAATTTTCGCAATTTCATAATGCAAAGATAATTGCTTCCGAATCCTAAAATAATCCTTAAGCCTATTTAAAATAGCTTGTTTTTTGGCCTTATCTTTCAATTTTGAAAAATCTTGCAAAAAAACACCACATGCCTTTAATGGGTTAAATGTTTCGTAAAGCAGCGAAGAATAATTCTTGCTTGTTCATGAGATATAGTCATTTTCACTTACAAATTTTGTAAAGTTTTTTTAAGCTGATTTAGAATATAGGTCGCCCCTTGGTAAGCAGATTGATTCCAATGAAAAACATGTTGCTCTCGTAAAGTACAGAGACGTTGACGCCATTCCTCTCGCCGCATCAATAGATTATCCAGTAAAGATGGAAGTGTGGAACACTGTGTAAGCGGTACCTCGATGCCAATTTCTTTGCGCAGGGCAATTTCTATAGGTTCTATTTGCAAATCTTGCCAACGAGGATTGTGTTTTTTAAGTGGCGTTTCAATGAATATAACCGGACGTTCGGTTCCAAAAGCGTATTCGAACGCAATACCGGAACGATCTGTAATGAGTACATCCGCGTCGTATAAGTTTTCTTCCGAAAGAAGCCGATCTTCCCAAATAAAATTGGCTAAAGATGCAATTTTACGTTGCAAATGGGATACCTGCCGTGGGCATCGTTTCAAAAACTCTGGATGTGGGCGCAAGACAACCGCATAATTCAAAGGTGCCAAAACTTCTATGAGCTCTTCGATTCCATTTTCGAACAAACTACTTACGCTCCAAGTAGGGGCGATTAGAATTTTTTTGACTTCTTTATCGTGTTTACAAGGTCTTTGCTGAAAAGTCTGATAAACAACATCCATACGTGGATAGCCTATGGGTAACAACTTTTTGTTGGGCAAATGATACAGATTTTCTCGTTTTTGGATTTCCTGTACATGGTGTGGCCCTACACAAAAGATCGTATCGTAAGCGTCGAATGCGCGTTCATTATACTGAAGATGTGTACTCGAAAACGCATGAAATAGGTATACGTACTCTTGCGTATGCGGTGACTTTTTTAAATGATAAGTGTTTAGATCGGGCATTGTAAAAACAAAAATCTGCGCATCCATTTTATCGAATACCGACTTCAAAAAATGATTGAAGTAAAATGGCTGTAAGCGCTCATGATGTTGCAACAATAGAGGATCATTCGGATCCGATGTAATGTACGAACACGAAACATCTGGGTCTTGTAAAATTTCTCTGATGAAAGGAGCAAACGTTTGGAAATAGATATCACGTTCAGAATAAAAAACTAAACGGCGATGCTCACGGTATTCTTTGCTGAAAAAAAGTTTGTAATTTTTATACTCTGTTTGCAGATTAGAAAACCAAGACATGGTCAATATGGGTGTATTTCAACAACAAGTAATTATTTTAGGTGCCGGTAAGTCAAAACAATTTCTTGAAAATCCATCCATCATTCACGTGGATCAAGATACACGCACTTTAGATTGGCTACTCAACGCATTCGACAAAACAATTACGCATTACTTATTTGTAGGGGGGTACAAGATGGATGAAATCACTCATTATTATCCCTATTTACACTTTGTCATAAATCCTATTTGGAAACATTCAGGGTGTATAGAATCATTGCGTTTATCAGATTTTGACCCACAATTGCCCGCCTTCGTTTGTTATGGAGATATTCTAGTGCGTCCCGAATTGATTCAAAAGATATTGCAAACGGTTCAACAAGGTAACATGGATGTTATCTTTGCACTCGATTCGGATCCAAAAACAATTGAAGCAAAGCCCGACTGTGAGTACATCGATTGCAATTTTAATGGCAGTGACCGTAGACAAAACTTTATTGGACTTATTTATTTGAAGCCGAATGTATTGCAGCAATTAAAGAATAATTTTCCATCGGGTTCGACTCACCAACGTTTATCGAGCCTATTACCTTATTTGCTGCAAAATAAATTCAACATCCAAATGGTGGATGCCCATGGATTGTGGGTGGAAGTGCAGCAACCGAGTGACGTAGCCCGTTTCATTCTCACCACCAAGGCCCAAACTTTACATACCTTAAGACATCGTATTACCAAGGCAAAGATAGCGGAACAAATACATTTTTCGGTTCAAGAATGGCAAAACAATCGGCAAACTATACTCGATATTTTAAAGCAAACTTTTGGAGAAAAATTGCTCGTGGTCCGCAGTAGTTCGTTGCAAGAAGATGGATTTTTAAAAGCCAATGCCGGAAGATTTACAAGCGTTGCTGATGTCCAAAACAACGACACCGATTTAACACGAGCTGTGGAAACCGTTATTGCTTCTTACGGTCAAGCGATGACCCAAGAAGATCAAATATTGGTGCAAGCTATGTTGCAAAGTGTAGATGCCTGCGGGGTCATCTTTACGCGCACATTAAGCTATGGGGCTCCCTATTACATCGTAAATTACGATATGGAAAATACAGCCGCTATCACAAACGGCACCAGCGATAGCGATTTTATTTTTTATCATTGGAAGACGGCCCTTATCCCTAAAAATGCCCCTTATTTTTTCAAAGATTTATACGAGGCGATTCAAGAGATTGAATTTTTGACACAATTTGACGCTCTGGACATCGAGTTTGCGATTACAAAGACGCACGAATTGTACATTTTTCAGGTGCGTCCATTGGCTGCGCAACACTTGCGCGAAATTGATGACGGTCAATTGCAGAAACAATTGCAACAAGCATCCAAACGATTTGAAGACATGCAACAGGCGCACCCTGGGATAAGTGGCAATCGAACCATCTTTGGCATTATGCCCGATTGGAATCCCGCAGAAATTGTTGGTATCAAACCGAGAACATTGGCCATAACGCTTTATCAACAACTAATTACGCATGCAATTTGGGCGCAACAACGATATGAATTTGGCTACAAAAATGTACGTCCGTATCCGCTTATTGTATGTTTTTCTGGGCATCCGTACGTGGATGTTCGTGCCAGCATTCATTCTTTTTTACCCGCAAACCTAAAGCAAACTACCATAGAAAAGCTCGTCCATTACTACTTAAGTCGCCTGTCAACGCATCCCGAATGGCACGATAAGCTCGAATTTATGGTCATGCCCACATGCTACACATTTGACTTTGAAGATCGTTGGCGCACGGCTTTAACACGCGAAGCCGGTTTATTGGAGGATGAATTTAAAGCCTACAAGCAAGATCTATTGCGTCTAACGCAGGATGCCTTTCAAATATGTGCAGAACAATACAAAGCAACTGCGTCCATAAACGAACGATTTGAAGCTATTCAACAGGTACCGCTGTCGGACTTAGATCGTCTGTACACACTATTCGAAACGTGTAAGCAGGGAACATTAAATTTTTCCCACTTAGCACGCTGCGGTTTTATCGCCAGTGCATTTCTAAAGTCTGCTTTGGCTAAAAACATTCTGACAGAAGACGAAAAAGAAACGCTTTTAGGTGATATTCAAACCATTACGGGAACATTTTTTGAAGAGACAAAAAAAGTGCTTAACGGTCAAGTTCCCCGTACCCATTTCATTCATAAATATGGACATCTAAGACCGGGTACGTACGATATTACATCTCCTGCGTACAAAACAGATCCAGACAAATACTTATTTGGGCACGCGGGACAACCTATTACGACGGCGATAACTTCTAAAAGCACATTCCACAATCCAACTTTCGAAAAAGCTTTATCGGACACACTATCGGTTTCGTTGGAGACCTTTAGACATTTTTTACAACAGTCCATTGCGGGTCGTGAATACTCCAAATTTGTTTTCACAAGATACGTTTCTGAAATTCTGGATATCCTCGAACGTTTAGGACAGAGGTATGGGTTTTCTGCAGACGATGTTTCTTATCTCCCAATTGCAACGTGGTTGGACTTGCGCAACGGTATTGCAAGTGATGGAAAAACAAAGCGGCTCTTAAGGGCACAAATTGAGTATCAAAAAGAGTATCATCAGGTCGCCCGGTGCATCGAATTTCCACCGTTAATACTGCAAAAAAGTGATTTTTTCTCATTTTTTGTGCCCAAAACTTTACCCAATTTCATTGGAAACCAATGTGTCGAAGCACCTCTCGTTTACTTAAAAAATTCAAACGAAACCAACGGCGACAGTCTACGTCATAAAGTCGTATTGATTGAAAAGGCAGACCCAGGATTCGATTGGATATTTAATTACGAGATTGCCGGACTTATCACGGTATACGGAGGGCCTAATTCGCACATGGCCATTCGTTCGGCCGAATTTAAATTACCGGCCAGCATTGGCATTGGGAATACGCTTTTCAATAGGTTGAAAACGGCCCAATTGGTGCAACTGGATTGCAACGCTCATATTTTGAAAATTGTACGCTAATGGCAAAAAAAATAGGCATTACACAACGTGTGGAAACGGTAGAAGCGTACGCTGAAGTGCGCGATGCTTTGGATCAGCGTTGGTATCGTCTATTTGCGCCCCTAAATGCCCTATTGATACCAATTCCAAACGCGATAGAAAAGATAGATGTTTACTGCCATGAATGCAAGTTGGACGGCTTTGTATTAACCGGAGGTAATCACCATCCTCTGCGCGATCGTTGCGAAAAGAGTGTGCTTGACTACGCCATAAAACGGCAAAAACCTGTACTGGGTGTGTGCCACGGCATGCAGTTTATGTCAAAATATTTTAGAGCTCCGTTGGTACTCATAGAAGATAATCATGTGGCCTGCGAACACCCCATCACCATTCGGGCAAATCGTTGGGGATTTCCGGAAGGTGTGTGCACGGTTAATTCGTACCATCATCACGCTCTCTCATGCGTACCCACCGACTTTACAGGCTTTGCATTCGACAAAGACGGTTACTGCGAAGCCATGCAACACAACACACTTCCGTTTGTAACCTGCATGTGGCATCCGGAACGCGATACGTCGCTTCCCACGTGGTTTCACACTTTCCTAAAAAAATTATTCCAAACATGACATCTCCTCAGGTTTTTATTTTATGTGCCGGTGAAGGACAACGGCTACGGCCCCTCACCGAAAGTCAACCTAAATGTTGGGTCCCTTACAGAAATAAGCCGCTTTTGCAGTACCAATTGGAAATTATTAAGGCACTGCAATTGAACGATGTTACCCTTATCGGAGGCTATCGGCATGAAGTTTTGCCCAATACGTATGCAAAAATTGTCAATGTACGCTACACAGAAACCAATATGCTGTACAGTTTGTTCTGTGCAGAAAGTAGGATGGATGCATCGCGCGATATGATTATTGCCTACGGTGACATCATTTATCACGCATCTGTTTTAAAGACATTGCTGGAAGCGCACGATCCCATCGCAATTGTAACGGATATAGATTGGGAACGCTACTGGAAAAATCGCATGGAAGATCCTTTACAAGATGCAGAAACGTTTCGCTGGGATTCCCATACACGTCGTATTTTTGAATTGGGCAAGAAACCTCAATTGCAATCCGATATTCAAGGCCAATACATCGGCCTATTTAAAATCAGCGCATCCTACGTGACAACTTTTAAAACTTTCTATCTTCATTTTTGTCAAACACATGTAAATGCAGAAAAAGCCTACATGACCGATTTTTTGCAGTATCTCATCGATCGGCAACAACCTGCATTCGGTATTCCCATCCACAACGGATGGGCAGAATTCGATACCGCACAAGATCTGCAAGTGAAAGTTGATTTTTTATGAAACAGTGGACAAAAAACACGATGCTAGGGATGTTACTCCCATTTTTTTTGATTATTTTTACTTATAATCAAAACCACGGCTATTTTGCAAGCTGCTATGAACTTTTATGGCAGGTAGGTTTAATTTTGCTTTCATTACATGCATTTTTATCACTTTTACGCATACCTTATCGTTATACCTGGATTGTATGGATCAGTCTGCTGGTTCCCTTGGGAAACTTATCTGTTTTTACCGATAATTTCGTTCGTCTTATCATGACGTGTACAGGCTGCTTTATCGTTCGAAAAATACCTAGTTTTAAACTTGCCGTTAGTATGATCGTTTTATTGTTATGTCTAAACACGTTTCAACTGATACGGCAAAACTTAACTGCCCATCAAGAAGCGCAAGTACATTCATCCGATGTAAAACAATTCAATACCACAAAAATCTCCCACAACATTTACTGGATTGTCTGCGATGCATACGTAAGTCGATTCACTTTACAGCGCTATTATAATTACGACAATGCTCCATTTTATGACCAACTACAGGCATTGGGATTCAATGCACCTGATGGCCATACTAAGCATTATCCAACACTACGTGCCCTCAATACTTACCTTCAAAATGTTGTTGTCGAACATTCACCTACACTTTCTTCGTTAACACTCCATTATATGTTAAAACAAACTCCGCTGTTCAAGGTTTGTAAAGAACATGGATGGATATTGCACATCTTGGAACCTCGATTCCCCTTTTTACGCCATTTAGAAAACATACAACCTTTGGAACCTTTTGTGACAAGCATCCTAAAAGAATTCGTATATACCTGTTTCCATCATAACCTGTGGCTCAAAAGTATCCTAAGTAGTAGCCTTAACAAAGACTTGTTCGCTCGCCACCAACGCATCAATAAAAAAATGCTGCACATAATTCCCAAAAGCGATTCCAAACATTTTTACTATATTCACATAGATTGTCCACATGCACCTTTCATCTTGCATGCAGATGGATCATTCAACGATGACCGAGATTCCGTTATTTGGGGTGCAAATGAGGTTAGTCCATCAGGATATACCGCGGAAACGTATCAGAAAAGGTACGTCAATCAAGTGCAAGCACTCAACAGCAAACTTATTGCTTGGTTGCAATATATCATTCATGTTGACCCTGAAGCGACGATAATACTTCAAGGGGATCACGGAACTTTCATGACATCTCAAGAAGAGGAACATCAAGCTTTACTATTTGCGGTACGCACAAAACAAACACGCGCCTCATTACGCCCAGAAACGATTTTAAAAACACTTTTATAAGAGAATAATGCCCCTATGAAATTATTTGTACTGTTTTGTTTATCATTATGGTTTTTCGATACCTTAATAAAAAGAAAACTTGCAAAAAATGGTCTATATTTGTTGGAATTTCCTCCGATAGATAAAAAGCTGGTAGCGAAATTTACAACCTTTGATGCACAATTAGGTTGGGTACCAACACCTAATTCTCGCAAAAAAGATAATTCAGGCACTTATACAGGCTTACCTTCTGCAAATGAATATTCTATCGATTCTTACGGAAGTCGTTCACTGACTGTTCCTTTTGAACGAGGCTTTATTTCAACATATGGTGATTCATTTTGTTTATGTCGCGAAGTTCCGGATGATTCTAGTTTTCAGGCATTCTTGTCTCAACAAACTCGCTCTTATGTGAGCAATTATGGAGTTGGTAACTATGGCTTAGATCAAGCTCTTTTAAGACTGGAAATGCAATTTTTAAAAGATCCTACGAAACATGTTGTTATGGCAATTACTCCGTGGACCATAGAACGTATTGTAAGTGTATGGAAACATTATTCGGAACCCGGTAATGTGTTGGGAGCGAAACCAAGATTTATTTTATACAATAACACTTTAAAATTGGTTCCAAATTTTATCCGACAACCCAGTGACTTTTTGACGATAAAACAACATAAAACATTTCTACGAAAAAACGATGAAAATTACAAATGGTTTTTGGTATCAAAAAGGAAACAAAAAACTTCAGCACTGTGGCATTTAGCCACTCATAAATCTTTGATGGATTTCATTCTTAAAAGAGCAAATTACGACATCGCTCGACTTACAAAACAAAATATTCAAAAAATAGACCAAAAGAAACAAGAATTTTTGCAAGTAGCCAAACTTTATATACAAGAACAAACACGATTAAAAACCATTTACTTAGCTCATTTGTTTGAGAAACAAAAACAACTGTTGGTTCATCTTATGGGACGTTTTGTCGATTTTGCTAAAACGCATCAATTCATTCCTCATTTGTTGATATTACCTGCTTACGATCACGTAACATTTATGAAGGAAGGCAAACTTCTTTATCAAAATAACCTGCAATGGATCCCCAAAGCATGTCCAACATTAGTTATCACTGACATGTATGAATGCTGGAAACAGATGAGTACCGAAACTTTCAATAGGCTGTATGTTGATATATTTGGCCATCATAGTATACTAGGAAATCAACACATCGCAAACGTTTTATTAAAGAAAATTTCAGCTACCTCATCACTTTAAAACTACGTACTACCTCTAGCATTTTTTACCAATCAGTGGCGCTATTCTCTTGCGGAAAATAATGAATTTCAAATGTATCGCGATTTGAAAACATTGTACCGTCTAACGTTTTCATTTTACGATCCGGCGGTACGCGCCGTCCTTTTAAAGCGCGTTTTGGAAACATTTGGTACGCTAACAAACCTACCCACACGCCCACAAGATATTACGCAAGGGATTACCTACCACTTTATGCACGATGTGCTTCAAGAAAAAGTACTCAAACAAATATTTGTGTAAAAAACCGGAAATGCTTGAAAAGCTGACAAGTGGTATCTAAAAATCTACTTAAATTGAGATACATAGTTTTCTCCCAGCGTCCCCAAGCTGAGCTAAAAAAGTACTACTTCCACCAAGAAATTAGAAAACCTCTGATGTTGAAACAACAAAGCCAACTTTTGTAACCGTGCAACTTCTAGATTTACTCTTTTGGTTTACCGACAAACAACCGTTTGACAAAGCCAAATAATTTCGCAAACGAATTACGAAAAAACCAAACAACGGTTAAACACCCTGCAATAAGCGATTGAACCACCAATCCTCCCAATCCGGGATCTATATAAGCTATCATGAGAATGTTTTTACAGTATAACTCAGATTGTTCAAGCAAAATGTATATTGTTTTGTTGCAACACCTAATGGTAATGTATTCCATACTAGGTTTAAAATATTAATGCATATGTTTTACTATTTTATTTGTTTTTATCATTTTGTTTTAAAAAAATTCTGCTGTAAAAACTAGCATGAATTTTATCTGCAGTTGCCTCTGGGCTATTGGGGTTCCATGTTACATGTTTATTACGAATGGTAATGCTTTCGTTTTTAAACATTTACTTGCACTGTGTTGCATGTTCATACTACTGAACTATACTTTTGCACTATGCTTAAGAAGGTTTGAAAAAGATAAAAGCAGACACTATCTAATGCTTGCTGTGGCATGGATTGTTTTCTGGTTTAGTCTACCATGTGCACGTTGTATAAAAGATTGCATTCCTGTACTTTCATCATGGTTTGGAAAATACAAATGGGGGCTACTATTGGCGTTTTCCCTATTTTTTCTGTCAGCATGCATCTTATTGTTCAAAAAAATGCGTGAACGTCGGATAAACAACATTTTACGTCTGTTAAACGCGTTTATTATTGTCACGTATATCTTGTGTACAGTACGATGGGTTACTTATAATATATCAAATGCTCAAGATAACAACCAACCTCCAATTATCGCAATAAAGAACAATCGTCTACCTAATATTTATCACGTTTTACTGGATGAGTATACCAATGAAAATACTCTAAAAAAAATTGGATACAATGACAGTTATTTTCTGCAATCTTTGGAACAGTATGGCTTTTTAGTTTTTAGAAACTCACGTTCAAACTATTTTAACACATCAAATTCCGTTACCAGTATGCTGAACATGCGTTATTTAATGGATAACGAAGAAATGAATTTAAACGCTCTGGATTTATTGGTTAAAAAAAATAAAGTATTTGCAACACTTTTAAAATTATCGTAATACGATGACAATGAACTCAAGCCTATTATCATTTTACATGGGGATCATGGGTTCATGAATATTTGCGTTGGCAAAAATCATCCGTTGGTAGATGCGGATAGTATATTTGGTAATTTATTTGCAATTTACATACCGCAAGAGTGGCGAGAGGACGCAAAAAATCTCCAATTCATCAATCTTTACCGCTTTATTTTCAATCATCTATTCAAGATAGATTACCCATACTTAGAGCAACAGCAAATATACAAAGGTAAACCGTATGTTCCAGCACAGTAAGCTCGATATTTTTCTTCTTGTAAAAATTAAAAAATAGATAAAAGTAATTGGTGTGATACAGTGTAAAATTTGTAACCGAGAGATTCAACTCATAATTTCTTTTGGAAAAATGCCTATAGCCAATGGTTTTTTAAATGCAGAGGATTTCCATCAAGAATATTTTTTTGAATTGGCATGTGGATTTTGCGAACATTGTAAAACATTTCAGCTATTACATCAGCCAGACCGATCACAGATGTTTCATGAACAGTACGCTTTCTACACCGCAACATCAAAGCATATGTCAGAACATTTCGAGGTAATGGCTTTAAATTATATTCAACATTGGCTGGTCACCCAAAAGGATCCTTTTGTAGTCGAATTAGGAAGTAACGATGGTACCATGTTGAAGCACTTCACCAAACGTGGCATTCGACATTTAGGTATTGAAGCTTCGCAGAACGTAGCCGAAATTGCCAAAAAAAATGGCGTTGAAACAAAGTGTTGTTTTTTCAACGATACGACAGCGAAAGAAATCCAACAAAGCTATGGTAAAGCCGACCTTATTTCTGTGGCCAACGTTCATTTTTCCAATATGGGTGAGGTGGCCAGGGGTATTGCGCTGCTTTTAAAGGACGATGGAATATTTGTCTTTGAAAATCCGTACATAGGTAACGTTATTCAAAATGTTGCTTACGACCAAATTTATGACGAACATTCTTTTATTTTTGGATTGAATTCTGTCAGTTATATTTTTGGATGTGAGGAGTTGGACGTTTTTCATGTGGAGACACAAGAAACGCACGGAGGGTCGATGCGCTACTATTTATGTCACAAAGGAGCACACAACAAGCGTTCAAGTGTAACAGAACTACTGCATCAGGAAAATGATGTTTTGTGCTTAAACCGCATGGAAATATATAGAACATTTGCCAAAAATTGTGAACGGCAAAAGCAGGAGTTGGTTGCCTTATTAAAAAAGTTAAAAGCAGAAGGTAAAAGTGTTGTAGGATACGCTGCAACTGCTAAAAGTACAACAGTGTTAAATTATTGTGGTATGGGTCCAGAACTTATTCCCTGTATATATGACACAACTCCGATTAAACAAGGCAAGTATTCACCCGGTATGCACATACCGATTAAACCTTACACTATTGATTGGTATAAAAAAGTTGACTGTGCTATATTATTTGCCTGGAATCATGCAAAAGAAATTTTTGACAAGGAGTCTGAATTTACAAAAAATGGAGGCCAATGGATTTTATCCACATCTTGCTTGCAATAATAATACAATAAAACAAAAAAAGGAAAATTTATGACATTTAATCGAGAAGAATTTGAGAAAGAAAAGTCTGCGTGTTTATTGCGACAAAATCAAGATAAAGAACTGCAAACAAGTATTTTCAACTTTATAACCAAAATTGATAAATATAATTACGAGTATCAATGGACATGGATGGGAATACCTATCATTAAAATGCCTGAGGATATTATTCTGACACAGCAAATCATTTACGATACTAAACCGGATTACATCATTGAAACGGGTATTGCGTGGGGAGGTAGTGTTGTATACTACGCTTCTTTGTTACAATTACTTGGGAATGGTGAAATTATTGCAATAGATACCATTTTGCCGAAAAAAATATCGATAAGATTATGGCGTATTCTTTTTCAAATCGTATTCATTTATTAGAAGGATCTTCCACAGATGTGACCATTTTTGAGAAAGTAAAATCATTGATAAAACCGAATATAAAGATAATGCTTATATTGGATAGTAATCATACACACGAACACGTTTATAATGAACTTAATTTGTATTCTCCTCTTGTATCACCAGGCCAATATATCATTGTAGAAGATACTTTGGTAGAACATATCCCCCATCAGACACACCGACAACGTCCTTGGGGACATGGAAACAATCCTTACACGGCAGTAAAGCAATTCTTACTGGAGAATAAAAACTTTTCCAACGACAATAAGTATAATAAGACATGTTTGATCTCTTGCAGTAAAGATGGATACGTTGTACGTGTATAAATAGGAAAGATTCCACTCTCTATTGAAAATTGTAAAAAAATAAGTTTAGTATTCATGCCTGAAAGTATTATAGTCACAGGAGCTTCGGGATTTATTGGGAAAGCTTTTGTACAGGCAATACTCGAAAGATCAGAAAATACAGAAAAGTTTATTTGCATTTATAATACAAATCATCCTCAACTCCATTCACCTTACATCCAATGGATTCAATGCGATTTATTTAATCCTCAATCTACCGCACGTGTTTTTAAAGAATATAAGCCGACAAAGATGTTACACCTAGCCTGGGATGTTAAGCCAAATGAATTTTGGACATCCAAAAAAAATTTGGATTGGCTAAGTGTAAGCTTAAAATTATTTGAGCTGTTTTGTAAAAATGGAGGAGAAGTTTTTGTTACTACAGGGAGTCTGGCTGAGCATGACTTAACTCAAATTGATTTAAATGAGAACACCTTACACGCAAATCCTAACACGTTATATGGCCAAAGTAAGGCAAGCTTAAGAGAATTACTTTTTCATTTAAGGAATTGTTACTATCCTAACAGCATTATCGTATGGGCAAGAATTGGGTGGTTTTTTGGAGAAAATGAACCCAAAGAAAAGTTGTTTTCAACCATTGTCACAAATATTCTAAAAAAGCGTCCCATTAATTTAGTCGGGAGGTCAATCTACCGACCCTATGCACATATAAAATACGCAGGAAGAATTTTGTTACAGTGTTTAAATTTGGCAGAAGATTGCATTTTTAATTTATCAGGCACCGAGCAAATTGAAATAGAAGAAATCATCAAATATGTATCTTCTTTCTTCGATAAACCTTATACTATTACCTATAGAGATAAATTCCTTCATCAAACGCCCGCAAAATATAATATTACAACGTTGACACTTCAAAAATATTGGCCAAATGTTTTTCACAATACGTTTGTGGAAGACTTAAAAAATTTTGTAAACATAAACTCGAAAATAGCATAATGACGGAAAATTCAACAATGTGGGATGAAATTTGTAAAAACACTTTTCAAACTTGGGATATAACGACGTTTCGTAATAACGGTCCTAATAATCGTTTAGTGACATACAATCCAAAATCACACGGTGTGCTTTTTCTTAAAACGATTTTATGGCAGTGCGTTCGTTCTATGAATAATCATGAACGTAGTCTATTAGGGAAGATCAAAAATCGAGCATTTGGACGGCCGATAAGCATAAAATATGATGAAAATATGGAAGTTGACCTCGATTACATTTTATGTATAAAGGAACTATGCTTTTTGGAAGAATACTTAACAAAAATATGTTCTGTCATAGAAATCGGGGGGGGGTACGGAAGGACGGCTCATGGGATGTTGAGTTTATTTCCAAACATAAAAACATATTACATCATCGATTTGCAACCTGTGCTAATGCTAGCTAAACAATTTCTAGAACATGTGCTTCCCAAAAGTCTTCTTAAAAAGATCTTTTTTATCCCCGTGCAATCATTTAATCCCTTAAATATTCAAGCAGATCTTTGTATTAACATAAATTCTATGCAAGAAATGCCAAAATGTGTAGTTAAAGAATATTTATTGTTTATTGACAAACAGTGCAAGTATTTTTATTCCAATAACACGATCGGTAAATTTCTGCCATCAATGGGTGGATTTGAAGAGGTTTTATCTTCAGAAAAAGCCATCCAATCTGGAATTCTAAAAAAATATCTTAATATCTTTTCAGACAAAGAACGTCAACTTGCACAAAAAGAATTCTTAGAAGCATTTAAACCCTCAACTCGTTGGACATGTTTGAAACATGCAGAATGCGTCCCGTGGCCTCATTATTATCAGGCTTTATATGAGAATCACATAAAATAAAATTAGCAAATTGTCCAAACGTTGCGCATTATGTTTTATTATTATTAAAAAATATGAAAATTTTACTTACGGGAGGGGCTGGATTTATTGGGTCACACTTTGTAAAACAAGCAATTCAAAGTGGGCATGAAATTGTCAACGTCGATAAATTAACTTATGCGGGGAATTTAGACAACTTGGAAGAATACGCCCAAGCTTCTCAACATCACTTCTATAAAGAAGACATTGTAAACAGAGAAAATGTGCGTGCCATCTTTGAAAAAGAACAACCGGATGTGGTGGTGCACATGGCTGCCGAATCGCACGTCGATCGTTCCATCGAATCAGGCGATGCATTTTTACGGACAAATGTCACAGGAACGTATCATTTGCTTACCATTGCTCATCATTACTGGCAATCCTTGCCAAAAGAAAAACGCCTTTCTTTTCGGTTTGTACACTTATCCACAGACGAAGTTTTGGGGACTTTGCAACCTAATGAAGATAAATTTTGCGAAACCACCCCCTACCGTCCCAATTCTCCTTACGCTGCATCAAAGGCATCGTCAGATTTGTTCGTAAGGGCTTACCATCATACGTACGGATTACCCATCATTATTGTAAACACTACCAACAACTATGGGCCTTTTCAGTTTCCAGAAAAGCTTATACCAGTCGTCATCTTAAACGCGTTGGAACAAAAATCTATACCCGTATACGGCGACGGCAAACAAATTCGCGATTGGCTCTTTGTTGAAGATCACATCGAGGCTTTACTAAAGCTCATAACATATGGATGTATTGGAGAAACATATTGTATTGGAGGTGAAAATGAGTGGACTAATTTGGATGTTGTAAATGAGATTTGTACACTGCTGGATCGCATAAAACCGCTTGCTCAAGGCTCGTATAAAGATTTAATTGCATTTGTACAAGACCGCCCAGGGCACGATCGTCGTTATGCCGTTAATGCCAACAAAATTCATCAAGAACTGGGTTGGTTTGCACGTCATTCCATGCAAGAAGGATTACAAAAAACGGTTCAATGGTACGTTGATAATGCCGAAAGACTTAATACTTTATTTGATCGACATCGATTGGGATTAAAAAATAATCATGAAAAAAATTTCTAAAGGTATTATTTTAGCCGGTGGTAATGGTTCGCGTCTGTATCCGCTCACGCTGGCAACTAGCAAACAACTTTTTCCACTGTACAACAAACCAGTACTTTATTACCCTCTAACTACCCTCATGTTGGCTGGAGTTCGAGATATTCTCATCATCTCAACGGAACGCGATCTACCTGCCATCCAAAATCTTTTGGGCACCGGAGAGCAATTTGGTATCCAATGCTCCTATAAAGTACAAACAAGCCCTAGGGGATTGCCCGAAGCCTTTATTTTAGCGGAAGATTTTTTGCAAAATCAACCTTCTTTCCTAATCTTGGGAGATAACTTTTTCTACGGGCATCAATTGTCATCGCTTCTAGAACAGAGTATTATTATCACTACAGGGGCCCACCTGTTTTTACATCCCATTGATAATCCCAGTGCCTACGGAGTCCTCGAAGCCGATTCCAATGGTTGCGTTAAAGGTATCATCGAAAAACCAACAACATTCGTATCCAATCTAGCCATTACGGGTTTATACATTTTTGATGAACAAGCCTCTACTTTCGCAAAACAGCTGAAACCATCAGCGCGTGGAGAAATAGAAATTACAGACCTTATTAAACTTTATTGGAAACAAAATCATCTAACTTATTCAATGCTGGGTCGCGGATACGTTTGGTACGATGTCGGCACACCTCAATCTCTATTGCAAGTAAGTAACTATGTGGAAATACTTGAAACACGACAGGGATTGTTTATCGCATCTCCCGAAGAGATTGCCCTACGATTAGGATATATTACACTGGATGACTTACGGAAATATATCGACAAAACGCCCCAATGTACCTATCGTCACTACCTAGAAAATCTTATTCATCATGCAGACCATAAAAACAGACTTTGAAGGTGTGTTGGTTTTTAAACCAATCACTTTTCAAGATACACGCGGTGCATTTTATGAAAACTGGCATGAAGCAAAATATCGGGAAGCAGGCTTACACGTTCCATTTATTCAAGATGACTTTTCAATTTCAAAAAAACATGTTCTTCGAGGGTTGCATGGTCAACCCGGGCAAACACGGTTAATACAAACGGTTGTCGGAAAGGTATGGGACGTGTTAGTGGACATACGTCCGCAGTCAAAGACTTTTAAACGTTACTTTTCAATTATTTTGTCCGAAGACGAACCTACTCAGGTCTTTGCTCCAGCCGGGTTCCTTCATGGCTTCTGTGTCTTAAGTGACCAGGCTGTTATGCATTACAAATGTTCAACTTACTACGATAGAACCAAAGAATTTGGTTTTCGTTGGAATGATCCGGCCTTCCACATCGACTGGCCAAATGAAAATTTCATTTTAAGCGTTAAAGATTCTGAACAACCTTTTTTTAGATCTTCTTATGAATTATGATAAAAACTTAGCTTCCAAGCTCTCAATATTTCTGCCGCTCAAAGGGCGTCCTTTGTTTACTTTGCGATATTTCTTGTACATGGAAGCAGTTGAGTGTCCGTTTCATATTTTAATAGCCGATGGAAGTTTGGATGAAGAAAACAAAAAAATTATAGACGATAATAAACATCGATTTTCTCACGTATCCTTCGAATATTTACGTTATCCACCCGATAACACCATCCTTGACTTTGAACGTAAAATGGCAGATGCCTTGTCAAAGATTAATACGCCTTATGTTGTGTGGCATAATAATGATGATTTTTCAATCGTAGGCTCTATGCTGGAATGCATTAAATTTATAGATAAAGACGAAAAAGGCGAATTTGTCGCGTGTGGTGGGCCAGCGTATCAATTCATGATACATAAAAATAAGCCTTTTGGAAATTTCACAAGCAATTTCGTTTGTAAAAACAAAAAGGATGGTGTTTTATCTCTAGACACCAAGAGCCGTGTTTTGTCTTCAATGCCATTTTATCAAACAATCATACAAAATGTGATTTTACGTACAGATACATTTCATCAAGCCTACCGAGAACTTGTTAAACATAACATAACAGATCTTTTGGTTTCCGAATATTTTTTGGTACGTTATCTTTTATGCAAAGGAAAATATAAGATATTACATAACACGCCTTACTGGTTTTATCAAACAAACACATCAGTTTGGCAGCCGGAATTCTTTTTGAAAAAAGTATTGCTAGGTAGCTTTTTAGAAGAACACAAGATAACTATGCACTTGATTGCAGAACAAATTGTCCAATCATCTTCATTGGACTTGACATCAGCGAACATTTCAGCTATACAAACGGAATTAGAAGAACATTTTGTGAAATCTTTAAATGCAAAAACCCTAAAAGATTTTATCCAGCTTCAGACCGATTTATTAAATTGTCAATTCATTTTACAACTAATAGAGACTTATCGGGGCCTTAAAAATTGCTTGATGCGATTTTACTGGACAAATTTAAAAAAATACAGTTGGTATCTTTTTGTATGGCTTCGTAACCCACGATTAGCGACACATGTGTTGCAATCTGTAAGCGCATTTCAAAAAGTGAGCAAACATCTTCCTGATGACATAAAAGGTAAATAGATACATTTAAAATAAAAAAGAACAAAGTACAATGTCGTAATTTATAACTTATTGTAAAGAGGGTATATTTTAGCCTTTTGGTGGTATGAGTTAGCTTCTATGTTAATAAGTAATTTAAATCTTCTGTAAATACATATTATGTTGGTTTGTTTTACAAAATAACAAAGATGGTGGAGTCTATTGTTCTAAAAAACTCATTAAATTTTTTATTACCAATTCTCCAACAACTTAAAAACCCACCGATACAAGTTCTTAAATTCTAAATGCGCCGCTTCTGATCTAAATTTTTCGGGTACATAGATGGCAAATAGATTAGCGGTGGCATTGGCTGGATTCTCTTGGGAGCAAACTTGACGTCCATGATCGCCATGCAAAATAATAATGGGTGCTTGATGATTTTCGGCATGTTGGTTTATAATATCACGAAGCACTGGCAAAACAAGTTGATTGATAGCTCGTATTTGATTTACATATCTCTTTTTGAAAGCCTCTTGTTGTTCATCCGTGGCAACGATGTTTTGTTGTTTTTGCAATAAAACCCCTTCAAAAGTTTGTTCTTGAGATATATTGCCGTTTTCATCAAAAACTAAAGGCTCATGTGGGGATAAAATGTGTGCGTAAAAATATTGATTTTGGAAACCGTAACGAGATGGACTTTCGTGCAATAAGGCCAATATAGTTTTTATTTCATAGATATGCTGTTGATAATACTTTTGAAGCATACAGTTTTCGAAGACATGTTTTAAAAGCGTGTCACTTGTAACTGCCAAAAAAGTTTTTACAAAATTACTTACTTTGAGCTCGTTCGCCGGCATGTAAGGCGACTGGTATATACCTACATGTTCTAACAAATGAAGTTGATAGTTTTTTTGCGACAACGATGGCCAAACCTCATTACAATTTAGTTTATGATGAAAATATGTGTCTGTTTCTGACAATTCCTTGGAATGTTGACATCCAAAATTAAGTACAGAAGACATCGATAGATACGTACCACTGTAATCACTGTGCGAATCCTTTTGACAGACAAAGCCTAATTGCTCTAAAGCATTGTAAAAGTCAGAGTTGTCATATCCATAAGTTTCTTTGAGAACATGATAATTGGTATAAGCGTCTAAAATGATATGATAAATATTTGGAAGTTTTTCAATACTTTGATTCTTTATGATGGGAAGCTTTGCATTTTGCCTATGAAAGTAATTCAAAACCGTTTGTCCTAATAGAAAACAGCTTATACACATTACCCATACATTTAAGATACGATTCAATTTAGTAAAATTAAACTTTTTTCGCAAAATTCGCCAAAAAAGAAATGTAACCATTCCAAAAACAAATGCGAAAAGCATCGCTAGGCTCCATTTGTATGTTACTATGATGGGTGCAACCTGTGGTGGTAAGACCGAACTATCCCAGATGGCAATCCGATGGCGTCCAAATATTAAAATTCTTGCGATAGGAATGCTATACCAAAAAGATAACCATCCAAAACTAACGAGAGGGAAATAAGCGTTGTACGTTTTTTTGCAAATAAGTCTTAAAAATCCGTTAATACAAGCTGTTACAATGCCTAAAGCAATGGCGATAATAACGATATGCTGCAGTGGTAACTCATCACAATTTTTTATGTAAATCCAACATATGGGCAAAATAGCAAAAAAATATATATGCATCTACAAATCTTTATTTACTTCAGCTTTTGACCAATGTATATCAAATTAGGCTTATGGCCATAATAAAATTTATATGCTATCCCATAAAATTTATTTAGATACCAATAACCGGTAAAAGCTGTTTCAAAACAGTATTTTTCAATAAACCCACATGAACGCATCCGTTCAACGAGTGTGGAAGTGGTCCACTGAGACATATGTTGAACACGATGGAACATCGCTCCACAGCAAGGACATAAAGCTTTTTCCTTGAAAAAGTTTTCTTTATTTGGTGTCGTGAGCACTAGACTTCCTCCAATTTTTAGTAAATGAAAAATTCGTTTTAAACACTCATCAAGTTTGTCAGGTAAGATATGTTCAATACATTCTACAAGAAAAATAACATCAAAAAACAGCTTTTTATTATTGAAAAAACCATCATTTGTGACTTCACAGCCCTTAAAGTTTTTCTGTTCAGAAAAATTTTTATCAACAATACTTACATTTCTAGTAGAAATATCTAACCCATATAAAAAACACTTTCTATTTCTTAATAATAGATCAAATACCCAACACCACACCCAAAATCAAGCACATTTCCTTCGAGCAATACTTTTCCCCTTATCGCACGTAATATATCTTTTCCAAATTTTTTAGAAAAATACTGCTTCGACATAACCTGAGTATACGCACTCCAAAAGTTCTCAACATTTGTCTCATTCCATAAAAAATCAAATCTATTTACCTTTCCGCTCCTTTACCTCCCTACTCCAAGTGCTTCAAAACCTATGTCGCGTAAGGTTTGCAAGTTAAGTAAGTTTCGGCCATCGAAGATGAAGGCCGGTTTTTTCATCGAGTGATACAATTTCATATAATCAAGATTTTTAAATAATTCCCATTCGGTTAAAATGATGATGGCGTGGGCATCTTTTGCGACAGCGTATGGATTGGATTCAACAGAAAAGCTTTGCGGCTCAAATGTTTGTAAATTTTTACGAATGCTGGATTCCGAAACTTCAGGATCGTAGATAGCCAACGTTGCCTGTTCGTATAAAAGTTCTTCGCAAACGGTTAACGCCGGTGTTTCTCGGGTATCATTCGTATCCTTCTTAAACGCGAATCCGAAAATGGCTAATTTCTTACCGGCCAACGTATTGAACAACGTATGAACAATTTTCTGCGAAAAGCGATGTTTTTGGTATTCATTCATGATGACCACCTGTTCCCAATAATGGGCTACTTGCGGTAATCCAAAATATTCGCACAGGTAGACTAAATTGAGTAGGTCTTTTTTGAAACAAGAACCCCCAAATCCTACCGAACTTTGCAAAAATTGCGGGCCGATACGCGTATCGGTTCCAATAGCTAAAGCCAGTTCTTCAACATTTGCACCCGATTTTTCGCAGAGTGCCGAAAGGGCATTTATGGATGAAATACGTTGGGCCAAAAACGCATTTGCACTCAGTTTAGATAACTCGGACGACCAAACGCTTTGCACAATAATCTTATGCTTGGGGACCCAGTGTTCGTAAATACTGGATAAGGTCTGAACGGCCGTTTGCCCATGTTTGGTTGCATCTCCACCGATAAGGATGCGGTCTGGGTGCTTTAAATCATGGATTGCACTTCCTTCTGCCATGAATTCGGGGTTGGATAACACTTCAAAATGGCAACCACGGGCATTGGAGTTCAAAATTCTACGGATTTTTTCGGCCGTACGGACCGGAATTGTTGATTTTTCAACGATAACTTTGTCCTGGGTAGCCACCTGAGCGATACGGCGCACGGCACTTTCAATATACTTTAAATCCGATGCTTTACCAGCTCCATCGCCGTACGTTTTGACGGGTGTATTCACCGACAAAAAAATAACATCCGACTCGGCAATTGCCCTGTCGATATCGGTTGAAAAAAATAAATTACGTCCACGAACGGATTGTACAATGGCGTTGAGTCCCGGTTCATATACGGGAAGTTGGTCCGAGTTCCAAGCTTGGATGCGTGCTTCGTCCACATCCACCACAAAGACATCAATTTCGGGACACTGTTCGGCAATGACCACCATCGTTGGTCCACCAACATAACCCGCTCCAATGCTACAAATTTTCATTTGATTGCCTTTTAAGAAAAACGATCCTATCGCAATATGCAATCACCAATAACTGTAAAAATCCTATAATGACCCAAAAATATATACAATCTTGGTCAATTAAATAGCTTTACCTATTTTAATCATCATTGGAATATTTGGGTGGACGAGTTGGGTAATATTCATTTACATCTAAAATCCTAAGTATTAAAGATTCATTATGTTATTTTGCGATCCAAAGTATTTTGCAATTTTTTTACCCATAGCGGCATTTTTATATTGGTTTTCAATAGGGAAAGGTAAATTTCGTTGGACGTTACCTCTACTGATAATTGCATCCACCGTATTTTACGCCACGTGGAGCATCAAGTTTTTCGTTCTGTTGACGTTGTCCGCTTGCATCAATTATACTTTCGGATACTTACTATTGGTTCTTGGAGAGGAGAGGAGCAACCAGGCGAAAACAGTGGCTCATTTTAGGCATCTTATTCAATATTGGATTGTTGGGGTACTTTAAATATTTCAATTTTTTCGTCGACAACTGTAATCACTTTTTCGGTACACAATGGAACGTTGCTAAAATCATTCTTCCTTTGGGTATCAGTTTTTATACTTTCCAACAACTTGCCTACCTCATCGATGCCTACAAACGTACCGTTGCACGTTGTTCTTTGGGACAATATGTATTGTTCGTAATCTTCTTTCCGCAGTTAGTTGCAGGCCCCATTGTGCATTATCAAGAAATGATTCCACAATTGGGGAAGGTACGAGTCATCGATTGGGAATCGATGTACCGTGGAATTACCATTTTTGTTATTGGATTGGCTAAAAAAATTCTTATCGCGGATACGCTCGCTACTTATGTCCAAAACGGCTACGCACACGTGGATCAATTGGCCTTTGTAAGTACGTGGATCGTAAGTTTATGCTATACGTTTCAACTCTACTTCGACTTCAGCGGGTACGCCGACATGGCTATCGGTTCAGGCTTGCTATTCGGCATCAGGCTTCCAGAGAACTTCAATTCTCCCTATCAAGCCCTCGACATCCAAGATTTTTGGCGGCGTTGGCACATGACCCTTAGTACGTGGTTGAAAAATTACATCTACATCTCACTTGGAGGTAGTCGTTGTTCGCGAGCACGCACATGCGTAAATTTGTTTCTTACATTTTTTATCGGTGGCATTTGGCATGGAGCCGGTTGGGGATTTATCATTTGGGGTACTTTACACGGCTTGGCAACCATTGTACACCGATTGTGGCAATTAACGGGGATCCACTTCAGCAAATTTGCTGCATGGCTGATCACTTTCAACTTTATCAACATTGCTTGGATATTCTTCCGAGCAGAATCATTATCTAAAGCCACAACAGTTTTGAGAAAAATGTTTGATCTAAGTTGCCTCAATGCTGTGGATGCATGCACAACCTTGCGAGAGGCAATACAGCTCATCGGCGGCACATTGTTTTCCGGAAATCAATGTTTAAAACTTATACTTATGTGTTGTGCTCTAGCTTTTCTATGCCTGTGTTTCAAAAATGCTCAACGCTGGACCGAGCGATTGACCTTGAGGCCATTATTTCTCAAAACGTGCATCTTAAGCCTAATTGTATGGCTTTCATGGACTATAATGGCTCAACGCTCCGACAAAATTGAATTTCTCTACTGGCAATTTTAGTTTTTCATGCAAGCAAAACGCCAAGTTATCTTCTTTATCTTGCTCAACGTATGTTTGTTTGCAGGTATGGTTGCCTTTAATTACATCATCGATCCCTTCTGTATTTTCCATAAACCCATTTTTAAGAAACCGATTTTTTTAGGCCACGAGGTTTTCATGAATCTTGGACAAATTGAAACTTTTCTCAAAAAAACGGACGATTATGATACCATTTTGTTAGGTACTTCACACACAGAAAATTTCCTTGCGGATGAAATCACCCAAGCATTGAAAAGCAAAGGGACGCTTAAATTATGTCTAAGTGGAGGCTATCCCGTTGAATTGGAAGCAATCGTACAAAAAGCGCTGACAACGGGTAAAGTAAAAAATATTGTTTGGGGATTTGAATTATTTCAGTTTATTTTACCCGCTTACACACCCCATGAAAGTCGTATATTCCCGTATCACTTGTATAAAAATAAATTGCCATTACTGTTTGACGCGCGCGTATTAAGGTCATCCCTTAAGCTACTATTATTGCATTACGAGCTTAAAAATATTAAATTTTCATGGCATTACAACAATACGCTCAGTTCTGTGTATTTCTATCATAATCTACCCTGTATTTTTGATATGCATAAACGTTTTGTTGCTCCAGATACCTTAAAGAAAAGCCGAGATACTCGTTACCATTATGATATATTCAAATGCCCCAATTGGGATACAACTTTTTCAGCCATTGACACGCACCTTATTCCCATTATAGAAGCACATCCTGAAATTCAATTCTACATTCCCATAATACCCTACAGTTGGATTTATTTTGTATCAAAAGGTTTTGAAAATACAGAAAAAATAATACTTTGCCAACGATACTTATGTAAGCGAGCTTCTGCGTTTAAGAATACACGTTTGTACGCCTTTCACACATGTCAATTCCCGCACAATCTAGCTAACTACTATAATGAAACCCATTATCACCCCGACATTAACCGTTATGTGTTGTATGCAATCCAAAATAATCGACATCGATTGACGATGGAAAACTTGGAACAACACGAACAGGCAATGATTGAAAATTTAAAGGCGTTCGAGATAAAAGATGCTTATCCTCATATGGATAGTCTCGAAGATATCATACGGCAGGAAGAAGCAAAATCATCCCCTTTGGATAAACCATTGTTGAGCCACAAATAAGTTCCATAATTGTATTTCGTGGTTACACTTGCCGGACAAGTGTTCCTGCCAAAGTTGTTTGGCCTCCATACGATCGATGTGATTCCAAAGCAGCGTATGCGTCTCCAAATACTGTTCCCAAGTTGAACGGAGAGACGTACGAAACGATTGGCCAAGCGGCATACCAAATCCCATCTTAGGGCGATTCCACAAGGTTTTCGGCACATAACGTTCCAACACGCGCTTGAGTAAGTATTTTTTTTCACGTCCTTGGAACTTGCGTACCAAGGGGATTGACCAGGCAAAATCAATCAAATTGTAATCCAAAAAAGGTGCGCGCGTTTCCAGGCCAACGGCCATGCTTGCTCGATCAACTTTGCACAAAACATCATCGTGCAGGTAGGTCCGCATATCAAGGTACATGACTTGTTCGGCATTATTCTGCAGATGTGGATGTAACCGAAACCAAGTTTTTTTCAAAGTAACGGGCCTATCAAAGTAAGTTACGCTATTAAGATACGTGGATAAAAAATCTTTACCTCGCAAACTCTTCGCCGCCTTGCGCAATTTTAAATGTAGTAGGGGACATCGCCCTGAAAGCAAACGGCTATTTATCATTTCAAATAACGAAAGTACAGGGCGAGGTAAATATTTGTGTAGTGTGTACAACCGAGGAACCCATTTATGCCGATGATATCCAATAAATAATTCATCGCCCCCATCACCCCCAATGGCAACCGTAACATGTTTCTTAAATAGTTTGGAAATAAGATACGTAGATAAAGCCGACGCATCGCCAAATGGCTCGTCATATATTTGTGTAATATCATTTATATCTTCCAATACAGCATCTTGATCGACGAATAACGTTGTGTGATCCGTTTTTAGATGTTGCGCTATTGCCTCCGCACACTTCGATTCGTCCCACGGAGAATTCCTAAAACCGACCGTAAATGTTTTTATCGGCTGCGTACTCCGGGATTGCATTAAAGCCACCATCAACGAAGAGTCAATTCCTCCGGACAAAAATGCCCCCACGGGAACATCGGCCAACAGGCGATCGTATACGGACTGCCCCAACAGGCGTTCCAAGGTATCCACACAGTCTTTTTCGGGTAAATCTACCCTCTGTCGATCTTCCAGCGTACGACTTAAATCAAAGTACACGGTTTCTTGTATGCCAGCGGTGGTAACCATCAGATAGTGCCCCGGGAATAATTTGCGTGTACGTTTGTAGATTGAGTAAGGGCAAGGGATATAATTGAGACGTAAGTAAAGATCGAGAGCCGTTTCATCCACTGTTCGATCAAAATCCGGCATTGGCAATAGGGCTTTCAATTCGGAACCAAATGCGAAATATTGCCCATCAGCAAAGCCGTAATAAAGCGGTTTTTCTCCAAAACGATCGCGTGCAACGTACAAAATTTTCTCCCGCGCATCGTAAAATGCAAACGCAAACATGCCGTTGAGCATTGGCAGTGTTTTTGGTACACCCAGTCGAATGCACAGTTGCAATAAAATTTCCGTATCGTTGTGCGCTTCGCAAGCAATCCCCTGATTTTTTAGATGTTGGGCTAATGTTTTATAATTATAGATTTCACCATTAAAAACGAGCACATAGCGTCCATCCTCTGAGCACATGGGCTGATGACCACGAGCACTTAAATCGACAATGGCCAAACGCCGCTGCCCCAAACCGATCGATTCTTTGAGCCAAACACCTTGGTCGTCTGGCCCGCGATGTGCCAGCGACTGAGTCATTGCGGTAACGGTTGCTGCCAAATCATCAACATCCGATTTAAATCGCCACAAACCCGTTATGCCACACATGGGATAGCATTTTTGCAAAACAATGCACAAACACAACTTCAATCATTCTTTTTTGTAAGCCACTACACACCAATTAATATCTGGATTCGTTGAGAAAGAGATATTGTGTAACCCACAACGCTTCATCATTTGAACGATATCGGCTTTTGAAAAACGCTTTTCAAGGCATGTTCCAAAACGGTCCAACGCGCAATTTCTCATATTGTAAAACGATCCACCACGATGTGCACTTAATGGAATATGTCTCACATCAAAACTGCACTTTTCTAGCATCTGAGTAAGCTTCGCCAACGGCCAATAAACAAATAAGGCGATGCTATCCGTAATACACCTTTTTAGAAAATGGGGCAAATGGCAAATGCATCGTCTCAGTAAATCGCTGCATTTCCAAATACAACGAAACCACCACGGCCTATTTTCAAAATTGTAGTACATGTAAGCTAAAAATGGGGCTCCCGGCTTTAATTTGTTAACACAAATTTGCATGGCTCGCTCTGTGTTTGGAATATGGTGCAAGACACCTAAACAATAACCAAAATCTTGACTATCGTTTGCCAGAGGCATGTGGTCAATCGTTGTATTATAAAAAGCTACATTCGAAAAACTTTTCAATTTTCGCTTCGCTACTCCAAAGCCGATAAAGGATCTATGCAGTTTAATTTTCCAACTTTGGGAGCAACGTACCAAGCCCAACGGCCATTGCCGCATCCGGCATCAAACCCCTCCGCATGCGGATCGATTTTCCCCCAGGGGAAAATACTAAAATACTGGTTAAATTCTTTATCTAAATCGTATTTAGGTCGCGTATCGTTTGTAAAATCGTGCCATTCCCTCCCAAAGCGCTCAACAACCTTCTCGTCTCGATTGTCGATTGCTCATAGAAATCATAGATTTTGCACATATCCCGTTGTTGTCAAAGTAAAAATGACATTTTGTCGACCATGCACTTTAGCCCCTCTTCCAGGTTGACAGTTGGATACCATCCCAATAAACGTCTCGCTTTTTCGGTATTGGCAAACGTATGCATCATGTCGGATACGTTGAAAGGATGATGTTCAATAACAGCTTTTTTATTCAAATAACATTCCAATAAGCTTATCATTTCACGAATCGTATGCGGACGTTCGTTGCCGAGGTTAATGATTTCGTAACCCAGCGGCTTGCTGGCCAAAACAATGCCGCGTGCGATGTCGTCTATAAATGTAAAATCTCGCGATTGCATCCCATCCCCATTCAATGGTAATATTTTACCGGCCGCGATGCACTTCATAAATTTGTCAGGGCTCATATCGGGCCGTCCATAGGGTCCGTACACGGTAAAACAACGCAAAATGGATACGTCAATCCCATACAAATAATGATAGGTGTAACACAACATTTCGGCTGCTTTTTTGGAAGCTGCATAGGGAGAAATCGGCTCGTTGACCGGCAAGGTTTCCACAAATGGCATTACTTGCCCCGCGTACAAAGAGGATGTGGATGTAAAGACCAATTTGGGGGTCTTGTGAATGCGCATGCATTCCAGTAAATTAAGTAATCCGAGCACATTTGTACGAATGTAGATGTCGGGCACTTGTAAACTTGCACGCACTCCGGCGCGCGCCGCAATATTGTAGACGACATCGAAAGCATGTTGATTAAACAAGTCCTGCAAGAACACTTTATCCTCAATATCCGCTTTCACAAACGTAAAATTACCTTTCAAGGCTTCGAGGTTTTTTAGTCGAAAACGCTTCAACTGCGGATCGTAATAGTCATTTAAATTATCAATTCCAATTATGGAGACATTGTCGTTCAGGAGAAGTTCTGTCACTTTCGATCCAATAAATCCAGCACACCCTGTTACCAATACTTTCATGAACACGTATTTTGCACAGTTTGAAATATTGCGGCGTTGACGGTATGGATATCAAACTTTTTTTCAGCTAACCTACGACTGGATAATCCCATCGAATGTAACAACTCTGGCTGCCGAATGACTTTCTCCATGGCATTCGCAAGTGCTTCCGTACTGCGTGATTGTATTTTAAAACCATTTTCACCATCCATAACGGTTTCTTTGCAACCCACATTGTCCGTCGTAATGACAGGTCGGCCACAGGCCAACGCTTCGAGCAATGCCCGTGGAACTCCTTCGCGATAATAAGAAGGATATACGAACACGGAGCTCTGGCTCATTTGTTCAACCATATGGGAACAGTAGCCTACGTATTCTACGATGTTTGCGCATCGTTTTAATTGTTCTTCCGTAATGGCCGACGGATTCGTATCAATATTACCTGCCAACACAAAACGTACGTTTGGGTACTTTTTTTTCAGCCGCTGTGCCGCCTCTACATAATGCAAGACGCCTTTTTCTTCAACCAGACGTGCAGCCATAAAAAACGTCAACGTTGCCGGAAATGGATGCGGTGTAAATGCCTGCAAATCTACACCGGTTCCGTTAACAACCGATGAGCGTACGTCATCCACCAATCCATGTTGTATAAAAAACACCCTATCATCCTGATTCTGAAAAAACACGTGCGTGAACCCTTTAAAGCTCAATTTATACAGACACATACAAATGCGTTTAATGAACGCACGCTTTATTCCGGGTTGTTCAATAAAGGCATATCCCAATCCCGATACCAGCCCATAGATATTTTTAATTTTTAACCAACGTGCTACGAGGCCACCATAAATATTCGGTTTGACGTTGCCCAAAAACACAATATCTGGCTTTTCTCGTTTGAGTAAGGAATGCATACGCAGTAGCGTTTTTAAATTACCCAATAAGCCAACCGATGTACCACTAAATGCATCAAATGGGACAAAATTGATGATGGGCAATCGATTTTGCCAAATCGATGTTTCCTCTTCACTCAGCCCTACCGAAACGGACAGCCCTTTTTGCGAAAATTCCTGCATCAACACATGCCGTAAATTTATTGCCCATGGGTTGAATAAAAATAGTGCTTTTTTCATGAACTTATTGTGATCGCATATGCCTAAATAAATATATCAAATTGTCTAGACCGTGTTAAATTTTGAAAAATATATTCGCATATACTGATAAAATTTTATCAATGGTAATTTCAATGATTAGTAATTTTTAATCGAAAGACAATGCTACAATGTATTTCATTAAACTGCATAAGACTGAACTTCTAACGTGGCCCATTCGACGAACAACCATTCCAAATGTTAAACCTTAGAATCCTTATGGTATTAGAGATCCCTTACATGCATCTTTTCCATAACAAATCTATAGAGCACACTTGTCCAGGTAAGGTTTTTCGTGTTTGCCTGAAGTAGGAGCTTTTGCGTAATACAATAATCCCAACAACACCAGCCATACGGGAATAAACACTTCACTGTGCCTATTTAAGTTGAGGTAATTCGAGCATTCACAAGCCGTGATGTTATACGCCAACAAAAAAACTACCAACATTACAATTTGTTGTATCCGTTCTAGCTTAAAACATTTTCTGTTTTTTATACACAAGTACGTCATATATAACATCATTGTTAAAAAGAAAATGTTTGTTTTTACGGCATATACCCATCCCAATTTGGAACCTTGAGGCGCCTTGTAAAAAAATCTCTCGGAATTTGTAATCATCGGAGCAAACCAAGCGTTGCTTATCCTTTTTATGTACATACCTTCTTTTGCATAAGGTATACCACTATCACCACAAGGATTTATTTGCCTGTTGCTGAACACATTTAATAATTTTGTCTCGTAAAAGTATTTTAACGCCGGAGTTGTGTAACACAAATGGCAAAATAAGCAACTGAAAAAAATTAATACGAGCACATTTTTGGGGAACTTTACCAGTATAAAAGAACATAGTATACAACCAACAAAAGGACCATAATAGTGTTTTTGGGCAAGAAAACATAGCACCAAACTTCCCAATATCCCTAACATATTTCGCTTGACCAACATCCATAAAAATAAGGATTGCGAAAATAGGCAGAAACTTGAGGTTAGAGGGAGGGCGCAGGACAGAAAAAATTTTGGTGCTATCAGCAAGAAGCCGTAAAAACAGTTACGCGTAAAACGTTGCGATGCACCCAAAAATTGCAATGCCCGATAAAAGAAAAACAACCCCCACAAAGACAAGCTGATCATTAACAACCCTGTGCTAAATAGGCTTAGATAAAAATAATCCCCAAAGAAGCTTCTTAAATTAGAGAAAAGCCACATGGTTTGTGAACTTCCATACCGTAGCGTAGTGAGTAGCCTGATTACATCTTTAAAAGTATAAGAAACATAATCCACCTTGTAGACAGAACGAAACCTAGCAAGATTTTTTTGGAAATAATAGCCTTCGTGATCTATGGCAACATGAAATAAGTTCCGGTTACCCCATATACACATGTGGTAAACTAAAGAAAAAAGCTGTACACAAACCACCAAACAAACAAATATACAAAACCATCGTTGCTGCGTTCTTTTGCAAACAAAAACTAGTGTCGCACTACATGCTATAACGCATACAAGAGTTGCTAATAAAATGCTCATTCACTACCATCCTTTACTAAACTTAACGGAAGCAGCCAATACAAATATGGAAACATTACAAATGTTCCGGTATAAAAGTTTTGTAAGAAGACAATCGCGTAAAAAGTGATTAATATAAATGCACTTACGGAAAGTTGACGCCGTTTTGAAAAAAAATACACACATCCAATTAAGGGCGAAAAAAATAAGAATAATCCTATAATGCCCAAAGTGGCTAATACTTCAAAAAAAACATTATGTGGACTTATTAAAAGATTTCCATAACCTATCCCCCAAATGGGTCGCATCTGCCATAAGTAAAAGCATTGCAATACCATTTTTTGTCTAAAAGAACAGAAAAATGGGCAGCGTGGACTGTTGTTACCAAATATCCATTCTTGTATCGATTGAAAATTAGCCTTTATGGCTTCTTGATGTAACATCACTGTTGTACTTGTTTTTGTAAATTTCAAGAAAAATTGCTTATTATTGACCACTAGGAATAGTGTTATAGCCAAACAAAATAAAACAACAAATTTGTAGGATATTTTCATGTCCTTTTTAGCAAACATAACAACAGAGGTACATACAATGTTGACCAGTAAAAAACTCAAGTTGCCTTGCCTGTGGGGCGAATGGTAGCATAAAAATATACAAAACATGTAACTCAGCATTAAATTAACTTTTAAAAAACGAAATTTCACCTTTTCTAGATATAAAAACGAAAACATTGCAAAAAGTATAACTTGTTTCATTACAATGCCGTTTCCGCGAACAAGATTTTGAAAGACCGGACTAAAATTCGCAATAAATAAAAACGTCTGTGTAAAACATAAAAGAACGTACCATTTTCTTAGAAATTTTACATCGGTAAAATTTACTAATAAAAAACCTATAAATAGGATCCCTCCAAAAAAGGCTAGCCGCATCAACCAAGTTCCCCTCGTTATAATATACCTTGATGGTCGTACGATGGAGGAAACCCATAAACTAAGATCGGGTGTTAACCAATAATTCAACAAAGTATAAATACCAAACACCACATACAAGCCCAGAACAATATTGGCTTCTTTGTTTTTTTTAAGGTTATGTTTTTGATTATGTATTTTGTCAACGGCAAAGTAAAATACAGCGCAACTAAGCAAAAAAATAAGCACTATGAAAAACCATTTTAAAATTGGCCCACTTAGGTATAAATCCCATCGACTTAACCCTATCATACCAGGAAGAAAACAAAAACCACACACAAATAGTAAGAATCCTAATTCTCCAATCCGTAAAACAAACGATTTCATTGCTTAACTTATAACTGAGTGTATTTTATCCATGGATCTGTAAAAGAAAAATAACGATCTTTTAAAAACATATTATGTTCATCAAAAAGTTTATTAAAAATCAATCGGTACAAGTTAACAAGTGTTATATTTTCATTCCCTTGAAGCCGTAATCCATGTATCGCTAGTAAATTACCCCAGTGCGCTCGTATGTGTAGGGATAATTTTTGATCGTTTTTTTGCTGTATTTCCCAATCCTTTGTCGGCACAAAGCGTGTCGAACGTCCATGATCTCCATGCAAAATGATGATGGGATGCTTATCGGGAGGGTATTGTGCTAAAATTG
>JAIRKR010000001.1 GCA_031260015.1 Puniceicoccales bacterium
CAAATGCTGTTGCAAAGATTCCAAACGATCGGTCAATTGTTGTACAAAATTATCTCTCGCAATTGTCTCTCTTTGATTGATGGCATCCCTCATGGCAAAAGTAACCGTGCTGGATTCAACTTCCTTGGATCCGATCTCGATTAAACAACATACTCCCTTTTTTATCCATTGCCAGCGCTTTTCACCGCCACGCAAGTCGCGCATGTCCACCTGTACTCTGAGGGTAGCGTTTGTCTGTAAAGTTTTTTGCAAATTCGAGCAATAGTCTTCAATCTGAACACGTTTACTTTCTTCGTGAACGATGGGCAGGATAATTGTATGTAAATTAGCTATGCGGGGAGGGAGCACCAAACCGTCATCATCCGAATGCGTCATAATAAGGGCTCCAATCAAACGCGTTGTAACGCCCCAGGAAGTCGTCCAAACGTACTTTTTTTGGCCGTCTTCATCCACAAAAGAAATATGCATTGCCTTAGCAAAATTTTGTCCAAGAAAGTGCGAAGTTCCCAGTTGCAAAGCCTTACGATCCTGCATCATGGCTTCCAAGGTATAGGTTGACACCGCTCCCGGAAACCGCTCACTGGCCGTTTTTTCACCTATGATCACGGGAATGGCTAATTCGTTTTCGGCAATATCTCTGTAAATTTCAAGCATTCTCAACGTTTCTTCACGCGCTTCTTCGGCCGTTGCATGGGCCGTATGCCCTTCCTGCCATAAAAATTCAGATGTGCGTAAAAATAGCCTCGTACGCATTTCCCAGCGAACCACGTTGGCCCACTGATTAATCAATAGGGGTAGATCGCGATACGATTGAATCCATCGAGAAAATGATTCGCCTATAATTGTTTCCGAAGTAGGCCTTACGATAAATGGTTCTTCCAGAGGGGAACAAGGTTCCAGACGATTCTGATCGTTCAGTTTTAATTTAGAGTGAGTTACAACCGCACATTCTTTTGCAAAACCTGCCACGTGTTCCGATTCACGTTCCAAAAAACTTAAAGGAATAAATAAAGGGAAATAGGCATTTTGATGCCCCGTTGACTTAAAACGGCTATCCAATTTCGATTGGAGTGTTTCCCAAATGTGGTATCCCCAAGGCTTAATCACCATGCACCCACGTACGGGAGAATTTTCAGCCAAATCGGCAGCACGAATTACTTGCTGGTACCATTCCGCGTAATTTTCGTTCCTGGTGGGGGCAATTCCCGTTCTTTTCATGGCTTATATGAAGTACATTTAAGGTATTACCTGCAATCATTTTTCGATGCGAATCAACGAACCCTCATGTAAAATCTTAACAATAACTCCCTCTTGAAGTATGTACATATTGCGACTTCTTTATTTTTCTTTCAATTGGCGTCGGTACGTGTACAAAGGTAAAAAATTCTGCTCTGCACCTATGGGCTTCAGGTGATAAAATTGCCGGTCTTCGTTCCAATATTTTTGTCCGGAAACATTCGCTTCAAAATCGTGAGAATACAAGTAGGATTCCGAAGTTTTTAACGCTTTTGCGCGCAAATAATCGGGTACTGCCTGCAAATGACTGTCGGCAACAAAATCGCAAGCCGCATTCCAAGCCATGTAAGCACTATTGCTTTTGGGAGCCAATGTCAAAAAAAGCGTAACGTGCGACAAAGGAATGGCGCATTCCGGCATTCCAATTTTTTCGCAAGCCAAATAGGCGGAACTTGCCAAATTTAACCCTCTAGAATCCGCTAACCCCACATCTTCGGAAGCCAGAATCATTAGGCGACGTGCCACGAACAAAGGATCTTCCCCACCTTTTAACATGCGTGCCAACCAATAGAGCGACGCATCCGGATCACTACCGCGTACACTTTTGATAAACGCAGAAATGCAATCGTAATGATCGGACTCACGCGCATTATAAGTATTTTTCCACTGTTTTAATTCTTTTTTAACCCACAAAGATTGTAAACAAGATCCTATGGGTAAGCCTAAGCAAAGATATTCCAACAAATTAAGCGCATGCCGTAAATCCCCTTGGGTAGCATTCGCCATATACGCGATGGCTTCTTCTTCCGCCTCAATATTTAATGCACCTAATCCATTTTTTGAATCTTTTAGAGCATTCTTAAGTACTTTGACAATATCCTTCGATTCCAATGCTTTTAATTCAAACAAATAGCTTCGACTTAAAAGTGGCGGAATTAAATAAAAAGCGGGATGCCGCGTGGTGGCTCCAATCAATTGCACACGTCCCGTTTCACAAAAAGGTAACAATGCATCCTGTTGAGAACGGTTAAAACGATGAATTTCATCGATAAACAAAAGTGAATGTCCCTGACTTTGCTCAGCCTGTTTTAGGCACTCTCTAAGCTCTCCCAAATTGGACAATACCGCGTTAACAGCAATTAGGTTACGACGCAGCTGAAGAGCCATCAGTTGGGCCAATGAGGTTTTCCCGCAGCCGGGTGGCCCATACAAAAGTACATTACCGATGCCTCCCTGTTCCATCCAGCGTAGAAAAGCACTTTCTTTGGAGACCAAATGCGCTTGCCCAACCAAATCTTGCAAGCATGTCGGTCGCATGCGTTCGGCCAATGGCCTACACAGGGGTTTTTCGGTGGACTCAAATAAACTCGGTTGTGGTTTCCCCATGCTTTAAAAACGTACTTTCCCCGCTTTTATGCACATGCAACTTTTTAAAATATCATCTTCCGCATCATTTTTTAAACAATTTGTTTCCGATGCCCAAAAATGTTCCACGAAAGCGTAAAGGTTGGCGGCAAGCATTTGACTTGCAGCAGTTGCCACCTTGCGCTCCCAATAACCTTCACCTAAAATAAAAACACCTTTTTCGGACATGACATTTTTGCCTGGAATTAACCCTTCCGTATTGCCTCCCACTTCAACCGCTAGATCAACAATCACGCTGCCGGCATGCATTTGATCGATGATGGATTGCGTTAAAATAAGAGGCGCCTTACGGCCAAAAACCTTTGCCGTTGTGATCACGATATCCGCATGCGAGCACGCACGTGCCATCCATTGACGCTGATGGTTTAATTGCTCTTCCGTTAAAGCTTTTGCGTACCCTTGCGAGGTACTTTCCGTTTTACCCAGATCAATTTTTAAAAATTTTGCCCCCAAAGAATGGACCTGTTCTTCTACTTCAGGACGCGTGTCAAAAGCTTCAACACGAGCTCCCAAACGCTTAGCCGTTGCAATCGCCTGTAAACCGGCAACACCTACGCCAATGACAAAAACACGTACGGCCTGTAAGGTGCCTGCCGGTGTAACCATCATGGGTAACGTACGCATCAAATGACTTGCTCCTTGAATAACCGCCACATATCCCGCCAAACTTGATTGCGAACTCAACGCATCCATTTTTTGTGTCAAAGAGATTCTCGGGATACGTTCCAAACTAATCACATTAAGCTTACGTTGTTTAAACAGATCAAACAAAGATGCGTAGTTAAAAGCATCAAAAAAACTGATATGCCAGGCATTTTCCCTAACGTGCGACAAATGGGTTGCGTCTAGGGGCAAAACGTGCAAAATGCAATCGGTACGTTCCAATTGTTGCAAGCATTGCTCGTTGGGAATAATGCATGCGCCCGCCAAACGGTAAGCTTCATCCGAATAAAAACTTGCCTTGCCCACACCCTCTTCGATGCAAACCTCGATGCCTAATTTTTTGAACTTTTCCACCGTGTCGGGGGTTGCCGCCACCCGAGTTTCTTCTGGAATTTCTCTTGGAATAAAAATTTGCATACGCTTAAGACTCATCCGTTAAACAATAAATGGAATATACTCTCAACGTTTATTTGCAAAAATTTTCTCCACGGATGTTTTCAAATTTTAATGGAGGTAAAGCCTTACATGTTTCCCGCTGAACTCTCCACACCTATTTATACTTATTACGCAAACATCTGTTTTAGGGAAAAAGGAGAAAATGGGTTAGAGCGAATTTTCGCGCAGAGGAACGATGGGATTATGCTGTTGCTCAGCCCCTAGGGTCGTTTTTTTGCCATGGCCAGGATAGACCAACGTATGTGCGGGTAAAGTGTATAAGATGTGCCGAATGGAATCTTTTAATTGATCAAAATTTCCACCCGGTAAATCAGTTCTACCTACGGTGTGATAAAACAAAGTATCTCCCACAAATACGCTGTGTAAAGATTCTACGTACAGCGCAATTTGACCGGGCGTATGCCCCGGCGTATGCAATATTTTAATAACTAAGTCGCCGCACTGAATCATTTGCCCATGTTCCACCCAAATGTTGGGAGAAATTGTTTCAAAAGAAATGCCGGGAGGGGCATATTTACATTGTTCCGTGGTTGCAAACCAATTTTGATCCCCTTTGTGAGCATACACAACCGCCTTGAGTTCCCGTTGAAATTTTGCCGCTTCACACATGTGATCCCAATGCCCATGCGTCAAAAACAAATGAATTTCATGGCCTGCCAAGCATTTTTTTAATCCCTCAAAACTACCGGAAGCGGCATCCACGACAACGGCTACTTTTTTTACGTTTGCATACACCACGTACACGCAATTTTCGTACGGACCAAAGTTATGAGTATGGATACTTAACATACTAAAATTCCTGATTGAAATCAAATTGGTAACGGGTAAAATCATCGAAAGAATCGGATGATTCCTTACGCAATACATTAAATTCAACGAAATGACTTACAATACGTCCAATATCTTCACAATTTCGTACATTCCATGCTTTCAAAACGTCCATTGCCATGGGGCCAAAGGATTCCTTGGCTAAATCACGAAAACCTTTTAAAAAATTTTCAGCCGTAATGTGCTGTTTGTCGGATAATTGCAATTTTTTACCCGTAACCCCTACCACTTCGTAAACAAAAAAATAAGCTCGTCTTCCATACAAAGGATATTTTTCCTTAATTCGATTCACAACCGTTAACAAGCGTTCTTGCACTTCATGCATGTCTTTTTGATATATGAAAAATGACCTATCCAAGCAAGGTAAAACGAAGCAAAATTTTTAGACCAAGATGGCGATTTGTACAAGATGAAAAAATGACCTATCCAAGTTCTTTGAAGTACGCCAATAGATACGATTCACTAATACGTAAACAATCAATTGCCAAAGATGCAATCGGTGGCTTGTACGTTTGTAAGCCAGCACACGAATTTGATCTATCGTATGGCGATTACATTTGAGTATTTTAGCTTAACTCGCATGCCAACAGTATAACCCTTGTTAGAGAACCCCGCTTTTACGGATTTGCTCCATTATTTAACCATACGATTTTTCTTTTCGTAATAGGCGTCGGCACGCTCGACGCACTCTTGTAAATCAAAAGACAACAACCTGACACCAAAATATTGCCCTAAATTTGTTTTTATCAATTCATTTTTATCCAAAAGACGATTGTAACTGTATACACCGAAGTGTTGTGCAGCAATGAAGTGTACGGGACTGACACACATTTTGATGGCCTTAGTCAGGCTTTTCACCGCTCTTAAAATGTGATAATCACGCCTTATCGTGGAAAACAAGCCACCTTCTCTGTGGGCGTAAAAATACTCCTCTTGCGTCTCTTTGATGTACGTATTTAAATTACCCACATTTTTGGCATTATTGACGAAATTTTCGAAATTCTTTTTTTCTTCCAACAAAGATTTTGTATACTTTGCTTTATCGTCCACAACAATTTTTCCAGCTTTTGCGTCTTTTACGAAAGTGTCAATTGCTTCAACATTGAGTCGGCAATACTTTGAAAAAATATCTACAGGATCCTCAAAAGCCCAATGTGTTAACGTTTCATAGCTGTTTTTGCTGTTACAAACTAACTTTACCAGACTATCGCAAGGGTCTCCAAAAAGTTTAGCAATTCCTTTCAAAACAAACTTTCCAATCTCAAGTATCGCGGCTTTACCTTTGTCTTTTTCAACATTGTGGCCTAGTGGCATACTCGTTACAACATCCATAACGGTGCTATATCCTACCATATTGTTTACGCCCACAACATTTTCGTAAACAATGCGCGTATGCTCATTACCCCAGGCACGTGCTGGAGAGAAAAAAACACCGTATACCAGGTTAAATATCTTATTATCAAAATTAGATCCATACAGATACTCACCTATAAAAGTCGTCACAAACGCAGTGGAAATTTGTGCAATCCCACCGCCTTGGCTATGCCCTGTACAATACACTTGAAACGTACACTTACGCTTACCATCCATATACGACTTGAGTGCAGGGCCTTTTAAGGATTTGTCCTTGTCCAAAGACTTATTTGACAACGTCTTGTATGAAGCCAGAGTTAAATCATCGTTCAATAACTCCGTTAAGTGACTACTTAAACTTGACTTGAAGGATGTAAATTTTTGTGCATAGCCTTGATGCAAGCTAAGCCGACTTTCGCTCTTGGATGTAAAATACTTATCTGAAATTCCAAATTCGCTTCCATGGGCAATTAACTTATCGGCATCCAAATTGGTCAACCAACTAGCACCTGCAAGTCCACCTAATGCCTGAAAATTTTCTCCTTGAGATCCACGAAATGTAACGAATATATCCACATGTTTCCATCCGCCCACTTTTTCATGAATACGGTAAGCTACAAATCCGGGATAATCCAATTCTTTATTTTCACCCGCGCCGTGTAATCCAACAAACGGTTTTTTCGCAATAATTCCTTGCTCGCTTAGCCACTGACTAGCCGCAGAAGTATCTCCTTCACCTACACCATACAGATCCTCATTAAACACATATTGATCTTCCGACAGTCGTTTTGTATTGCCGTAAGCTTTAGCATTTAAGTAAGCCAATATTTGACATATTTCTTTGTTCGCCAACGAACTTACAACACTCTTACCCGATTTTTGTTGAATGAGTGACTCCGATTTGGCAAGAAAATTAATTTTCTGTTCGTTGCTTTTGGTAGCAATTTTAGCAGACTTTTTATCTGTATGTTCTTCATTGAAACCGGGGAAAAAACTACTTGATTCCGAATCTTGCCATACCGATGTTTGCTCATTAAAAACCTGGTCAGTAGAAACTTCAGGTTTTATCTGTTGATAAACATGTTCAACATCATTCTCTTTAAATGGATTGATAGTTCCTAAACACGGACATAAAAGGCTTGCGAATATTAACAAATTCAAGGTTGCGTATTTCATAATAATCAGTCTAGGAAGCACTTTTAGTGCCAAAAAGAACGTACTTGCATCCACAACTATCTAAGAGGGTTAAAAGGTAAATATATCCTGTAAGCCTCGCAGAATGCTCAACAATGATTTTGTTTATATGACTACCTCAGATTTCAGTCTTTACTTTTTCTTTTGCTATCTCAATTTTATGCGAGTGCATGCAACGGATTATCTATTGATTGATGGAACTAATTTGGTTTTTAGATCTTTTTACGGCGTTAAACATTTGTCGGACGCAAGTACGCCGCCCGTAAACGCAATTTATGGATTCGTCAATACGCTATGGTCTCTTGAACAGTGGATTCAATACAGACATTTATGGATTTTTTTTGACTGCAGTCGATCGATTCGACGTACGCAACTGTTGCCCGATTACAAGGCAAATCGAGCAACCACTCCGGAAGCATTAAAACAACAATTACCACTCCTAAGGCAGCTTATTCCGCATTTGGGCGGACACATACTTGAAAAAATGGGGGTGGAAGCCGATGATCTATTGGGAACATTGGCTCAAAAGATTTCTCAAAACAATGGCAAAGCGGTTATCGTAAGTGCCGATAAAGACTTAATGCAGTGCGTTAAC
>JAIRKR010000057.1 GCA_031260015.1 Puniceicoccales bacterium
ATGCCTCAAACCTTGTCAACCCTTTGTTAAACGCGGATACGACACGGACTAAAACTTTATTTCTAAGTGCCCATAAGCCTTAAATAACTGTAGACAAAAGTAAGCAGGCACGAGTGAGTATAAAGTATTTTAATCGAAACGGGCAGCAGCCCCCTTAAATGCTTTGCATAAAAGGTTAGAAGCCGGTAGAATGAATAATTGCATTGCATAAAATACATTTTTGCACACCGATTTGGAGGCTGAAATTTGTCATCTACAATAGGTATAAAGTTACTTTGTTTTCATAACAAATACCCCATCCCAATCCATTTCAGGCGGATGCAATTGCATGTAGGCACAACGCTGCTTGTACACTAAAGAAGGATTTGTGGAAATACCGACATCTCTGTTGGGTTGTAAAGGTTCTAAATTCGACGATTGTTCAAATAATTTGGCGGCTTCGATCCAGTCTTGTCGTAAATACCTCTGTATGCCCTTTTCAAAAACGTCGATACATTCAAAAGTGGTTTCCTGTAAATCCTTTTTAAATCCAACGATTTCGTAAATACTCAAAGGATGTGTCCGACCTTTGACGATAATGCGATCAACAAATCGAAAAACAAACATATCGCTTTCTCCAATAACGGTTTTGTAAGTATCTTCCGTAACCAATGTATACACACCAAACATTTTTGCCCCCGATTCACAACGCGCAGCTATGTTGACCGTATCGCCCATCATTGTAAAATTAAATCGCGTGGAGGAACCCATATTGCCAACCGTAGCAAATCCAGTATTAAGGCCGATGCGAGTTCTCATTTGCAAAACCTCTTGAGGCCAATTAATCCCTTTCTCTCGACCCCATTTTTCTCTCAAAATCCCCTGCCTTTCTTGAATACGACAGGTGGCAATACAGGCATGTAGTGCATGAGATTCCAGGTCAAGAGGCGCTCCAAACATGGCAACAACGGCATCTCCAATGTATTTGTCAAGCGTTCCTCCCTCTTGGTTGATGACGTCGGTAACGGCAGTCAGATATTCATTCATGAGTTTAACCAGATTGGAGGGCGACAAAAGTTCAGAAAAAGTTGAAAAATTTTGAATATCGCTGAAAAAGGCCGTAATATCTTTTTCGACGCCCCCCAACTGAGGATTATTTTGCGTTGCAATCATGGTGGAAACAATTTCTGGAGATAAGTAATTTCCAAAAATGTTTTTTATTCTTAGGCGCTGTTTGCGTTCCACAAGCATTTGGTACAACGTTCCAAATAAGGATAACGTCAAGAGACAACCTAAAGGCGCGACCATTGGGCAGGCAATGTGCACGGTTACGTCAAAAATACCAAATGAGCCAAGTGCCAATAAAAAGTAGACAATAATACAACCCATCAGTAATTTACTCCAATGTTTAATAAAGTCTCCGTACAAAATGATGATGGCTACAAGAAAATTAAGCACAAATACTATGGATAATTCCACAATCCATGAAAAATGCCGTATATAACATTCCGAATAAAGTGTTTTAAACAAATTTACATGCGCGGTAATGGAAGGAACTTTTTTTGCATCTACTGGGGTGTGAATCATTGAATCCGTACCTTCATAAGTATTACCTAAGAAAATAAACGCATCGTTAAATTGTGAAAAAAAGGTGAGTGCATTATCTTTTTCATGTTTAGAAGCATTGGGGGATTGAATAATTTCATAATTTTTTAGGATGCCAATCAAACTTACCTTTTGATTCTTTGTGGTTGACCAGGAAGAAAACCAATTAATTTCCATCAATTGTCGCTTCTGCAGTGGAATTTTTTTAACCACTTCTCCGTCTTGATTCAAAAAAATAATCCTATAATTGCCTTCGTACTTTTCATCTGGAGAATCATCTCCGTAAATATTAATAAAGTCATGCGACACTTGCAAAGTATGCATGAGTGCTTCCAATCCAAGTGTATAATGAATTTGGCTATGCGTACGTGCATAAAGCGGCATCCAACGTATCGTTGAGCCTCCATTCATAATAGAATCACCATTGGTAATGCCTACTCTGAATCTGTTACCCACAATTTTATTAGAAGGATAGAGGGGATTTTTAACGAGATTAAATTTTGTAAAACCCTTATGGAGCAATGGAAATGGGATTTCATGCTGCAGAAAGGGTTGTTGGACTTTTCCAAACGTATTGTACCAAGCTCCCAAGACCACATTGGAACTGTTTTCAAAATATTGACGACACATGCGTTCATCCTCGTATACGCGTTGCTTATCCACCAAATTCGAATATTTTCTATCAAAGAATAAAATGTCTGAAATCAATGCTCGCGGCTTCCCTAGGTTTGTCAAAGCGTATATCGCCTGCGCATAAAAGCTTAAAGGAATGGGTGCTTCACCCATAAAATCAATGGCAGCGTTATCTACATTGACGTAAATAATTTTTGGCATCAGTTGCACCACCTTACTCTCGTTAATATCACCTCGCAACCAATAACGAAAATCCATGGTTGCATTTTCAAACCGTTTTGCCCAATCGTAACGTGTACACATCTGCCACATGAGTGGTAAAAGGAAAAATACAATCAAAACCTTTGCAAATCGTTTCAACATAGTTTACTTTTCAAGCATTTTAAAAGTTGCTGGTTTAATTTTAATCTTATCTACAAATAACACAACATAAATAATGCCTTTTCCTTCTTGTCCATTTAAGCCTTTCGATGAACAAATGCCCAATTCTACCGAATCTCACGAGTGGCAAATTTTTTTTATGCAGTGTGCCTATAATTTGGCGTTAGAAGCGTGGCATCAAGGGGAAATTCCCATTGGAGCCATCGCGGTTGTGGAGCGACAAATTGTGGGTCGCGCCCATAACCGTGTGGAGCAAAAAAAAAATGCCTGTGCACATGCCGAAATGCAAATTTTGTACGACTTATGTCGGCAAAAGCAGGATTGGCGCCTTACGGATGTACACTTGTACGTTACCAAAGAACCGTGTCCCATGTGCAGCGGGGCCATTTTTAAATCAAGAGTACCGAAGGTTGTCATCGGCGTCTACGATCACCAACAGGGTTGTTTGGGAGGATGTTTGAATTTTAATCAACACCTGCAGTTGTATCACCGTGTGGAGGTTACCACCGAACCCCTCAACGGGCACTGCGAGACGCTCCTGAAAACATTTTTCAAACTACAAAGAAATCATAACAGGCTCAATTCTAGTCCGGATCAATTTTAGAACACGAAAACTAAAGTACGCAATCTATGTCAGCCTGTTTTTCCGGTTAAGTTCGTGTTACAGTTGGCAAAACACCTTCCTTAGGCAAAGTCTACAGGATCTACATCCCACAGGGTCGTAACGTTGCCTGGCCACCGAAATTGATGTTGCAACTGCATTAAACGAGGCAAATCACTTAAAACATCCCGTGAAAAAAACAAAGCATGCTGTCGATAATAATTGTTTACTTTACCTAGAGGCGGTACGGCGGGCCCAAAAATTTCCATGTTCTTACGCTGCAAGTTTTTTTGTAAAAATAAGTTCCACTGTTGGCACGTGTATGCAAGTATATTTTCAGAGTGGCTCCGTAAAATTTGACGAATGATATGCCGGTAAGGGGGATAACCGTATCGATCGCGCAACCGACATTCTTGATTTAGAAATTCTTCGACTTTGACCGCCACACCCAATTGAATGCAAGAGGCATCCGGAGAAAATGTTTGTACGACCACTTCACCCGTTTGGTCCCCTCTTCCAGCTCTGCCACCAACTTGTACAAGCAATTGAAAGGTTCTTTCGGCGGCACGAAAATCGTTCACGTTAAGTTGCCCGTCCGCTTGTATGAGCCCAACCAAGGTTACTTTGGGGAAATCCAGACCTTTGGCGATCATTTGGGTACCGACTAGAATATCGTACCGTTGCGACAACATCTGCTCGTACCAATCGGGATTCGAGGAGACCGTATCGGCATCCAATCTAAGGACACGGGCCCTTGGATATAATTTTTGGAGGCAAGCTTCAATGCGTTGCGTCCCAAGACCACGGCTTTTTTCAAAAAGACCACCACAATGAGGACATGTTTTGGGCATTGGCAGGGTACGTTCACACGCATGGCACTTTACAATTTGTTGGCTGCGATGATAGACCAAATGGGCACTGCAACACGGGCACGTTGCGTATTTCCCACATGCGTTACATTGCAGAAAAGGGGCGTAACCGCGGCGATTCAAAAATAATAAACTTTGCTCTTCTCGATCCAACCGATCGCTCAATTTTTCTCTCAACAAAGTGGATAGCACAAATGTGCCTTCAAAGTTAGGTTTTTCGAACGACATGTTAACCGTATGAACCTTCGGCAAGCACCGATTGTAGGGCCTATGGACAATGCGATGTAACTGGTACCGACCATTTTGGACGTTGAACCACGTTTCCAACGAAGGTGTTGCCGAACCCAGTACGCAAACCGAATCATTGAGCGATGTTCGACGTATGGCCAAATCGCGACCGTGATATCGCGGTGTATCCGATTGTTTATACGCAGGTTCGTGCTCTTCGTCAACAATCACCAATCCAAGTCGATGCAAAGGTAAAAAGAGGGCGGAACGTGTTCCCAAAACAACGTCTATTTTGCCGCTTAAGGCGTTTTCCCAAATGCGTAACCGTTCTCTTTCGCCCAATCGGCTGTGCCAAATTTCTACTTTAACTTCGTCCAGACACAAGCGCAGAGAAATTTTTTTGAGGGCCTGTTCCGTTAAAGCAATTTCTGGAACCAAATACAAAGTTTGCAGGCCTAATTGCTGTGCGTGTGATATAAGTTGATGATAAATTTCCGTTTTCCCAGATCCCGTGACTCCCAATAATACGTGCGTCGTGTGAACTTTTTTGGAAAAATCGGGACAAATGGAACGTACAATGCACCTCTGCTCATCCGTCAATTGAAATGGCTCATGGATTATATCAGATATCGACGGATGTGTAGGTTCCATTTTAAACTTTTCTATGTACCCTTTCCCAATGAGTGCTTGTATTGCCTGCGAACTTTTTGGAAATTGCTTCACCACTCGATGGTACGCCCTATCCCCCTGTTGCCGTAACCACTGATAAATTGCCTTTTGCCTAGTGCCATTTTCGCGAAAAATGGCCACACACCGCGTAATGCGCAGTCCGTATTCGGGCAAATAAGTTTTCCCTTGACGAACCATCGCCGGCAAAATTGCTTTAAATGCCGTTGATAAGGTACATCCATAATAGCGCACAAGCCATTCCGCCAAAAGAATCAAATCGAGTGTCAAAACAGGTTTATCAAACACGACATCTAAAACCGTTTGGTAGAGATCACAAGCCTCTGTAGGATGCACCGCAAGGGTCTTAACAATCCCAAAACACGTCCTATGGCGTACCTGAATTCTTACCATGGATCCCACTTGAAGGCCCGGTATACCGCGGTAAATAAGCCCTCCATAGGTTCCGATGAACGGAAGTACTTCAACAAAAAAGTTTCCAGTCGTACAGGCCATATAGCCTTTTAACGTTTAATGGGGCATTTCCCAGGCAAAACTTTCCAATTCACTCATCAATTGATTTTCGGGATTATATAAGAAAATTTTCCAACACACCAACTGTGTTTTAGAAGTGTACTTTTTGTCATCCGTTATGCCCAAATACAGTTCATTGCGAAGGCATCCTCGCAGATTGGGAACCATCCAAGTGCAAACGGCTTCCTGTGGACTTAAATCTGTAATAAAATGAAGGACAATCTTACTACCTTCCGGAATCCGTTGCAATGCTCCATTCATCACAACAATGAAATAAATTCCTTCCCGACGCTGAGGATCTGAACGTAAAAATATGCGACCGCCCTTGGATTCACTTTTTTTAAAGGCTTCCACAATACCCTTAAAACTATCTTCACCGCGATATTGCATGCGCAAAGATTCAAAATGAACCCCAAGTCGCGGGTTCGCCCCATGAGGCGCATCAAGGGTAGCATATTTTGAGCATCCAACGGTCAATAAACAGATCAAACAAATGTATTTCCACATAAATTGATGCATCACATTAATCAATTTTTTCGCCAACGCAATCTCTGGGTCCAAAATTTTTTCAGTCGTAACCGTTTTAAGCGTAGATATTATTTTTACCATTCCTCCGAAAATGTTACTTAACTTATCGTAATCCTATCGGAAAATTAGATTTCACGGCGGGCTAAGTCGTATAAAAAACTAGCAAATCGCTTGACAATGGCGTGTATAGGGACGTTCATAGTAGGCTTACCTATGGAACAAACGTTGCGCGTAGATGTGCAGGATAAGACTCGCAAAACAAGGCGCCGACAACAGCGTCAATGTATTGTTGAATGCCTCTACATGTGGGAAATGCAACAGGATACTTCCATAGATACCTTATTTAAAAGTTATTGTGAAGAACGCTGCACGGAAATGGACACCGGCATCCTGAGTTCAGATTTTGTTATCGACATGTTACGGGGGGTCGTGAACTCTAAAACTTCCATCGATGCTTATATTCAAAATTGTGCAAAAAATTGGACCTTCTCCCGCATTGCAAAGATGGATCTGGCCATCCTAAGACTCGCCCTATTTGAACTACTTTTCTGCAAAAAAGTACCCGTGCCCGTTATTATCAATGAAGCTATTGAACTGAGTAAAACTTACTCGTCCGAAGATTCAAGGCGTTTCATCAACGGCATACTCGATCAGTTGGCCAAAGAAAGGGATGCGCATTGATGTTTGAGGTATTCAAAAAAATTAAAGAGGGATTTGTCAACACGCACAAAAAGTTGTGGGCCGGCTTATTAAATCCTTTCAGAAAAAACGAATCATTTACATCAGAAGCCCTGGAACAACTGGAAGCGAATCTGTACGGTGCAGATTTTGGACCCGAAGTTGTCGAAAAAATTATGCAACAGGTTAAAAATGCTGATCCCAAACATAACTCATTGCACCAACTTGTCCGATTTACCTTGGAAGCAATGCTCCGCGATTCCGAAGGTACCTTGCCTCTCGCCATACAACAACCGCAAGTGGTGCTACTTGTGGGAGTCAACGGGGTCGGAAAAACAACGACGGCTGCCAAATTGGCCTATTATTTACAAACGCAAAATGAAAAAGTCCTATTGGGATCCTGTGACACTTTTAGAGCCGCAGCTGATCAACAACTCAAACGGTGGGCAGAACAACTTCACATTGAGTGCGTGAGGAGCCATCAAGGAGCGGATGCCGCCGCCGTAGCTCACGATACGTGCCAAGCCGGAATACACCGAGATTATGACTGGATTTTGATGGATACGGCAGGCCGTTTACACAATAAAACCCACTTGGTGGAAGAATTGAAAAAGATCATTCGGGTGGCTAAAAAATTTCAGGACAATTTTCCACAACACAAGTGGTTGATTGTTGACGGATCACTTGGTATAAATTCAATAACGCAAGCAAAGGTATTTCACGAAGCGGTTGGCTTAACGGGTATGATTGTTACAAAATTGGATGGAACCAGCAAAGGGGGGGCTCTCGTTGAGATTCACAACCAACTTAAATTGCCCATCTATTTTATCGGCTTGGGGGAAGCCTGCGACGATTTGCAAAAATTTTCCTATGCATCCTACCTAGATGCCATCCTAGGTCCATCTAACGGTTCTTCTACATGTTAGTCGCAACTTTGATAGGCATTGCATTGGGCATCCTTTTGGCTTATATGTTTTGGAAAGAGCGTATTACCAAAGGTACCCTCTACGATCAAAAAAACATAGATTGCATTAAATTGGAAAGTATTTACGAGGCTGAGAAAAGTCTTAGTCAAGCGTACAAACAACAGCTGGACTCAATACGGGAACACCTGCCACAGCAGTTTAAACACGTTTCTCTAGAATTATTTAAGGAAAATGCCCAAACCTTTATGCGTTTGGCAGAAGAGGGTATGAAAAAATGTGCCGCCGAGGCTAAAGAAGCTCTCGGAGGCCAAAGGTTACTGCTTGAAAAAACATTAGATCCCATCAAGGAAGGCTTAAAAGATTTTTCCGAAAAGCTAGATTGTTTTGAACACAACCGATTACAAACGCATTCAAGTCTCAAAGAACATCTCGAGAATCTCAACCAAATGCAGTTACGCTTGGAAAGTAAAACGGAACTCCTATCGCGGGCTTTGTGTAATTCCAATACACGTGGCCATTGGGGAGAAATGCAGTTACGTCGAGTTGTCGAAACGGCGGGCATGATTGAATACGTCGATTTTAACGTACAACAGACGATCCAAAATGGTTTATTGCGTCCCGATATGCTCATACATTTACCCAATCAACGTACCGTGATCGTGGATGCAAAAACACCCCAATGGGATAACTTTTTAACGGCTGTTCAGGGTACAAATAACGAAACAAATGCTGATAGAGAACTTAAAAATTGCTGTCAGCGCATTCGAGATTTAATTGCCAAACTGGGTACGAAATCTTACGACAACTTCTTGGATCAATCCGCCGACTTTGTAGTCTTATTTTTTCCGGGCGAATGGATTTTTAGCCGTGCATTGCAAATGGATGCTTCTCTTATCGAATACGCCTGTCATCATAACGTCGTGTTTGCAACTCCTACCACGCTCATTGCTTTATTAAAAGCTGTACATTATGGTTGGCGTCAGAATAAAATGCTTGAAGACATCAAAGAAATCGGAACTTTGGGCAATGAATTGTACGAACGTATGTTAACGTTTGGCAGTTATTTTCAAGATTTGCGCAAAAATTTGTCAAAAACGGTTGAAAGCTATAATCAACTCCTAGGCTCTTTGGAAGCGCGTGTTTTGCCTTCCGCAAAAAAACTCAACACATTTGCCAAAAAAAATGTAGCCTTTGAACTCCCTTCCCCCATCGAAGAAAACATTAAAAGTAACAAATGCGGGTAACCAATCCTCCTAAGGCATAGCTCAAAAATACTTAAGAGGGCCCCATTGCCTATATAAGGAAAACATTACCGCATAGATATCAAATGGGAACATCGTTTTAACATTTATCACATATCGTCCGGCACTTTTCCCCAATAGCATTTCTTGGCAAAATAAAAACCTATGGCTGCAAGCTAAAAGACGGCCATTTTTTGATCAACATGTAAACGCTTGGGTAAAAAATGATTTTAATAAAATACAAGCGTGAACGTTTTCTTGTGGAACAACTTTTGTTCCCATCTACGTATGTAGCTAATATAAGCAAAGTGATTATGTCTCATGTTACAATGTTTCATCTCCAAAGCCTTGCATTCGTCGGCAGATTTATTTAACTTTGCACAACAAGTTTCAATATTTATGACGACACTACCTACGAGTCTATCATTGTTAGTCTACTTTATCTCGGGTGCAATCGTGGGAAGTTTTCTCAACGTGTGCATATTACGCTTACCCGGCCATAAATCCATCGTAAAGCCGCGCTCCAAATGCTACCATTGCTCAAAACCCATCCCTTGGTTTTACAATATCCCCATCCTAACATGGTTTTTGTTAAAAGGCAAAACGGCTTGCTGCCGTAAACGTTTGCCTATTCGCTATCCACTTGTGGAATGTTTAACCGGGTTGCTTGCCGTTGTCGTCGGTTGTTACGTACGAACTGCCCCCGTTGCAATATTCACACTCTCCTGCCTACTTTTGGTGGCCTTTTTTACAGATATTGACACGATGCTCATTCCGGATGAAATTACATTGGGCGGTATAGTGATGGGATGCCTTTTTTGTTTCTTTTATCCAGAGCTGCAACGCGCCCAGACATCTCTCATGGGTATGCTTCGAAGCTTGCAAAATACTTGCCTAGCCATGGGAGGGCTTTTTGGATTTGCCAGTTTTGCAGAATTTTTCTTGAAAAAAGAAGCCATGGGCTTGGGTGATGTAAAATTATTAGGCTGCATCGGTGCCTTCTGCGGATGGCAAACGTGTTGTTTTTCAATTTTTCTGGGCGCAACGTTGGGAACATGCTTTTTTGTCATCGTAGCACTTGTTCAAAGATTTAAAGGGAAACGTACACGGCTCATGCACAAAATGATTCCTTTTGGCCCTTTTATTGCTGTGGCTGCCTTATACGACGTCCTCACGGGATTTCACTTTTCAGAAAAATATGTATCGTTTATACTTTTGGAAAACATGATGTAATGAAATGCAGGCTACCTTCCCAAGGTATTACGTTATGTGAAATGTGCCTTACTCTGTTACTATTGAGCGTAGGTGTTGATGTTTTCTCCAGGATACACGCACTCCATCGACAACAAAATGCGTGTATCCATGAAATGCAACTTATTCCTTTGTATGTGGACACATTTGAATTTTTTGCCCATCAAAAGCAAGAAAATATGTTGGGTGAATGGTTTGCCAGTCAAGAGCTGCATTCCAAGCAACGCATTTTTACGCGCAACATTCTTCAGGATGCCATTTGCCAATTTATCTTTAGGGTGGCTTTGGCACCGGCTTTTTCTTCAAAAGCTTTCGAGATTCAAATATTTTCCATGCGTTCTAAACAAAAGCTTTTCAGCTACATTAAGGAAGATTTTTAGCGCGCAACTTACCTGGATATTTCAGATTTCACTTCCATACATTCAAGGGTAGATCTGATGAACTCCAGATCCACAGTTTTAAGTTAAGAACTTATTATAGCACATCTCCAAAAAACTTCAAAAATAGAACGTATAACGGACTTTCAACGATTTTTGTTCAAAAATGGCTCGCTTCTTTCCTTTAAAATGGCACTACTTATCGCATTGTACGTATGCAGCAATCTCACCGTCGGCTTCTCGTCATAAAACCTTCTTCTTTGGGTGATATTATTCAAACGTTACAGGTCGTTGAAGGCGCTTATCATACGTTGATGGGGAAAGGCGTTTTTCTAGAAATACACTGGATTGTACGCGACTGTTTTTATGATCTCCTTGCCCTATCTCCTATTATAAAGCGATTATTCATCTTCAAAAGATACGGCGGCATACGTGCTTTTATTCAATTGATGCGGGAAGTACGTTTGCACGATTACGATTATATTTTAGATTTTCAAGGGCTTTTGCGATCGGGCCTCATGACGTTCTTTGCCAAAGGCGCTTGCAAAATTGGAAGGACGGACGCAAGGGAAGGGGCTTCATGGTTTTATCAAAAACGCTGCTTCCCGAAAACCAAGGATCCGCACGCCGTAGAAATTTTAAAATCTCTCTTCAACATTTTCGACATCGATGTAACGCCCCAACGCCCGCTTACTTTTTTCTCTGCACCCTTACTGGAAAGATTAAGAGAGAAGCCCTATGTTGCCATTTTCCCAAGCAGTCGTGCAGCGGTAAAAGAGTGGCCCCACTTTTTGGAATACGCACGTAACATATTGGAACAAACCAAGGTATTTTGCGTGTGGTTGGATCAAAACGAATCTTCTCGCGCAGCGCATTTTCAACACCATCGCTTCATTGACCTCGCCGGCAAAACGTCCCTCGGAGCCTTGCCCACCATTGTCCAAAATGCCCAATGCGTGGTAGCCAACGACAGTGGTCCCCTCCACTTGGCAGCCGCACTTGGCAAACCACTCGTTGGAATTTATGGCCCCACGGACTACAAACGCTATGGACCTTATCCTATCGATGATCCGCAACACGGTATCTTTCAGGCTCCTTGCGGAGGTCTCGCTCAAATTACGGTGCAATCTGTTGTAAGGACTACCTTGCGCATTCTCAAACTATAGCCTTTACGGTACTGCGTGCAACGCGATGACGCGATGGGATTCATACGACTTAGCCACATGGACATGTTTGATAAATTATGAGGCATTCAGTAATCACAAATGGACATTTTTTGACTTCACAACTTTTTCTGAAGAACAGACAAATTTGCAAGGGATGAAGCATTTGTAAAAGGTTTTATGCAATCTACAACCACAAGCCAAAGAAGTCTTTCATTACTTTTTACTTTTCTTCTAAAAATAAAAGTTTAGATTTTTGGACCATGGATTACGGTTGGTTGTTTTTCAGTGTTCTGTTGGCCAGTTTACTTGGATTTGAACTCATTGCTAAAGTTCCGTCACAATTGCATACGCCTCTTATGTCGGGGACAAATGCAATTTCCGGCATTACTTTAATTGGAGCATTGGTGGTCTTATCGCAAGCCCACAGCGGTTATTTACTATTTTGGGGTTACGCAGGCGTATTGTTTGCCACCATTAATATTGTCGGAGGATACTGGGTTACCGACCGCATGCTCAAAATGTTCAACCTAAAAAATAACCGCAAGCATTAAACCGTGAACACCTCATTTTTGTACATTGTAGCTGCTCTCCTGTTCATTCGAGGCATTAAGCTTTTGGGTAAAGTCCACACGGCACGTTTGGGAAATATTGTTTCTGCGGTTGGCATGATCGTAGCCATCTTTGCCACAATCACCGAATTCCCTCTGCAAAACGTCACACTTACCTTTGTCGTTACCTTATTGGGAGCCTATGTGGGATTGTGGATGGCTATCCAGGTACCCATGACTGCCATGCCGGAAATGGTGGCTTTGTTTAACGGATTCGGAGGACTGGCAAGCGTATTTATCGGCATGGTGGAAGGCATTAAGTTAAGTCAATTTCCGGCCGAATATTTTGACTTTTCCCTGCATTTTTCCCAAGTAGCCGTTTGCCTTACGGTGTTTATTGGCGGCATTACATTTACGGGGAGCTTGCTTGCTTACGGAAAATTGAGTCAAAAAATTTCGAGTGCCTCCATTTGCTTTTGCGGACAAAAGTACTATAACGTTTGCCTTGGCATCCTGTCCGCCATTGCCGGTTGGCATTGGTTAACGTCCCACTGCATTCTAACTTTTTATGGCCTCATTATTTTGAGTTTAGGCGGCGGCATTCTTTTCTTGCTTCACATTGGAGGCGGAGATATGCCTGTCATCATCGCGCTTTTGAACAGTTTATCGGGCGTTGCCGCTTGCACCGCGGGACTCATCATCCTCAATAAGGTGCTTATTGTGGCCGGATGTTTGGTGGGCATGAGCGGACTTATCCTAACGCTGATCATGTGTAAATCCATGAATCGTTCCCTAAAAAAGGTCTTGTTGGGGAGCTTCCAGGTTAAGCTTTCACAATCCCTCCAACAGGAGACCGTTGAACCCAAAACAACGTCTATTGCAGATGCTTACTATATCCTAGAATCCGCACGCATGATTGCCGTTGTTCCAGGATATGGGATGGCGGTTGCTCAGGCGCAACACGCTGTCAAAGATCTTGCACAAAGACTTCAGGCCAATGGTACGGAAGTTTTTTATGCCATTCATCCGGTTGCCGGACGCATGCCGGGCCACATGAATGTATTGTTGGCAGAAGCGGATGTCGATTATGATCAATTAATCGAGCTAGAATCCGCCAACAGACGTATGGGTGATACGGATGTAGCCATCGTCATAGGTGCCAATGATGTTGTAAATCCAGCCGCCGTCGAAAAGGTAGGATCTCCCATCTATGGAATGCCCATCATAGAAGTTTTTAAGGCTAAGACAGTCTTTGTACTCAAACGCGGTAAGGGCAAAGGATTTTCTGGACTGGAAAACGCTTTATTTACCAAAGAGAATACCTGGATGATTTACGGTGATGCAAAGGCGACACTCATGCAATGGGTAGCTGAATTTAAAAATGTTGATGAATAAGCCATCCACAGAGTTCAATCAAACCAATTTATCGGAAGCAATCTCATTGCGGCCTTTGTCTTTCGCGGATTTCATTGGGCAATCTAAGACATTGGAACGACTAAAAATCATGGTCGGAGCTGCCCGTCAACGAAAGGATGCCCTCAATCACATTTTAATCAGTGGCCCTCCCGGTCTTGGTAAGACGACGCTGGCACACATTTTGGGAAATGAAATGCGAGTACACGTGCACATTTCATCGGGGCCTGTGATAGAAAAAGCAGCCGATTTGGCAGGATTGCTCACCAATCTAGAAATCAATGACATTTTGTTCATCGATGAGATTCATCGGATCCCGAAAGCTGTGGAAGAATACCTGTATTCGGCCATGGAAGATTTTCACATCGACGTTATGATTGATCAAGGGCCCAATGCGCGCAGCGTACGCTTATCCATTCCCAAATTTACGCTCATTGGAGCCACAACGCGCGTAGGTCTGCTGACGGCTCCCCTGCGCAGTCGATTTACACTGCAAACGCGTTTGGATCATTACCAATGCCAAGATCTATCTAAAATCGTTGCAAGAACCGCTCAAATCTTGGCAATCCAATTGACCGAAGCCGGCGCCCAAGAAATCGCCTCTCGATCGAGAGGAACACCGCGTATTGCCAATAATTTAGTTCACTTTGTCCGAGATTATGCTTCCCAAAAAAATAGTGCAGTCATTGATGGGCAAGTCGCTTCGTCGGCCCTACACCTATTGGACATAGACGAATGTGGATTGGATGAGATGGATAAAAGAATTCTATCGACCCTGGCGAACAATTTTCAAGGAGGTCCCGCAGGTATTCATGCACTGGCCGTTGCCATAGGCGAGCAGGCAGACACTTTGGAAGAAGTCCACGAACCTTTTCTCATTCAAGAAGGATATTTGCAAAGAACACCCCAGGGACGACAATTAACCGCCAAGGGTTGGCGGGCAATTTCAATGCAGGTACCGCAGCGAGATCTACAATTGGAACATC
>JAIRKR010000052.1 GCA_031260015.1 Puniceicoccales bacterium
AGCAATAGTTGCTCCAAGCTCAACAAATCGGTTTTTCCCGCCAAATTCCGTACCGAATCCCTGGGTAAGCCCGCAGCCACCTGCATGCAAATTTTGTAATCGCCTTGACTCCCCAGCAGAATACATTTTGAAGATGTATACGTTCTCAGTAAATCCCCTATGAGCCTTTGCCAATAAACCACATCCCACCGCTTCTCGGGTGTATTGGATGAACCACAAAAACATCCCACCGTAAATGAACCCTCATCCTTCGTATCTCCAGAGATTTTCGTCGCAATCGGCGTTCGAAAAATGGGTTCTTGAAGCCCAAAGGTTGGGCACGCCTCATAAGTCTTCAAGGGGCAACGATTCTGACCAGTCCTTAAAATTTGCTGCGGTTAACTCATTTCACAGGCCGTGGTCGGGATGACTGGATTCGAACCAGCGACATTTACGTCCCGAACGTAACGCTCTACCAGGCTGAGCTACATCCCGCGCGAAACACGGTATATGGGAAAATTAAATTAGGAAGGCAGCAAGCTTTTTAATGAAAAAAAGTGACAGAGAGCCGCGGCCGTTGCATCCGACTCATCCGGAGGTAAAATGCGCGGTAATTGCAATAGTTGGTAAACCATTTTGGCCATTTGCTCTTTCGTTGCTTGTCCCATACCCGTAATGGATTTTTTGATTCTTCGCGGCGCATACTCTTTGGTTTCGATGTTGGACAAAGCAGTTGCCGCCAAACAAGCGCCCCGACAGGATCCCAAAATCTGAGCCACTTTAGAATTTTGCACGTAAATGGTTTGTTCCATCGAAACGGTACGCACGGGGTAAGATTGCAGTAGGTGTTGTGTTGTTTTAAATAATTCCCCTAAACAAGCCACAAAATCAAGTTGAGGGCTTAATTTTAAAGTTGAAGACGTGTGCAAATTAATTTTCTGGTGATCACAAATTTCTATGACGGCAAAGCCGGTGCTTCTAAGACTCGGGTCGATACCTAAAATGAAACCTTGAAAAGCGTAAGAATCCGCACATATGTTTTTTGGACGAGAAGCTTTTTGGGAAAGTCCTAAAATTTTATTTGTCCACAAATGACGCCGCCGAACACTCATTATTTAAGCGCCGGGATACGTAATTTCATGCCAATTTTCAAACCATTGGGAGAAGATAAGATATCTTGATTTGCATCAAAAATGACTTTCCATTTGACGGCACTGCCATACATTTTTAGGCTAATTTTTGACAACGTATCTTCACTTTGAACAACGTAAGTACGTTCGATGTGACTATTGTGTATTTCCTCATTGGTCTGAACAACCATCGTGTGCGCCGTTTGAATTTCGGCCTTTGTAGCTTTATTTCTTAACTGTGCCAATTTGCTCTTGAGTTGGTTATTTTCGGCGCGTACTTGCTTGAGGACTTCGATTAAATTTAAATATTCCGGAGATTCGTTGTAATGATCGCTCAATGGCAAAGTACGCGCAAATTCTTTCTTTGCAGTTTCGATCATTTGTAAAACCATATGGGCCACTTTGCTATCCGGATTCTGTACAAGGTGCTGCCGGAAGTGGTAGATGGCGAAAATGGGATCATGCCTTACGCTCAAACAGAGTTGACCCAGTTCAAAGTGGGTGTTAGGCCCCTCTCCATTTCTCCTTTCAAGAAGGTTTTGAAACACCTTGAAGGCTTCTTCGGGACGATTTTCGTTTAAAAATTGTTGACCTTGTTGGAAAAGAGGTTCTTCTGTTTCTACAACGATCTGCTTGGTATTTTGACATCCCGTCAATCCTACCCACAGTAGACTGAAAAACCATCGACTTACTTTCATGTACTAAAAAAGCCCCACTTTAAATTTCATCGCATAACTTGGATTAAACTGCAAGCTAAAATGTTACATACGCTCCAACAACTGAAAATTGGAATTATTTTACAATAGTTGCCTTGCAAAGAAACATGGGTAACTTGAAGACGAATTTTTTGTTTGCATTCTTTGGAGCATTAACAATCAATTTTACAATAAAATGTTTTGTCATCGATGCGTATTGTGGATAGGCTACGCGCTTTGCGACGCTTTAGGAAATATTAGGATTGTAAATTGAAATGTAAAAATGAATACGCATGACAGGGTTTCTTTATAAATGGTTGGGCGTAAAATTTTCCCGCACCGAATGGTTTTGCACGATATGAAAACGATAGGTATTGTGGGGGCTACAGGGTTGGTTGGGCAAACACTATCGGAAGAATTGCTAAAAATGCCCGAATGTCGTTCTAAAGATTTTGTACTATTTTCGTCGAATAAAATGGCAGGCTATCTTTGTGACCTTAAGGGTTCTCGGTCTAAAATTGAAAGCCTGACGGAGGATTGGTTAAAGAAGGTAGATTTTTGGTTCTTTGCCACACCCAAATGGGTTGCTTCCCATTGGATTCCAATCATTTTAAACAACAGCGATGCAAATTGTATAGACGGAAGTAGCGCGTTTCGCTTACACGGAGAAGTTCCTCTCATCATTCCCGAAATCAACATGCATCAATTGACTCCTACGAAGCGATTGGTGGCAAGTCCTAATTGTACGACAACGATTGCATTGATGGCACTGTGGCCTTTGCATAAGGTTTTCCACCTAAAGCGCTTTTGGGTACACAGCTACCAATCGGCTTCGGGTATGGGGAACGATGGCATACGTGAACTTGAGGAGCAAGTTAAGTCTTGGAGCGAGGGGAAAAGTCATGCAAACGTACGTAATTTTCACAAGCCTCTGGCTTTTAATGCGATTCCCCAGATTGGCCATTTGGATACCGATGGCGTTTCGGAAGAAGAGCGCAAGTTAGTGTTGGAATCTAGGAAAATTTTGGGCGATGCGAACCTAAAGATCTTTGCCAATTGTGTACGCATTCCGGTCCTGCGATGTCATTCCATGGAAATTAATGCTGAATTTGACAAAAAACTTGATTGGAGTGGGGCGAAAATGGCATTAAAATCGGCCGAAGGTTTGCATTGGTACGAGGAAGGCTATCCGACGGCGTTGGAACATTCTAAACGGGGTACATGTGGTGTTGGACGCCTGCGTTACGACAATGCTTTGGATAACGGCATAGCCATGTGGGTTGTGGGAGATCAATTGTTGAAAGGAGCCGCACTTAATATGGTACAGATTTTTCAACACTGGATGACTTTATAAATACCCCCTCCTCGGCATTCACCGGACCGGTCGTTATTTTTGAAAATCATCTGCAATATAATGGTCTGTTAAATAGAGGTGGATTTTAATGATTTGCTCCATCAATACGCGTCGTGAAATAGGCTGCTTGGACAGAATTCGCTGCATTGGCACGTATTCAATGGCGGAAAAAACTTGCAAATAATAAACTTGCATGTCATGGATCAACGGCATGCGAGTGTTTCGGTGGGTAATCTTGTTTTTTGTTAGCTTTTGTGGATGTATGAAGGTCAATCCGGTGTTGAACGCAGCGGTGCATCTGGATGTAGGTCATGCTTGCGCTTTAGGGTTTACGCAGGGAATAACGGAATTTTTACCCGTTTCATCCACGGGACACATGATTTTGGTCAACGAACTGTTTTTGAAAAGTAGTACCGATTATCTGGGGAAAGTTCTGAACAATACGCAGATTGCGCTCAATCATTACATGGTTTGCATTCAATTGGGAACTCTATGGGTTTTACTTTTATTTTACAGGCGTGAAATAAAAAAGATGCTTGCGGGTCTGATGGGGAAAAACAACGAAGGATTACGTTTAGCATTTCACCTGGCTATTGCCTTTGTGCCGGTAGGATTATTGGGATTTATGGGGGGTGATTGGATTCAAACGCATTTGTACAACCGCTCTTGCGTATTGGCAGCCGTGTTTGTTGGCGGTATTTTCATTTTTTTCGTCGAAAACTATCGCAAGCGTCAGCAGGTTCGATGGACGTTGGATAACATGCCCACAAGGGTCGCATTGGGCATAGGATTGTTTCAATTGATCGCTTTGTGGCCTGGATTCAGTCGTTCACTGGCGACCATTGTCGGTGGTGTTATGTTGGGCATGTCGCTGGTGCAATCCATTCATTTCAGCTTTTTGCTAGGCTTGTTAACCTCGACGGTTGCAACGGGATACAAGCTTTTGAAGAGTGGCTCCGAAATGTTGCAACAGCTGGATGTCGCTTCCATGTTGATGGGTACCCTGGTTGCCTTCGTGGTTGGAATGGTAACCATACATGCATTTTTTGGATATTTGAAGAAAAATGGTCTAAGGATATTTGGTTATTATCGTTTGGGTCTGGCGGTGATTTTTACTATTTTTGCAAAATGACTGGACAATCATAATAAAAATTGTCAATAGTAGTAGAAGTTTTGTTTGAAGTACGAATTTTTGTACGGACAGCAATCTTTTAATCTTTGAATGTCAAATGAACAGAAAAAAAGCTGCCGCCAAAGGGATTCAACCATCTTTTGCCTATCTTATTGAAAAAAAACGTGAATGTGAAGAATTCACCGATAGTGAAGTACGTTACATTGTAGAATCAATTTTGTCCAATACGATACCCAGTTATCAATTGTCTGCGCTTATTATGGCAATTTATTTTCAAGGGTTATCGGCGCAGGAAACGGCCATTTTAGCCGAAGAAGTCATGTTGTCCGGAGAAGTTGTCGATTTAACGGACATTGGAAAGCCTAAAATTTCGTTGTACGCAACAGGAGGCGTGGGTGATAAAACCGCCATTGTACTCACGGCCTTGGTTGCGGCGTGCGGTGTGGTGGTTCCTTCGGTGGTGGGAGAGGATGAAAATTTTATTTTTGGAAATCTTAAAAAGTTAAGTGCTATTCCAGGATTTAAAACCAATTTGTCCGTTAAGGAATTTGTTCAGCAGTTGAAAAATATAGATTGCTGCTATTGTGCACAACCGCAACAAATTACGCCGGTGGATACCATTTTGCATCAAATGCGGCAAGCGACGGCAACGGTAGCCAGTATTCCATTGATTACGGAGAGTATTTTGAGTAAACGGTTGGCGGTTGGATCTGAAAATTTAGTTGTGGATGTTAAATGGGGAAATGGGTCATTTATAAAAAATATGGAAGATGCAAAACAGTTGGCGAGAACCATCACGCGTGTGGCGCGTTCTCTACAACGCCGTTGTGTAGCCTTGGTGACGGATATGAATCAACCCTTGGGCGATACCATTGGAACGGCTTTGGAGATTCAAGAGGTCATTGAATTGCTGCAAGGGCGCGGTAGCGAAGATTTAAAAGAATTAATTTTAAAACTAGGTATGGAAATGGTCCGACTCGCAGGAGTGTCTGGATCTACGCTATCGGCTAAACAAACGGTTTTACGTCGCCTCAATGATGGTTCCGCTTTTGAGCGTTTCAGAGAAATGGTTAAAGCACAAGGTGGAGATGTCACTTACGTTGACCATCCGGATAAATTCCCCAAAACCAAGTACGTACGTAAATTGCCTGCCCCCAAAAGGGGATATATTCATGGAATTAATGCAGGTATGTTGGCCAAAGGGGTAGATATTCTGTCTCAGCCGGAAAACGTGGAGAAAGTGGATACGGCGGTGGGGATCACTCAATTGAAGAAAATTGGATCGCAGGTCAAACAAGGAGATCCGCTGATGATGATTCACTACAACGATCACTCGCGATTGGATACGGCTTTGGAATACTTGCGTTCCGCTTGCAAATTGGCTCCCAAGCGTCCCGTATTGCCTGAATTAGTGGTTGAACGTGTTGCCTAAAAAGATAAATAGACCCGCCTTAGGATCGCGTGAGACCTTGGCGCTCATTGCGGCGTTGCGAGGTATCGGACAGGCGCAGGCGGATGAAGTTTTTTTTAAAAAACCCATTGCCTTGGCGGAGGCTGTGGATCGTTATTTAAAACACAATGTACCCTCCAAAGAACGTATAAATTGTATTGCGCGGATGCGAAATCACTGGAAAACATGGTTTGCGAATACCTTATGGGTGGAATGTTGGCCGGAAAAATTGGATCAGCGCCAAACCTTGTGGCTGCGTGTTCCCAATCCGATTTTGAAGCAACAATTGCAGTTTTTGGAAAACGCATGTAAGGTGCAGCTAAATCAACAATTGGGTAAAGTGTGCGTGAAAGAAATTCGTTGGTGGGTGGGCGAGACAAATATTTGAAATTCCATACTACGTACGCACGATGAGGATCTTTGGGATCTTTTATGCCCCAAGTAAATGTTGCCACAAAATGGACACGCAGAGCATATAGTTCGCCAAAACGGTTTTGCCTCCTTAAAAGCGGTGTGGAAGGTTGAATTGTACTAAAAATGAATGCGGCATGCTTTTTTATAGGATCACAACATGTCCATTTTGTGTCTACCAATTGCTTATCCTTGTAAATTTAAAACTAGACTTTAAATTTGCAAGGATGATCGCGAGAAATGTATTCCCACACCTATTGAAAGCTTTAGATCGGCAAGCGGCCGTTGCGCTTATAGGCCCAAGGCAGGTTGGAAAAACAACTTTAGCTTTTGAAATCGCTAAACAAAGAGATTCTATTTACTTGGATTTGGAAAGCAGAGAAGACAGGGCAAAACTTCAAAATCCCTCTTTGTTTATTTCGAGCAACAAAAATAAACTTATTATTTTAGATGAGATTCATAGGATGCCAGAACTATTCCAAGATCTCAGAGGTTTTATTGACACAGGACGACGAAAAAATTTGCGCAACGGTAGGTTTTTAATTTTGTGTTCTACGTCGGCCGATTTACTCAAGCAATCTGGAGAAACTTTAGCCGGCCGAATAGAATATATGGATATAACTCCATTGAATATTATGGAAATTGATGATACCCAAGACCTATGGGTAAAAAAATTATTCCTACGTGGAGGTTTCCCCGATAGTTATTTGGCAAATTCCGACGAAACGAGTTACGGGTATCGGCAAAATTTTATTCGTACTTATCTGGGACGAGATGTACAACAGTGGGGCCAAGAGTTCCTGCCGAGACGCTTTCAAGGCTATGAACAATGATTGCCCACAGTCAAGGACAACTCTTAAACAGCTCTCGGCTGGCAGAAAATCTAGCCTTATCTTCGCCTACGGTGAATACCTATATTGATTTACTGGTTGATCTTTTGTGGGTCCGAAGGTTAAAGCCTTTTTATGCAAATACCAAAAAGCGTTTAATTAAAACGCCAAAGATTTATATTCGGGATAGTGGGCTGACGCATGCTTTACTGGGGATCGTTGATTATAATCAGCTACTCGGTCACCCCATTCTAGGGGTTAGCTTTGAAGGATTTGTGATTGAAACTCTACTTTCGGTAACACGGCAAAAATTGATTCCTAGTTTTTATAGGACATCGGCGGGCGCTGAAATAGATCTGCTTTTGGAATTTTCCCAAGGGGATGTTTGGGCTATCGAAATCAAAAGTGGTGTAATGCCTAAAAAAAGCAAGGGATTCCACATAGCCATCGAGGATGTAAAACCCACGAAAGCTTTCATTGTTCACGGTGGCAGAGGACAATATCCGATGGATGAAAACCTCGACGCCATTGGGTTGCCCGAAATGGTCCAAGCGTTGAATAATAAACTTCGGTTTAATAACTGGGTAAGTTTATGATTTCAAGATCTTTGCAGTTTTTATACATCCAGGGATTAGGATTAACACACGCTTCCCAACGCAAGTTTTTTCGACTTTGCTTTTGCTGCACGGATACGCATCGATAAATATTGTGCGTCTGACAGCAGCCGTCCTGCAAAAACGACCGTACGTTCAAATTGAGAATCCAATCGTCCTGCAAAACTATTTTTCAGTTTCTTATTTACTTCCTATATTTATTCTTCTAAAATTAGAACAGATGAGGATTTAAATTAACGCTAAATCTTCCAAAAACAATTTTACGATGGCTTGAGTTATGTGTGCGATTGATGGTGCTGGTGCTCCTGTTGGGGGCGGTGCTCCTGTTGGGGGCGGTGCTCCCGTTGTGGGTCTTGGAGCAGCGGGTTTACACCCTGCAGTAGGTGGTGGCTTGCCTACAGTGGGTGGTGGAGTGCCCGACCCAATGACGGTTCCGGGGGGTGTGGCTGCAGCGACATTAAGAGGAACAGAACAATTCGTCCATCCGCACATTAAAGATGATGCCGTCCTAGACAATCTTGAAGCCATGATGAAAAGTCAACCCTCTGACAAAGCGGCAAACGAAGCTTTGTTTAAAGACTTACGCGATAAAGGTATTGTGGATCAAGATGGGAAAATTGATTTTACCAAGTTGGCGCTCAGTAAAGGACAAATTAGAAGGTCAAATATCGAAGGACGGGTTTGGTTAGACAAAGATGGAAACTTTCACCATAGAATACGTGGACAATGTGGTAAAAACGCCGTCAAAGCTCTTGAGGGCTTTCAGGGGGCCATAGAGAATTTTCAAAAGGACAATTCTGCATATACAGGCAAAATTTCGGTTATGATTGATCCGCATAGCGCCGATACGCCAACGACAGCGGATCTAGATATATTAAGACGAGGAGGACAAATTCAATACCGACCAGGTGATGCTAACGATGTCTCGGTAAAACTTGATGATGGGACGAGTGAGGATCGTAGGGTATACAATGCCGTAAAGCTTACGTTAGATCCGGGAGAAAAAGGTAATAATAATGACGGACTTAGTGTTGAGGTGTTGGATGCAGAGGGTAACCGGATAGGCGGGTCTCAGAAGATTCCCTTGGCCGTCGTTTTCGGAGGAGCGGAACACGAAGGACAGAGTGTGTTGAAGAATGGTAAACCTATATTGCCCAATTGGACAACCCAAGAGCTTTTTGCAAATGCTCAAATTCAGAGAGATCAAATTAAGGGAACAGATAATCTCGATGATGTGTCTCGCATTCAGGCCGAAAATAATCTTTGGACGGGCGTCATGGATTATTTGCATGCAGTGAATAAAGAGACTGTAGGTAGTTTTGATGAGGGGGATGGCGGCGGTGCCACCGGAGGTCCGGATGGCCCTGGTCCGGGTGGACCCGGTGGACCTGGTGGTCCGGGTGGAGTCGGCAGAGTCGATAGAGATACACAACTGAATGACCTTTATGGAAAATTGAATACTTACTTGGCTAAGCCCAAAGATGTTACGACAGAAGGTTTGGATCCATTTGTAGGAGAACTAAAAGCTTTAAATCCCCAACCGGGTACACCTGAAGCGGGTTTACTCAATTGTTTGAATCAAATACAACAAGCCATTGCCAACCCTATCGCCAATAAACTTCCGAATGTGTTCAAAGATATCCCTCCGGTATTATCTGACTCCATATCACATATCTGTCAAGGGTTAACAGAGTTATCTTGTGAAGACATCAATGATCTAGATAAGCTACAAATCGCTTACGAATACATCAAAACTGCTAATGAGGATGCTACTAGCCACATAGGACAATATTGTCCTACGGCTGCGGTTACCAATGTCCTAGCTATGATACAGGAGGCCGCAGTGGATGGTTTTGTGGCACATATAGAAAAAACCGATGCCAACAATTTAGCGAACATCGGAGAGATAAAAGCATATGGTACGATGTTGGAAGGATTTGATTTTGGCCTGCCTTCTTCTGAAAGAAATCAAGTTGGCGAGGCGTTGCTGGGTAAGTTGAGCACCAGTGATGCTAGTCCGTGGATGGTTATGGCCAAGAGCGGAGATGCTGACCAGATCGAAGAATTACGGAAGCAAGTGGAAGCGTTCGAGAAGAACTTCCCGGGTGTTCCAGTCACCGATGACATAAAGAATGCCCGAGCCGCAGCCGCTCCGGTTGCTCCACCACCGCCGCCGCTGGGTGCTGGAGATCCTGGGAGAGGGGCAAAGTATTATCATGATAACACCTTTCAAGATAGGCATCTGTATCTAGGTGACTATGCCCCTGCCATAATTACTAAAGATACCGCCAAAACTCAGTTGAAGGCAATGCTGCAAATTTATCGTGATCTATGTGCCTATGCTGACACCCTCCTAGACGCCCCAAAGAATGCAATAAGGCAGTGGGCAAGAGAGTCATTGGCGAATATCCTGGACAGAGAGCTTGGTAATATTGATGGGGACCCTGTTCAAGCGAGGCTGAAGATGACCGTTCTGAGTACATTACGAAACGCGGCCTCGACAGATGAGCAATGCGTGAATGCTTTGCAACAGTGTATTGATGCTTGCGCGTAAAATTACCTCCACACTCTTGCAAAATATGTTTTCTGCACGCGCGGCTGCGATAGGTGAGGTGTGCTGCAATTTTTAGGTTGACCTCCGCGGATATTTTTCGGATCCTTGTGGGAATATGCAACCTACCTATTCACCTTCCAAGGTAAAGCGAACACGAATGTGTGGCTTTTTTGCAAGAAAAGCCACGAAAGGAGGACGTAAAGTCCTGGCGGCAAGACGCAGGAAAGGTCGTAGAAAACTTTGCGCTTGATTTTAGGCGTGAAAAGAAAGCACAGACTTACGCGAACGTGCGATTTCCAGAATATATATCGTTCGGGAATACGGACGTATGTAAATGGTATGTTGATTTTTTTTGCCCTAAGTCCATTTCCCCGGGAACCGCGGTTGGGCATTGTTGTTTCTCGAAGAATCGGAAATGCGGTGGTAAGAAATCGATTTAAGCGTCGCGTAAGGGTTTGCTTTGATCGACTGCGAAATCGTTTTCGTTACGTCTTTGATCTCGTTGTGATGGCGCGTACGCCGTCGGCAGCTTTGCTTACCTTGGATGAGATTGAACAAAGCGTATGGGAAGTTTTTTCAACAACGGACACGCGTCGAGGCGCAGCAAGCTTAAATTTACCTTGAAAATATTCAAATAATGCGGGCGGTATACAGAGCAATTTCAATCGTGTGCGCAGGGTTGGCGCAGGTCTTAATCCGTTTTTATCAAATTTGTATTTCACCCATTTTATCCTGTCAATTTTTTGGCCTAGGGTGTCGTTGCCGTTTCTATCCAACTTGTTCAGAATACGCTTTACAAAGTCTGAAAAAATATGCTTTCCTAAAAGCATGTTACTTGATTGGACGTCGTCTTCTGCGTTGTCATCCCTTTTCTTCGCATGGCGGTTTTGATCCGGTCCCGTAACAATCATTCTTATGGACAGGAAAAATTTTGTATTGGGTATCCTTTGTTTGGCATTGGCGTTTGGCCTAATGATTCGGCAAGACCGACAGGTGCGTCAAGCAAGCCCCTCGGAGCAGATCACAACGGCGTCCAGCGCCGCATCACCCCAAGCTTTGCCACGCATTGAGTCGGCGCAACCCGCATTGCCCAAAGCCGTTATCAAGCCCATCAACGAGCGTATTATTACGCTGGAAAACGACTTTATGCGGGTCAACTTTACCAATTGCGGGGGTGCCATTCGTACGGTTGCCTTAAAAAAATACCCGGCGGAACTTAATCGGTCGGAACCGTATATTTTTAACCAAAATGCAGACTTACCCGCCTTGGGCTTGGGATGGCAAGTAAATGACCCTTTATGCGTCAAAGATTATCAGATCTCCAAATGCACGGAGGATTTCATACAGTTCGCAACACAATTGGACGACGGAACCGAAATTGTCCGCGGATATCGTCTACCGGCCAGCAACGCCGATAATCCCTATTTGATCTTACACGAAACGTTGATTAAAGGTTCCCGAGAACGCAGACAAATTTGCTTTCACTTGGGGATGTTCCCGGCAACTTCCGGCGATAAATACCAGGAATATTTAAACTTTGGCGCGTTCGACGGAAAAGAAGCAGAATTTATCAAGGTCGGAGATTTTGAGGCCAGCAACGGATTTTTGGGATTGGGGCAAAAGGCCGGACGCGATTTTGTGCAGGTGTACAAGTCGTTCAATTGGGGATCCATAAAAAATCAAATTTTCACCGCCATTTTAACTCCCCAGGTCCCTGCCTTAGGATACTATGCCGCTCCGGGGAAGATTTTGCTCAACGAACGCCTGGAAGCCTGCATCTCGGGCCAGTTATTTTTTGATTTGCAAGAAGATAATCACCTATTGTCCATGAAATACTATGTGGGCCCGAAAGACTTTTTACTGCTCAACAAGATGGGAAATGAGCAGGATCAAGTGATGCAATTTGGCTTTTTCGGCGGTATCAGTAAGCTTCTCCTCATAGCCATGCGAGGCATCCATACGTACGTTCCCAATTGGGGGTGGACGATTATATTGTTAACATTTATCATAAAATTATTGATGTGGCCATTGACCCAAGCGCAGCTTCATTCTTCCAAGAGAATGGCCAGCATTCAACAACCCCTGCGCGAGATTCGGGAAAAATTTAAGTCGAATCCGCAGAAATTGCAGTCGGAAACGATGAAATTGTTTAAAGCCCATCGCGTTAACCCCGCCATGGGATGTTTACCCTTGCTCGTCCAATTACCGATATTCTTGGGTTTGTATTTTATGTTGCGAACTTCCTCGGAAATGCGATTTCAAACATTTTTATGGATCAAAGATTTGTCGGTTCCGGATACGGTTGCCCATTGGGGTGTCTTTCCCGTCAACATTCTTCCCATTTTAATGGGCATTACAATGGTCGTACAAATGCGATTGATGCCAACGCCTGCCGTGGATAATATGCAGCAAAAAATGTTGATGTGGATGCCACTTTTGTTCCTGGTATTCTGCTACAGTTTCCCGGCGGCCTTGGTACTGTATTGGACGATACAAAACGTGTTTACCATTTTGCAACAAGAGCTCACCAATCGTTTCGGTAAAGCGGAAAAACAAACCGTTACTCCTTTAACCCAATAATTCGGTATTATGTCAGGGCACAGCAAGTGGTCTACCATTAAACGGCATAAAGCGGTCATCGACGCCAAACGCGGTAAAATATTCAGTCTTATTGGCAAAGAAATTACTCTGGCCGCCAAAGTAAGCGGCGGCAATCCGGAATTCAATCCACAACTGCGTACACTCCTATTGAAAGCGAAGGCGGCCAATATGCCGGGTGAAAATATTCAGAAAGCCATTCAAAAGGGAACGGGCGAAATCCCTGGCATTCAAATTGAAGAACTAATCTACGAGGGATACGGCCCCGGAGGTGTTGGATTTATCGTGGAAGTGACCACCGATAACAAAAATCGTACCGTGTCGGACATCCGAAGCACTTTTACAAAGTGGGGAGGCAGTTTGGCGGGCACGGGTGCATTGGCTTTTAATTTTCAACGCAAAGGTCAATGCTTGATAGCGAGCGATAAAATTGGCGAAGACGCACTGCTGGAAATAGCCCTCAACGCGGGTGCCGAAGATGTCATTAACAAAGGCGATCACTTTGAGGTTATTTGTGGTGTCAACGATTTTTATGCCTTGGTAAAAGCCTTTGAAGATATTCCACTGGAAACGGCTTCCGCAGAACTGGTTTATCTACCCGTAAACTCCATCGAAATCCGTGACCGCGAATGGGGGGAAAAGATCCTTAAATTGGTTGAAAAGTTGGAAGATCTTGAAGATGTGAAAAATGTATTTTCCAATTACGACCTGGATGCATCCTTGGGACTTGAAGCCTAGTACACAATTTTCAAAAAAGTCGGCCGACTCAAATGCGTGACCTGTTCCATGAGTAAGATCGTCTACGACGAAGGTGATCATTTTTGCGTGTGTACCAAAGAGGCAGGTGAGTCTTCAACACAGGTACATCAAGCCTGGCAGGTACAGCGTAAGGAACAGGCATCATTAATTTATCCTTTGGATACGGACATAAGCGGTTTATGTATGTTGGCAAAGACGGCGGCAAAGAGGGAATTGCGGAATGCTTACGGCTCCAATTTGTTTGCTTTCGAGTTCGCGCTTTGGGCTTATGTCGAAAACGTACTCCCCGAGCAATGGGATTGCGATTTGTCCATCGCATGGAATGCCCACAAACATCGAGCTTTCCCCTCCAAATGGAAGGGGAAAAAGGCTCACACGCAATTTAAAGTTGAACAACGATACGGCCATTACTATCGACTCAGGGCCACGGCACATTACCTGAGGCCACAGCAAATACAGCTGCACGCGCATTATGGGCATTTGGAAGTTTTAGGAAATACCTGTTTTTCCCCAAAAGACCACTACGTGTACCTGTCATACCTTAAGCCTAATTTCAAAAAATCTTCCGACGAAAAACCACTATCTTCCGGATTACATATTTATTTGCAGCATGTTCGCTTTGATTTTTGTGGGCAACATTACCATTTTTCGTCCTCTTACCCTAAAGATTGGATGGTTTTAGAAAAATACCTCACACGCTATTTGCAATAGAGAACTTCAATGTACACAAAATGCTTTTGACCGAGTTTATGCTTTAATTTTTCGAACAATTATCTTTATTTATTTATAGGATGCTATTCAAACAATGGAGGTTTCTTATTATTTTTGCCTGTATCATCGGAGCACAGGCATGCGTTTTAAATGCAGGTAAACGCCCCACAAATAAGTATCCCAGTTATCGTGACACCTACAAAACGGAAGATGTTGAAAATGTGCTCAAGCGTTACAATTTTCGGTGCATCTACGAAGATGGTAAATATTTTCGCTGTTTTAATTGTACGCATCACATTGCTTTTATCCTAGAGAGTAAGGAAATGATCTTTGATGGCACCAAAGTGTTTTTGACGCGTCCGGTTGTGAAAAATCCAAGGCAAAATCGCTTTTTTGTCGCCACTGTGGATGTTGAGAAAATTTTAAAACCGCTCCTGGAACCCGAGAAGATAAAAAAATATTTGTCTAACGGAGGATGCATCGTAATTGATGCTGGACACGGGGGTGTTGCAGAAGGGGCAAAAAACAGCAAATTGAATTTGGTGGAAAAGCGGCTAACGTTGAATACGGCCCGCGCTTTGCAGTCGGCTTTAAGTAAATTAGGGTATAAAGTCTTTTTAACAAGGGAGGGCGATGTAGATTTAAGTCTCGAGCAGAGAGGGCAATGGGCGAATAAATTAAAAGCCCAATTGTTTGTTTCTCTGCATTATAATGCGGCAGAATCTACGCAGGCACGAGGCATTGAGACGTTTACTTACACGTTCGCATCCCACCCGTCTACGGATCGCACAAAGGCGTTAGCTTCGGATGGCTCAACGGAGATTAACAATAGGTTTGATGTTCAAAATACGTATTTGGCCTATTGTATTCAGAAAAGTGTGACTATACGCTTGGGGAGTATCGATCGTGGTGTACGTCGAGCCCGGTTCGGTGTTTTGAGGCATATCCACTGTCCTGCTGTTTTAATCGAATGTGGGTTTCTGAGTAACGACGATGAAGCAAAAAGAATTGCTACGAATGCTTATCAAGAAAAACTTGTGAACAGCATTGTTAAAGGGATACAACGTTACGGACACAACACGATAATGCGTACGGCCATTATGCAACCCACTCAGATTTTAAAAGATTTTCAAAACAAAAAATCAAGTTTACCGAAACGTCCTTTGTCGAAGTCACAAAGCAATCCGAATAAACAGACTTTGTAAACGTACAACCGTAGTCATTCAGCAGAGATTAAATCATTTTGCGATGCATTGTGTGGATTTACGCCACCAGAAAAATGTATCTTGCAAGTTTTCTGTTTTATGAAAAAACTCGACTTAAAATGATAAGATTGATAGGTTGATCAGAGGGGACTGTGATCAATGAATGTCAACGAACAGGCCGAATTTGAAGCTCTATTGCATGGGATTCACACGAATCCACACCACTTTTTAGGAATACATCGTCAAGGGAACCAATATATTATTCGTGGACTGTTTCGCGGCGCGAAGAAATGTTTTTTACGCGATCTGACGCAAAGTAAGTTAGTTGAAATGTTAAAAGTTGCCGACGAAGGATTGTTTGCAACGTTCGTTTCTGAGACTATTCAATACCAATTTGAAGTTACTTACGAAGACCATAGGGCATACCTAAAGGACCCTTATTCTTTTAAACCTACTTTAACCGATGAAGATTTGTGTTTGTTTAACCAAGGGAATCATCATCGTATATACCGAAAATTAGGCGCTCATTGCATATTACATGAAGGAGTAGGGGGTTGTGCATTCGCCGTTTGGGCACCTAATGCAAAGCGTGTGTCGGTTGTGGGAGACTTTAACCAGTGGGATGGCCGACATTATCCCATGCGTTGCCTAAAGCATTCGGGAATCTGGGAAATTTTTATTCCCGATTTACAAGCAGGTGTGAAATACAAGTATGAAATTTATGATGCCAATCAACAATTGCAGCTAAAAACGGATCCTTATGGTTTATTTTTTGAGGGAGCACCCCACAATGCTTCCATCATCGCGTGTGAAGATACTTTTGAATGGGAAGATGAAGAATGGCTTGCGAAACGTGCTCAAACCCACGGACAGGAAGTCCCCATTACGGTATACGAGGTGCATTTAGGATCGTGGAAACATACCATGGACAAACGTGGAGAAAAGAGGCCTATGACCTATCGAGAATTGGCAGAGAATTTGGTACCGTATGTAAAAGATCTTGGTTTTACGCACGTAGAATTTTTACCCATTGCCGAACATCCTTTTTTAGGCTCTTGGGGGTATCAGGTGACAGGATTTTTTGCTCCTACTTCGCGTTACGGCTCACCGGAAGATTTTATGTATTTGATCGACACATTTCATAAGAATGAGATAGGTGTCATTGTAGATTGGGTACCTGGACATTTCCCCAAAGATGCATTTGCGTTGGCAAAATTTGATGGAACAGCATTGTATGAGCACGCAGATCCGCGTCAAGGCGAGCATCCCGATTGGGGTACACTTATTTTTAACTACGGTCGACATGAAGTTCGCAATTTTTTGCTGTGCAGTGCGCTTGCTTGGTTGGACCGATTTCATGTGGATGGACTCCGGGTAGATGCCGTTGCTTCCATGTTATATTTAGATTATTCGCGAAAAGAGGATGCATGGATTCCCAATTATTATGGCGGAAAAGAGAACACGGAAGCCATTGATTTCTTGCGTTGCGTCAACGATCTTGTTCACCGGTATTATCCGGGGGTTCTAACCATTGCTGAAGAATCGACATCATCGGGCCGAGTCTCGCATCCAACGCACGCATCTGGGTTGGGTTTTGATTTTAAATGGAATATGGGTTGGATGCACGATGTCTTGAATTATTGTAAGAAAGATCCCATTTACAGAAAGTATCATCACAATGAAATGAGTTTTGGGATGTTGTATCAATATTCTGAAAATTTTATGATGGTATTTTCCCACGATGAGGTTGTGCACGGTAAAGGATCGATGGTGAATAAGATGGGCTCTTACTTCTTTGACGATAAAGTAAGTACCCTAAGAGCTCTCTATGCCTACATGTGGGGGTGGCCCGGCAAGAAAACTTTGTTTATGGGCGATGAGATTGGACAGGTGATTGAATGGGATTTTTGCAAGGAACTCGACTGGTGTTTGCTGCAGTGTCCCAATCATCGTGGGATTCAGCAACTTGTAAAGGATTTAAACGCTGCCTACAGGCGGTATTCATTTTGGTCTCGATGGGATCCACAAAGGGGTGGGTTTGAATGGATTGATCCCGATGATTACCCCAACAGCGTATTTTCTTTTGTACGCCGTGACCCAAATTCGCATCAGACGTTACTTTTTATTTCAAATTTTACACCCGTAGAACATCCGCATTATCGCTTGGGAGTGCCTTTTACAGGTACTTGGAAAGAAATATTAAATACGGATGCAAGCTGTTATAATGGTAAAAACAGAGGCAATTTGGGTGCTTTGGTAACTCAAAATGTAGAACAGCATGGACGTCCTTATTCTCTAAATGTATACTTGCCGCCCCTATCGACGCTTATCTTTTCCTATGAGACGTCATAAAATGGCTTTTGGAATACAGTCGAAACAGAATGACGAGAAAGTAACAACTCCTGCAACTTCTTAGCAAATAGTCTTCCCGTATCCATAAGTTATATGGGTAAATGTTGCTAACGGGCCAGATCGGTGCCACAAAAGTTAATCGTTATGCTTTGATATATGTTGGGAGTAATTTCCGGTTGCACAAGCACAGAAGAGGTTGCTTCCACGGTAAGTTTTGCGGGAGAAAAGTAATCCTTGGAACACAGTTGAACGGCGTAGATACCGGGTGGCAATTGGATTTCGTAAGGATAGGGGAATTGGACGTTGTAAGGGTGATGTTTTTTGAGGTGTTTTAATTGTCCCCATCGATGGTAAGATTTTCCAAGGAGGGTGTTAACCAAATCAATTTGTCCCGCTTGCAGGGCATGACGAATACGTGTACTGCAGATGCGTTCACCTTCATGGGTACAGGGCTGCGTTACGTTAAGACACACATGGTTCTCCTTTTGGCAGAGTGTTTCCAACGTTGCAACGTTTCCTTGACGTTGGTGTCCGAAGTGAAAATCTTCTCCAACGTATACCGTGTGCAGATTGGGGAAAATACGTTTTAAGAAGGAAAAAAAGCGATCCGGTTGGAATTGTGACCACGCCGATGTGAAATGTTTTACAAAAATGTGGTCCACTTTTAATTCCTTCAGCAATCGGTAACGCTGTTGGATGGGGTAAATCATTTTGGGAGCCTGAGGAAACCCAAGTACTTTTTGCGGATGTGGATGAAAGCTTAATACACCTGACCAAGCATGGGTATTGCGAGCGTTTTCCACGGCTTTGCCAATGAGCGTTCGATGTCCCAAATGCACACCGTCAAAAATCCCAATGGCCAAATGTAATTCTTTCATAGATTTGGATAGGCGGCGTAAAAGTTTTGGTAAGGTAGAATGTAATTTTGCAAATCCTCGAAAGATTTATTTTCTAGCGTTTGGAGTGCAATGGCTTGATCGATGGAAAAGGGGCCGTTTTGTACACGCCTTAGCCCTGTTAAATGGGCACCACATCCCATTTTTCTTCCTAAATCGAATGCCAGAGACCGTACATAGGTACCTTTCGAACATTGTAGTTGAAAGCGAAGGGTCGTCTCCGTGTACGAAACGCAATGAAATTGGAATATCGTAATTAAGTGCGGGATACGTTCGACTTCTTTACCCTTGCGAGCTAATTTATAGAGCGGTGTGCCGTTCAATTTTTTTGCCGAAAACATGGGAGGTATTTGATACTGATCCCCCAGAAAACTGTCCATGGCTTTTACAACGTGCGATAATTGAATGCCTTCCGTGGAAGAACGCCTTGTAATTTCACCTTCGAGGTCATAGGTATTCGTTTCTACACCCAATTGGATGGTACCTTCGTAAGTCTTATGCAAACACATTAGGGATTGAAAGAGTTGGGTTGCTTTCCCCAGTAAAACGATTAGAAGTCCGGTAGCCGATGGATCCAAAGTTCCCGCGTGACCGATTTTTGCGATACGAAACTGTTTACGTAGGTATCGTATGACGTCGAACGAAGTCCAGTGACACGGTTTATCGATGCATAAAATGCCATCCAATGGATTTAAACAAATGTATTTAAGGGTCATTGTGCAATGAGATTCGCCAAAGCCTGAATCAATTGATTCCGATTAAACGTCCGAGAATCGCATTGAAATCCTGCGGCGCAAATGTGTCCAAATCCTCCGAATTGTCGGGCAACCTGATTGACGGCAAGATGAGGTGCCTTTGAGCGCAGGCTCCCTTTGACGAAGTGCTCGTTGTATTCGATAAAGGCGGCAATTTTTACGTTTTGAATCGTCAGAGCATGGGCAATGAATCCCTCTGTGTCACTGTGCTGCGTATTGGTTTTGACGTAATCATCCCGCGTTAATTCGATGCAAGCAATTTGTTCGTTGCAATGTAATTGAATCCTCGATAAAAATAGGCTGAGCAAGCGTATCTGTGCCAATGTCTTTTGCTCGAAGAGAGACTGGATAATTTCATAAGGCTGTAAATGGGTACATTGCAGTAAGTATTCAGCGCAGGCAAATGTGTTTGCGCTTACATTGCTGTGAGAAAAATTTCCGGTATCGGTGATCAACCCTGCATACAAGGCCTGAGCAGCAATCAGGTCAAAGTTCCAGCCCACTTCTCTGAGTAAAGTTATTAGAATTTCACACGTAGATGAAAAATTTTCCTGCACATAATTATGTTTAGCAAAATTTGGATTGTTGGGATGATGGTCAATGTTAAGAAAATGGGTGAGATTTTTGAACGATGCCGGCAGTCGTGTTAAATCGGCACAATCGAGAGCTATTAAAATACCCGCATCATCCTTCATGTCTTCTAGATAAATGTAGGGTGTATCCTTGATTAACGTTTGCAAATTAAGGGGCATGTCGCGCGTTAAAATGCAAAAAGCTTTGACCTTCAGGCTATTGAGATAACGCGTGAATGCAATTTGTGAACCTACGGCGTCTCCATCGGGACGGACGTGCGTACAAACGTAGTAGGGCATAGAAGATTGCAGTTCATCCGCAAGGGTAGCTAAAAAAGGCATGCAGCAATTTATGCGTATTGTGGGTGAAAAAACAACGCTGTTTTTGATAAAAATCTGAAAAACATCCTACGCATTACGGGAATGCGGTAGGATCATTTCAATTATTTTACCGAAGAATGACGGTTGTCCGTTTTTTAGCCATGTGTGAACTGATTGGCATGTAAACTGCTTGGATAAAGGGAAGTTTTATGAGTGTTGATTTTTGGAATGACAATTTTGATATTACTCCTCTGTTGCAGGGAACAGAGCCTGAACGATGTCTGGCCAGTGGAATCAATATATCTACTTACAATACAATCCCACAATTCGAGGTCCTTTTTAAAAATTTATTTAATGAGATTTACAAACCTACATTGAAAAATTTGGTAGCAGAATTCAATTCTATTCTGAGCTTGGGAAGAAGTTCACAGACTTCTTATGCGTTGAGTGATACTAATCCGTCACTTGATGCGAGTTTAATTTTAAAAGAAAACGATCTTAATATCAACTGTAAAGAAGGCAACTATGCGTATCAATATTACGTTGAATGTATTGTACTCAAATTGAACGAACTCTACGACTACATTGATTACGTAAACAAAGCTTTGTTGCCTAGACTTGAACTCATGAAAAGCGATAGTGCAACAATGGCAAATGCGCAGGTTGTAATTGATCAATTAAAAATGTGCGATGCGATCGTTTTTGAACGGATAAGAGATTTTAACAGTTATTACGTATTCAAAACAGACTCAAGCAAGGGAGAATACGCAGAGTATTGGGAGGAAGAGTTTGTACGATATTTTACTCCCGGTGAGCAGGCGTACACTTCTCCATCCAAAATTGGATCACTTTCCTCCTATCCTGATCTAGAGGCCCTGCGGAAATTAAAAGTTGAGTCTCCCATTTATGATGAAGCAAGTAATGCTTGGGCACCGTTTGATAAAGAGCTAACCTCTTTTAACGAACTAACGTTGCTCGATAAATTAAAATACATATGCGTCTATTATAAACTTGATTTGGGCACGAGTGGAGAGAGTAGGATCTTTTTCCCTGACGATGCGGCGATTGGGTACCCATGTATGCCGAATGTGGTTAGTACGAGCGCCATCGAAGATACAAAAGAATTAGGAGCCCTCGAATTATTTTACGTTGGCTATCTCATCGACCGCGACGGCCCCGTTAATGCCTTGTCTTCGTTTTTAGAAATAAAAACTCAAGCTTTGAGAGAAAATATTAGCATTGTTATGAGGAAGATTTCTGCTTTGCGACAATATTTATCCTTCATTCGACGTGCTTTAGAGTTATTAAATACCAGTCAAGCCAGTGGATCAAACAGATTACCTGATGCGGCTTACACGGCACTCACGCATATAAGTGGTAGCGTTATGCGTAATCTAATGGAGTTAAAGGACGCTCGAGGAAATTATTTGAGAGATCGTCAAGGAAATGAAATTAGAGATCCTTTTATTGTTATTCAATGTAAGGATATTACAACAAATGATGGCTATCATTTAACGAATACAAACAGATACTTATTGGTTAAGGCAACCCAAGCGGGCCTCAAGGCTTTTTTGGGAGATGCAATCGTGAACGGCAATTCTAATGGGAAGGCTTATACCTTTGATAGGACATTTTTGGATACTACAAGTTGGAGTGGACTTAACGGACTTATTACAAGTAGGAATCGGACTCTGCCGGTGAAATCTTATGCCGATATAGACGGGACGCAAATCCCCTCCGATAAGTTGGCTACTGCGAGTCAAACACATATTCTTCCGGATATGTATCTGCCAACTGCTTTGCCCAACGCTCCATACACGATTTACGATAAATTTTTGTACACCGCTGATACAACAACAACACTGGACATCGGCCTCCTCTTCTTCATCGATCGTGTAATTATAGATACGCACAATGCGGATGGGAACATTTATCTTTTACAATTTGATGGGCAGGAACAAGCTAAGCAGTGGTTACCGAAAGAAATAGAGTCGACACCCATTACTCCAAGTTCGGCCCTAGGTTACGATTGGGGTGGGGACCAAACTGATGAAAAAGATTTCCGAACATATTGGAGACACCGTAATGATAATGTTTGGTCGTCAGTTGTAGATAGCTGGACTACAGTCATTAATACGTCAGTTGAAAATGTCAAAAGTACGATTGAAGGCATTAACAACGATGTATCTACGATGCGTAGCAAGATAGATACGTTCAATTCTACCAGTTCAACATTTAGGAATCGTGCTTACAGTGCCTATAGCACAATTATAAACAATATTGGATAATTTTACATACAAAAGGAGAAATATATGACAGATATATCCGTTGCGGAAAAAATTAAAGAAGAGCTTGTAAGTGTTATGGGCTCAAAAGCTGAAAACGTGGATCCAGAAATGATCCAATTGAGCCTAGACGTAGGAAAAAAATTGGCTACAGGTGAAATGCGTTTGGCAGATGCGTTTAACATTCCCAAAGATAAACTGAATGTTATGTACGCCATCGCTTACGATCTTTACAGTAACGATAAATATGAAAAGGCACTTGGTATATTCAATATGTTATGCATTTACGATCCACTGAACGTAGACTATTGGCAAGGTGTAGGTGCAACATACAAAATGTTAAAACAATACGAGCTTGCCGCTGCAGCGTATGGTACGTTGGTAAAATTGAGAAGCACGCAAATGTCATATTACCTGGATTTAGCAGAGTGTTTCCTGCAACTGAAACAAGTTGAAAATGCTAAAAATTGCTTGGAAGGCGTAATTTTAATGGGAGAAGCCGATAACCTTAAAAACCGCGGTAACAATTGTGAAGCGCACGTTCAAAGAGCGAAAGCCTTGTTGGCCTTATTGGAAAAGAAATCAAAGTAACCTTTTAACATTATACTTTTATGCCGGATGTAGCATCAGTAACAGAACCAAGTACCAATGTCTTCCAACCAGAAAGTCCTGAAGAACCATCTGGAACAGGTTCAAAATCAAGTTCTAACCCATTAGGTGGAGAAGGAGTAGTCGACTGGCTTGAACAATTGCAAAATACTTTTCACCAAATGGGTGGGAAACCTATTCTACCAAATCCACAAGGTCTAGATAGCTTTGAATTTTATTCGCCGATTGCCCAAAAAATTTTAGAGCAAATTCAGCAGCTAAAGGATTCTGGCGTTTTGGATGGTTATGCCAATCTTTCTAACTTGGATAAAGATGGATTAGCCTTGCTCTGCATGTTATTTACACAACAGTCTAAATCCGAACTGATAAGAGGGTTACAAAACGCCTTAGCCGCAAAAGTACAAGAGAGAAGTGCAACTCAAAAAGAATTCTTGGATCAACAACTGAAGGTTCTCAACGACACTATCGAGCTTCAACTGGCAGCAGAAGAACAAAAGAAATCGGCTCTGGTTAAAAGTATCTTTGGAATCATTGCCGCTGTGTTTACGGCAATTGTTGCTACAGTTGTAACAGTAGCTAGTTTCGGAGCAGCAGCAGGTCCTGCTGCTGTATTACTGGTGGTGGCTTTATCGTG
>JAIRKR010000023.1 GCA_031260015.1 Puniceicoccales bacterium
AGTCATCGACGCCAAACGGGCAAAACCTGATTTTTAAGGCCACATCCGTAAACATAAATCCTATTTTTACGTTCATTCACAAAATTCTCTTGCAAATGCCGTAAATTGTTTTTAAACTAGAATTGTTATGGCATCTCCAATAGGTTCAAGTCCGCTATCTAGCATATCCGAATCCAATCCATCTTCAACCACCATAGGAAAAGATGCCGCTGGCCGTTCCATTACGCAAAATCCAAAACAGAATTCGGGGATAAAAGAGAGAATAAAACTATTTGGTGGACTTGCAAGACCATCTATGAATCAATCCTCTGAAACCCATCCCAAAATAGTCACAAAAAGCCCAAAGATAAACCAAGCAGCATCCACGTTCGGGCCAAAAATTGAAGCTGAAAAGACCCAGAAAGAGCTCTCCAAAGAGATTGGGACTCATACGAGCCTTCTCAATGCGGCACAAAATGAATACAACAAAAGCAGTTGGGTAGGGAAAATTGGATTAAAAATTCAATCTCATTGGAAGACGAGTAATGCGTACGCGCGAAAAATTGATTACCAGGATAAATTAACCCAAGACATTGAAAAGCATGCATTTCAGAAATCTATGGGAGCAGAGGCGTTTTGGAAGGATAATCAAACAACTATACAAGGATGGCTAAAAGGTGTGGAACAATGTTCTCCTAGGCGTCAACCCGAGCTAATTAAACTAATACTGTCTAAGGTAATCCAAACCGGTAATCCACAGGACCTAACACCCATTAAAAATTTTGCACGTCAGCATTTTGAGAACAAAATTGACCCCTATTATTATGCTCAACCTCAGGAACAATTACAAATGATTCAAGAGCTCACCTCAAAGATCCAAAACGCTACATCGAGGTCTGAAAAATCAAGGTTAAAAAATGAATTTGTAGAAAAACTAAAAGGCACACTTGTTAAAGACCAGACAACTGTCAATACCTTAGCTAAGTTCATTGGAAAGTGTTCTTCTAAAGCTCGACCGGCATTGCTAAAGGCTGTGCACGAGCAACTACAATCCTGTGGTGCCGATGCAAATCTTGCAAGGTCCCTCAATGAGCTTAGTGGTGGGTTAAAGTCTTTATCCTAGAAAGACATTTTTGTCAGTGGGATCAAATACTTGAGTAACTTGGGTGCTGAAACCGATGGCCGTCAAGTTAAACAATGCATTGCTGTGGTACTTTCCAACGCAAACATCAATCCTATTCTTTACGTTCATTGACAAAATCCTCTTGCAAATGTCGTAAATTGTTTTTAGACTAAAAGATGTTATGTCAACTCCAGTAGGTTCAAGTCTACCGCCGAGCGTGTCTGAACCCAACCCATCTTCGCCCACCATAAGAAAAGATGCTACGGGCCGTTCCATTACGCAAAATCCAACGCCTACGACGGGGGTTTCCCTCTCCATTAGGAATATCCGCACGTATTCAATGATAATTCCCTCACCCATCAGGCTGACGACACCCCCCCTACCAAGTCCTGCTGCAAACCAAACAGCCGCTTCACCGCAAACAGGCCAAACGGCCACGCCAAGTAAAACAGATGTTCAAAGATCGGAAGAATCGCAACAGCAATTAATAATCGCTGCCGAAAAATTTTCAAATGCAGCAAAAAATTTCCGTGAAGCACGAGCCAAATACGAAGGGGAAAGTGGCATAGGTAGGCATTTACCTGGGAATCAAAACAAGGCCGAAGTGCGCGCTGCACAACAGAACCTACTTCAACAAATTTCAAACCATCAATTCTCCCAGGATCCTCAAATCAATAAACAGATGGTAGCTCTTTGGTTGGCAACCGCGAGTGATCTTCCCCCCAAGGATCAAAAGGTAACATACAATCAAATTCAGCAAAAACTGTTGAGTAGCGAGTATTGCCAGGAATTTGTAGAGGTATTGCGTTCGCAAGCCGATAATCCAGAAATCGCCAAGATGAGAAATGCTTATATTGATACCTATGCAGCACAAGCACAATCTTTCTTTCAAGATCAAATAAAACAACAACTTCAAAATGGATCTCCGCAAGATTTTGCAGACTTTTTGACTAAAATAGATATAGGCTCAAAGACTACCACACAACTGCTATTAGAAAGAACAGCCATTGCAAATTTATCAAAAGATCCAAAATTGGCCGACCATAAAACAACGCTACAATTTGCGTTACATATATATGATGCCTACTTAGAGGCAGAAAATCCCAGAAGCCTGATGAACCATCTAAATGCATTAGCCGGGAATTCATTTGCCCCCCTTATGAGTCAATTGGAAAAATTTTCATCTCTTCCTCCCGAAGATGTAAAGCAACAAGCGCAAGATATGCTGGACACCCTTAAGGCATACAATCAAATGCTTGATCGGTGTTTAGGGGGCAAAGTTAAGTCCATGCAAGCCAACACCAAAACCGATACCATCGAAAATCGTTTACAGGCCCAACTATTCAACCGAGCGGCGAATGACATGGGCCAAATGTTGAGTCAATTATTACCAACCCTAGGAGAGATCATAAAAAATCCAAGTGATCAAAGCCCACAAAGGGAATTGCAACAGAAGCTTCAGAATCGGATCGTCCAATTTGCAGTAATTCAAGCGAGATTAAACCACATCGAAACAACTTCTGATGAGACAGAAAAAGGATCACAAATAACCAATCTAACTGCCGGGGTTCCCAATGATTCTTTCCCTTACGAATTTCAGCAGTATATTGATCAAGCCATCACGGATAAAACCGTGAGTGATCCAACCGTATTTAGCAAATTAATTCCGTCAATGGGTGAGTTTGGGAAAGAGCACCAGGCAACCGTATATCGTGACGCCGCACGTGAAGCCCTAAAACGAGATGACATAAGCGATCAAATGCGAGCATCTTTAGAAAAAATAATGCTCACCAACGACTTGTATTTAAATCGCACAAACCCAGCTGAAATGGAAAGAATAGAGCATGAATTACTTGATAAACCATTTGATATTAAAACTGCCAATACATTGGCTGAGGTTTGTAATTTTCAAAACCTGGCTAATATGTCCAGTGTTTTTAAGCTAAGTAATGCCTACATCCAAAGATATAATAACGAATATGCCCAGGGTTTTAGAGAGTTTCTCCAAGAGCCTAAGAACATAGACTTCTTGAAAGACCATATGGTATGGGATCAAACATACAAGCCCGTCAATCAACCCATTGCCCAATTAAAAGCCAGTATGGGGGCTATCCAGGCCAGTATGGGGGCTATCCAGGATTCGTTGAAATTAGATGAACTTAAAGACAATAAAAACAACTTGCAAGCAATCGCCACTGCGTATCAACAAGTCATCGACGCCAAACGGGCAAAACCTGATTTTTAAGGCCACATCCGTAAACATAAATCCTATTTTTACGTTCATTCACAAAATTCTCTTGCAAATGCCGTAAATTGTTTTTAAACTA
>JAIRKR010000027.1 GCA_031260015.1 Puniceicoccales bacterium
AGTCATCGACGCCAAACGGGCAAAACCTGATTTTTAAGGCCACATCCGTAAACATAAATCCTATTTTTACGTTCATTCACAAAATTCTCTTGCAAATGCCGTAAATTGTTTTTAAACTAAAGGATGTTATGTCAGCTATAAATCCGAACGGTTCCCCATCGCCTAACACAATATCTACCCCCGGACATCTACATCTTCCGTAGGTGAAGATCCGAGTGGCCATCAGGTCGCGCAAAACAAAATGCCTACGACGGGGGCTCCAAAAAAGCAAACGCCAAGCTTGAACCCGGTGACGGCTGGAAATTTAGAAAAAATTAAGGAACTACGAGCCAAGCGTGAAGGGCAAAGCGGCATAAGGAAGTTTTTGTTTGGGCAAAAAGAAAAGTCTGAAATACAGGCTGTACGACATGCCATAAAAAAAGATATTCACGCACTCAAGGGCCAAATTGATAAAGACACAATGCAGGCTTTGTTGGATATAGCTGAGACGGCTCATCCCAAGGATAAAGGTTCAATATACAGGCAAATCGCGCACGAACTCAAGAAGACCCCCGAATGTAATTCGGAAGTTTTCTTATTATTGAATAAATCAAAGTACGTAGGGTTTCCTCTTGATTATAACGCAAAGTCGCTTCTTGATGCGTATGTAACAAAAGGGCAGGACTCAGTACCCATAGATCAAGTTCAAACCCTTATACAGAACACAACTATTCCACGCGATTCCCATACAAGTCTAGCAGTATCTTCCGCTTTAGTAAACCTCCTATCCCTATGCAGCCGAGACTCTACGGAACACGCCCAAGTGTGTGGGGCTTTAAAAATGAAACTGTGTACTGAGTCCTCTACTCCCTACAAGCAAATCCTGCAAGGATTGTTTGACAGTCGTAACGATATGAACGCAGGTAACTTCTATGAGGGTACAAAGAAGTGGGAAGTATGTATGACAAATCTCATCCAATATGGCATAGAGCTGCAAGCATCTGAAGCCAATGCCGAACACTTTAACGAATTGAGTAATCTAGCAAAGAAGCTGACAGAAGCACTCTTTTCGGCGCATCCTGGAAACTCCAATCCCATAACAAACAAGAAAGATGCAACTTCCACACTCGCTTATAGCTTCTGCTCGGCTTTGAGCGAAATAAAGAGTTGGATCTTAAAAGAAGAGAATCGAGCTTCTTTTGAGGATTGTCTAATGCATGTGAATGTTGGTGTTATACGTAGCATAAATAGTTGGGGTTACGTCTTCGACAGGATGTCAGATAAGGATATTAATCAGCTAACATTCAATATGCTGTGGCAAGATTTCTATTGGGGTCACGCAGTAGAACCCTACCCAGGTCAATATGAAGAAACCAATGCCCCTGGCACGATAGCAGGACTCCATGAGGAGTTTATAGTCAGACTAGATGAAGAACCTATCGAGAATCAGCCTTTGTTTCAATTATACAAGCGACTAGTGGAAGAATCGAGGGAAAAATACTAGGCAGATCAGAGTAGAAAATAAAACCTTGTAACCTCCCTACGGGTTATATAATTTAACCTCCATGATACATTTTCTGAAATGGGGGTTGCTGGGGATATCCTGGCTCATCGTTGGCTGCCAATCAAAAAAACCTCTCACCGAAGTAGAACAAGCAAATAAAGCGGGTATATTGCTCGTAGGTATTGGTCCGGATCCAGAGGGATTTGACCCACAATGGGTCACGGGCGTTACGGAACAAAACGTGTTGCGATCCCTCTTCGAAGGCCTTGTGATACCGGATCCAAAAACGCTGGAACCTAAACCGGGTGTTGCAGAACGCTGGGAAATTCAAGGAAACCGCTATGTCTTTCATCTGAGACGCAATGCCCGTTGGAATAACGAAGAACCTCTCACCGCCCACGATTTCGTCTTTACATTCCAAAGATTACTAACACCTCAATTGGCTGCTCCCAATGCATCTACCTTCTTTGCCATAAAAAACGCGAAGGCGTTTTACAATAATGAAATCGATTTCCAAGAAGTAGGCGTGAAAGCGCTGGACAACGACACACTAGAAATCGTATTGGAACAGCCCGTCCCTTTCTTTCTATCATTGCTTATGCAGCCCTGCTGCTATCCAGTACATCAAAAAAGTTTGGAACAACATGCCTGCGCCTGGACGCGCAATTCCAATGGATATCCCACGCATCATCTTGTCTCGAATGGAGCTTTTCAACTCAAAAAATGGTCCATCGGTGAAAAAATAGAAATGGTAAAAAACACTTATTATTGGAATAACACAAACGTACGACTCAATGGCATACATTTTTTTCCGATTGCAGACGTGGCCACCGAAGAACGCGCTTTTCGGCGCGGTCAATTGCACATTACGGAAAATGTTCCCTACCAAAAACTAAACGCTTATCATACGCAAAAAAATTCTCCCCTGCAAATTCATCCCTACCTGAACACATTTTACTACTTATTAAACATAAACGTTTATCCCTTGAATGACGTACGCGTCAGAAAAGCACTTTCTTTGGCCATAGACCGTAATCAACTTGCGGGCAGCGATCATCTTAAACTGAAACATCGATCTGCCTACCAATTGGTTCCCGAAGGTTGTGCCGGTTTCCCATCCACGCGCCCTATTCAAGAAAATGCGGTAATGGCACGCGAATTGCTCAAAGAAGCCGGGTTCCCCAATGGACAAGGATTCCCCAAATTAACCCTCCTGTTCAACGCGAATGAAGGCCAAACCTACATCGCATCCGCCGTTCAAGAAATGTGGAGAAAGCATCTCAATATTACCATCGAACTTGTAAATCAAGAATGGAAGGTATACTTACAACGTCGCCGAGACGGCCAATTTGAGATCGCGCGCGGCGGTTGGGTCGGTGATTACAACGATCCCACCACATTTTTAAATCTATGGTTAAAAGATGCGAATAATAACTTCGTACGGTGGCATAACGAGATGTTTGACTCTCTGCTTTTCAGGGCCAACAATACGCGTCATCATGCGGAAAGATTACAATTATTGCAGGAAGCCGAAAAAATTCTTCTGGAAGACGTACCACTTATCCTCATTCATTCCAGTACCACTTCTCACCTTGTTCATTCAACCGTGCATAACTGGTTTGGCAACTTGCTGGATTGGCATCCCTACGATTGTATCTTTCTACAATAACCCTACTTTTAATGCACAAATGACTTGCAGTTCTGCAAAAAGCTTCTACTTTTTAGTCTTAAATTATGCAGCAAACTACCATTGGAGAACGGCTACAACAAGCACGCCAGCGTTTGGGATTGTCTCTCGAAGACATTGCAGCAACACTCAAAATTCGAAAAGACGTCTTATTAAAATTTGAATCCAATGAGTTTGATATAAAATTACCTCCCGTATACCGAAAAGGGTTTTTTAAGGCGTACGTAAAACTTTTAAAACTCAACGTGCCAACGTTATTGGCCGACTACGAAGAAATTGTAGGTGAAATCGGTCACAGTACGAGTTTTTCGTTAGGTCAATTAAAATTGGATAGCCCCAAAAGCGTTGGTAACGATAATAAGCCGGAAATAACAGAATTAGAGCCCGGAGAAAATTCAGCGAGGTATGTACGTCCCGTCCCTCAGTTTGTCCATTTTAGATTGCTCATCATTGGAGTTGTTATCATTTTGGTCGTATTCATTTGCGGCCTATACTTGCGTTGCAAAAAAGAACAATCCCCCCATCCAATGGCCCAAGATACATTACCCATTCAGGACACCGTCGCTTCCGAAAGCACAATCGTACTCACCGCATTGGATACGGTGCAAGTGTTTGTGCGCCAAGAGTCCGACAGACAACGCCTTTTTGCCGGTACACTTAACAAAAACGAACATCACCCATTAACCAGATCGGGGCCCGTTCAAATTTCATACTCGGAAGGCAAATTTTTACTCATCGAACAGGCCAACGGCCTACACATCAAGCCGCAAAAAGAAGGCCGAGGCTGGATTAGAGTCCCCTAATTCCCATTAAAAATATATGCATAAGCCTTTAACAAAAGGTGTGAGTTGGTTCCTGTTGAGTTTAATTGTTGGAGTTGGCCTGGACGTCATACAAAAGTATTTGGGCAGTAACCTAAAAAGCTTCGAGATTACCTTTTACAGATTCCTTTTTGGCGCCATTTCACTCATGCCACTTTTAGGCATGCGATGGATTCGCCATGGGTTTTCATTAACTCAATATTGGCATATCCACATATTCAGAGGATTCCTATTGTTTTCAGGTATGGTCTTGTGGTGCTACGGTCTTACGCTGGTTCCCATGAGTACGGCCATTACACTCAATTATTCCATTCCTTTGTTTACGCTTATTCTTTCCATTCCTCTCTTGGGCGAAACGGTTAACAAAGATCGTTGGCTGACAACATGCATCGGCTTTGTTGGCATATGGATTGTACTAAATCCTACAGACATCAACTTTGATTCAAGAACCCTTCTGTTGATAATATCCTCATTTCTATTTGCTCTCTTGGACGTATTTAACAAAAAATACGTTTGCAAGGAATCTCTCCTCAATATGCTATTTTATACGGCCCTTTTCACGTGTATCTTCAGTGCAATTCCAGCATTTTCAGGCGAAATACATACCCCTTTCAACAATATAACTATTTTAATTATGCTCGGCATCGGGGCCAATTTAATGTTCTATTGCCTACTAAAAGCTTTTCAATACATGGATGCTTCTGCTTCGGCCCCATTTCGCTATTGCGATTTTCTCGTGTCTGCACTTTTTGGATTTTTATTTTTTTCCGAAAAACCAACTCTATCTACCTGTCTTGGATTTCTTATCATTATGCCCTGCACGTGTTACCTTGCCTATCAAGAGAACAAAAAAAATTAATCTTGTCTTTCAAATTAAGCTACCCTAAAAGTTTCCCATGACGATTGAACTTATTTCTTCCGAAGCCGTTGGAGAAGGACACCCCGATAAAGTTGCCGATTACATATCGGATAGCATTTTGGATGCTTGCCTAGAACAAGATAAAAATGCGCGTGTCGCCTGCGAGACCTTAGTTAAGTCGAATTGTGTCGTACTCGCAGGGGAAATCACAACGCAAGCGCAGGTGGATTACGAGCTTGTGACCCGCAACGCCATTCGGGATATCGGTTACACGGATTCTCAGGACATTTTTAATGCAAACACCGTGTTTATCCATAATTTGCTAACGCCCCAATCGGGAGAAATCGCAGATGCGGTCGTTAAATCAGACCACGGTATAGGGGCCGGTGATCAAGGATTTTTCTTCGGTTACGCATGTGATGAAACACCGGAATACCTACCCGCTTCCTACCTTTTGGCGCAAAAATTCTGCCAAACGTTAGCTACTTACAGAAAAACCAAGCGTGTATCCTGGATGAAACCTGATTGCAAAGCCCTTGTCACAATGCGTTACGAACATGGATCTCCTTTAGACGTTCAAAATGTTGTATTGGCAATCCAGCACGTTGGTTCGATCAGTTTAAAGGAAATCTATGAGTTTTGCAAAGAACAATTGATTCCAGAAATTATTCCCGGACATTGGCTATCAGACCATACCATGTACTACATTAACACCAGTGGCAGCTTTATTCACGGAGGACCTTCCGCCGACTCGGGCCTTACGGGCAGGAAAATTATAGTGGATACTTACGGCGGTTGGGCACATCACGGAGGGGGTGCATTTTCCGGCAAAGATCCTTCCAAAGTGGATCGCTCTGGCGCTTATTTCTGTCGTTGGGTTGCAAAAAATATCGTTGCAGCCGAACTGGCGAAACGAGTGGAGGTTCGACTCGCATACGCCATCGGTGGAACCAAACCCATTCACTACGATTTAACGACCTACGAAACAGAAAATTGCGATTTAAGTCGTTTGCGTAAAGCGATTGCCAAAATATTTGATGCAAGGCCATTTGCCATCTTGGAAACACTGAACCTTCGCAATCCCATTTACAAATCAACAACACACTTTGGACATTTTACGAAAACAAACCTACCTTGGGAACAAACAAATCGTGTTCAAGAACTGCTAGACCTATGTGCACGTTAGAGGTTGCCGGCAATTTTTCTGCCCAGCATGCACTTGCCGGTTGTGTTTACAATGGAAAAAAGTGAAGCAAGCAAGACGCTTCTTGGGGGAAAGTTATGAGTAGATGCGAGTGCCCTACGGTAGGTGTTGCGTGGGTCGTGTAGGGGTACTTTGCAAGAGGACAATTGGGGGCAGGAATTTATAACGCAGGGTCTCGCGCGGCAGTTAAAAAGACAATATTTTGTGCGTAACCGACAATTAAAATGGACAAAAGTTACTGGGGAGCCTTCTTTAAAAGTTTCCTTAAGGCAACCATAAGTATTTGGATATCAGAAGGATTAACACCGCTAATGCGGCTCGCTTGCCCCAAATTCTGAGGTTTTAGGTGCATCAACTTCTGTAGACTTTCATTTCGCAGGCCGTGTACCGTTTCATAATCAAAAGTTTTTGGAATTTGAATGTCCTCTAACCATTGACATCTTGCTATTTGCTTTGATTCACGCTCCAAATATCCTTTGTAATAAATACGATAAAAAATTTCCTCGCGAATAGAAGCAGGCTGCTCTGACAATTCACGCGGTAATTGAGGCAATTCAAAATTCTCCTCACAATGATGACGTCTTATCTGGTCCCCTAACTTTTGACCCTCTTCGCAACATGATTCTTCTAACTTTGTAACCCAATATTCCACGCGCGCACGCTTATCTTGAATAGCCTTTAGACGAGTCTCACCTAAACAATGCCATCGCTTTGCCTTTTCATACAGGCGTAGCTCAGCGCTCGCATGATTTAAAAGCAATCGATGTTCCGCTCGCCCGGTAAACATTCTGTAAGGCTCTTGCGTACCTTTGGTCACCAAATCATCCACCAAAACCCCAATGTAACTTTCATGCCGAGATAAAACGCAGGCAGGTTCTTTCAAAACTTTTGCAGCCGCATTAATTCCGGCCAACAGGCCCTGCCCCGCCGCTTCTTCATAACCCGAAGTCCCATTAATTTGCCCTGCCAAAAATAGGCCTTCCCACCGTTTACTTTCTAAGGTTGCATACAAATTTGTGGGATCCGAAAAAACGTATTCAACCGCATACGCCGGACGCATTAAAATGGCATTTTCAAGACCCGGGATCGTTTTCAGCATTGTCCGCTGAACATCTACGGGCAAACTGGTAGATAGCCCATTGATATACCATTCATCCGTACATATCCCTTCGGGCTCCAGAAATAATCGATGACGTTCTCTATCGTTAAAACGTACACATTTATCTTCAATGCTCGGGCAATATCGAGGTCCTTGCCCCTGAATATTACCGGAAAACAAAGCGGAACGCTCTAAATTGTCTAAAATAATTTTGTGCGTATGGTGATTCGTATAGGTCATCCAACAAGATACGGTATGTGTTCCAGGCTTCCAAGACATAGGTCCGTAATGGTTAGTAACCTTACACGTCTTTTGACGCGTGTCATAGAAAGCAAAAAAACAAGGATCTGCATCACTGGATTGTTCTTCGCAGGCGGAAAAATCAATGCTGCGACCTAAAATACGCGCCGGTGTCCCCGTTTTCAATAATCCCAAAGAAAATCCTAAAGATTTGAGAGAATCCAAGAGAGCGTAGCTACCAAAATCCCCCAAACGGCCTCCTGGGATTTGCCAATGTCCAATATGCAACCTGCCGCCCAAAAACGTACCCGTCGCCAATATCACCGTCGGCGCAGTAAACTCAAGACCCAATTGGGTACAAACACCGCAGATGCGATTCGCGCATGTTAACAAACTTACCACTTCATCTTGAAACAAAACAATATTGGGATGCTTCTCCAAACGATATTTCATGCTCCATTGATAACATTTTTTATCGCATTGAGCGCGTGGGGCTTGCACGGCCATACCTTTGGAACGGTTTAATATGCGAAAATGAATGGCCGTTTCATCGGCATTTATGCCCATAATGCCACCCAATGCATCGATTTCTCTGACAATATGTCCCTTGGCTAAGCCTCCAATCGCAGGATTACAACTCATTTGGGCAATCGTGTCCAAATTTCCAGAAATAAGTAACACGGATACACCTTTTTGCGCTGCGATCCATGCTGCCTCGCAGCCGGCATGCCCACCCCCACACACAATGACGTCAAAATCCGTTTTCATTTTCCAATGCAAAAGCGAGAAAAAATCCGATCCAGTATTTGCTCATAATCTACCCTCCCCACAACTTGTTCCATGGCATGTAAGGCAGCTTTTAATTCTGCAGCCAAACAATCTTCGAACCCTTGCGTTTGAAATAAATGGATCGCTTTTTTTATCGCAATTTGCGCTTCCATTAAACTTTCGGCGTGACGCTCATTGACCATAAATGCGGTCTGAGAAAAATCTCTATAACGTTGGTCCAAAAAACTCTTTATGAAGGTTTGAACCTTATTGAACGCTTCAACATCCTCTTTGAGACTGAGAGAGCAATACGGATACCGTTTTAAATAAGAAGAAAAATCAACATCTGCACACGGCAAATCAGCTTTGTTGATCAATGCTAATGTTTTTGACGGATCCAATAATTGGATAAAACGCTGCTCAGAATGTGGCATCGGTTGAGATTGATCCAACACCCACAGGATGAGATCCGCTTTTTCCAATTGTTCCAAGCTTCTTTGAATACCTTCGTGCTCCAACGCATCGCAAGAAATATGAATACCGGCCGTATCCACGAGGCGTAATCCATAAGACTCCAGCTGAACATATTCCGTAATAAAATCCCTTGTCGTTCCAGGCATAGGACTAACAATGGCCCTATCGTGGCCCAACAAAGTATTTAGTAAAGTACTTTTACCCACATTGGGAGCTCCCACAATAACGGTTGTAATGCCATTTTGTAAGCTTTGATAATGCGCATGGGTATGCACAAGTTTCTCAACTTCTTCCGATAAGGCACGCAATTCGTTGAAGTAGGCACGTCGATTTGCTTCCGGCAAATCTTCTTCGGGAAAATCCAAATAAGCTTCGATCCAGGCAATCTGTTCCATTAAAATGATGACCCACCGATCTATTTTTTGACTCAAGACCCCCAACAATTGGTTACGCGCCATTGCAAGTGCTTGTTGCGACTTGGCGTGTATCAAATCGGCAACGGCTTCTGCTTGGCAAAGATCTAAAACACCATTCGTAAAAGCTCTGCGCGTAAATTCTCCGGGATTTGCTTGGCGACACCCGCGCTGAGTGCAGTCTCTAATTACCTGCCTGAGTATAAGCGGATTCCCGTGACAAGAAATTTCTAAAGTAGCTTCACCCGTAAAGGACGCATGAGGTGCAAAATAGACAAACGTCACATCATCCAACAACAAACCTTCTAACGTTTGATAAGATCCCACATAATTGTGCCTTGGAACAATGACGGATCGCCCAAAGATGGATTTTGTTAAATGGAGACAATCAGATCCACTCAAACGTACAACCCCTATACCCGATTCGCCCCAGGGGGTGGATAAAGCCACGATCGTATCTTCCTGCACATCCATCATCAATGAAAATAATCATACAAGGATAAAATGCGGTCAACTTCAAGTACAATTGTGCTAGACAAGCCCTCGCGTCGATGGCGTATGTACGAAATGAAAGATCAATTTTTCAATGACTTGAAATTGCGCTATCATCGAGTCGTTGGCAATAGCCTCCATTGCTTGAGAACGATTTAAATTCGATCCGTATAGGTATTTAAAAATCTTTTTTACGACAGCGCACTCTTGTTCCGAAAAACCGTTACGCAACATACCTATCCTATTAAATGTTTTTGCGACGGCGGGAACCCCACAGGCTAACATAAAAGGGGGAATATCCTTTTTTAAAAAAGAATGCCCTCCCAGCATGGCGTAATCTCCGACCCTACAAAACTGATGAATGGATGTATTTCCACCGATGTTGGCGTAATGACCGATACTAACGTGTCCACCCATCGCAACTTGGGCACTGATGATGGCATGATCTTTTACAATACAATCGTGGCCGATGTGTGCAAATGCCAAAACGTAATTGTGGCTACCAAGGGTGGTTGCTTGCCCATCTTGCGTGGACGTATGAATGGACACGTACTCTCTAAAAACATTGTCATCGCCAATTTTTAAATGACAAACTCCACCTTTATGCTTCAAATCGTGGGTTTTGGCACCCAAATAACAGTAGGGATGCACATAATTATTTTGACCCATTTCGGTATATCCATCGATGGTTGCGTGATGTTCAACAGTACAATGCTTGCCCAAAATAACGTGCGGACCTATAAAGGCGTAAGGGCCCACCACGACATCATCTTGCAATTGAGCCTTGGGATGAACAATGGCTGTTGGATGGATTTGCATCGCACATTACGATTGATTTTGAGAAATCATAAACATTAATTCAGCCGAAGACACCACCTTATCATTTACAAAACACTGGCCTTCGGCAATTCCAATCCGATTGTTCTTGATTTTTAACAATTGTACCTCGATCAACATTTGATCCCCCGGCTGAACAACACTGCGAAATTTCACCTTGTCGGCACTCATGAGAAATGCCTTTGCATTTTTATTTTCTTGTCCCAATTGATATCCCATCAAAATACCTGCCGCCTGCGCCATTGCTTCCAACTGAAGTACTCCAGGCATGATGGGATTTCCGGGGAAATGTCCTACGAAATAAGGTTCATTGGCGGTTACATTTTTAATGGCGCGCAGAGCATTTTCTTCAATGCTAACAATGCGATCCACTAGAATAAAAGGATAACGGTGCGGTAAATGCCTTAAAATGCCTTGAATGTCTAAAACTGCATCCGTATAAACGGGAAATTCACTTAAATTTTCCTGATAAAATTGTTCCAGGATAGCCTTACACAACCTTACATTTAAGGCGTGCCCCGTTTTAATGGCAATAACGTGACCTTTTATGGGACGGCCTAGGAGTGCCAAATCACCTACAATATCTAAGATTTTGTGCCTCACGAATTCATCCACAAAACGCAAAGGCCCATTCGAAAGAATTTTATCTCCCTTAATGACAATGGCACAATCGAGACTTCCGCCTTTTATTTTGCCAAGCTTCAATAAGGGTTCAACGTCTTCATATAAGGTGAATGTACGTGCATCTGCAATTTCATGCACATATGCCTCGGGATCAATCGTTAAAGTCAAATGCTGTACGTGTACACCTCTGCTATCCGCAGATGTGCACGTTATTTGAAATGTTTCACTGGGTAGAATCAAAATAGAACGGTCCTCTTGGACGAAAGAAATAGGTTCCGTAATTTCTACAAACGTCTTCTCGGACAATTGCAATTCAAATCCTACCTCCTGTAACCTTTCAACCCAGAATTTTGCAGAACCATCCAAAATGGGCACTTCGCCTCCATCGATTTCAATCCGTACATTATCTATCTCCGATCCGTATAACGCACTCAGCAAATGCTCTACGGTATGTATTTTAACACCCTCCTTAGACAGTGTTGTTCCGCGGACCACCTCCTCGACGTACTGCACAAGCGCTGGAATTTCACACGGATGCCCACGCACGTCCGTTCTCTGAAAAACAATGCCCGTATTTTCCGGAGCTGGTTTCACGGTAACGCGCACCGACTGTCCCGTGTGTAATCCTTGTCCAGAAACTTCAAATTGCCCTTTCAGCGTCTTCTGCTGCATGGCAGTATTTAGTACACACTCGCCTAAATTTGTCAAACGATCTGTCAACGGAAATTCACAGGTACGGCTTGAGATCTAGGGTTCAGTATGCTTGATTTGTTTCGCCATCCAACATGCGCACACGTACAGTTTTATGTGCCATCATTTTTTATGAGTAAACGAACAATCCTCTATCCGTTGGGAGAACAAAAGCGCAGCGATTTTAACCAGGATACTCTAATACCGCACAAGGTAAGAATAGTATTTTAAATGCAACGCTCCCGAGCTATATCTTCCCAGAAACAGCCACTTTTACTTGGTAGACGGTGCAGGACTCGAACCTGCGACCCACTGGGTGTAAACCAGTAGCTCTAACCAACTGAGCTAACCGTCCAAAACAAACCTTCCACAGAGAATCGCATTTTTCCCATAAGTGCAAGACTTTTTTATGCGAATAACCCTTCACCGATGATTCTGTTGCAACAACATGGCATCGCGATCCGTACCATTTAAATGATAATCTAGGGTAATACGAATGGCATCTTTTAAATTTACCTTCGGTTGCCAGTGAAGCTTTTCCTGAGCTTCTTTGATCACGGGCACTCGCCTTTCCACGTCCTGATACGCAATACCGTAATGCTCATCCGATGTAACAGATTTAATCTGGATATGGGCCGCCCACTTTGGATCGAATTCACTCACAACGTCCACAATGATGCGTGCAAGCTGTGCAACGGAATAGTTCTCATGCGGATTGCCAATGTTAAAAATGCCTCGACTGGCACAATGCTCCTTATTTTCAATGATTTTTAGCAGGCAATCAATCCCGTCTTCAATAAACGTAAAACAGCGCGTTTGCTGGCCCCCATTTACGAGCTCAATCGGTTTCTTTTGTAAAATATTGTGCAAAAATTGTGTAACCACACGTGACCCCGCCTCATTTCGAATATCATCCAACTTAGGTCCTACAAAATTAAAAGGTCGAAATAAAGTGTAATCTAGATCTTTTTGAAACCCGTAAGCGTAGATGATACGGTCCATAAGTTGCTTGCTGCAAGCGTATATCCATCGTTGTTTATCCACGGGGCCCAACACGCACGACGTACTATATTCATCAAATGCTGCATCCGAAGCCATCCCGTAAACTTCCGAAGTGGATGGGAAAATCACACGCTTGTTGTATTTAACGCACCAACGTACCACTTTTAAGTTAGCTTCAAAATCAAGTTCAAAGACACCCAACGGATTTGTAACGTAAACTCCCGGTGTCGCAATGGCCACCAACGGAAGTACAACGTCACACTTTTTAACCAAATATTCAATCGCTTCATTGTGAATGGTTAAATCTAGCTCTTGAAAATGAAATCGGCCATGATTTGAACAAGGCATTAATTTGTGCGTTTCTAGATCAACGCCGTATACTTCAAAGTCTGTTTTGGCCAACAGGTGGGCACACAAAGAACTGCCAATAAAACCGTTCGCCCCTAAAACTAAAATTTTCTTCGCTTTCACTTGTTTAATGTAGTAAAAATATCTTATGGCGGAAGGAGGGGGATTCGAACCCTCGAAACCTTACGGTTTAACGGTTTTCAAGACCGTCGCAATCGCCCACTCTGCCATCCTTCCGCAACCCGCTCAATCATCAAAGCCTGGATTCGAGTGCCAAGTCAATTGTAAAATGGATTCAAATCGCTGCCATCCGCTACATAATTTAAGTGGACGAAAATACTCCCAAAATGTCGAAATAATTTTCACAGAAGGTCGGTTTCCTTGCAATGTTTTTGATGTGTGAGAAATCTCCATAAAATGAGTTACTCGCCGATGCATCGAATGCCACAGATGGAAGCACAATGCCGCCAACACTGATCGTCCCCTATTTCCCATAATAAATATTCTTTCAATTTTCTCATACATAACCCCCCCTAGACTCAACGTTTCACCCATTACAAAAGCCTTTTGAGCTGCTGTTCGTTTCACACATATCGCTTTCAATTGCGCTCCCAAATCTTCCATCATTGTGCAAACGTGTTGTATAAAAATCTTTCATTCAACATTTACCTATTTTCATCCCAATTTAACACCGAAAATCACCGTTTCCTTTCCAAAAAATGCAGCAAAATTTCTTCCAAGTTCTGCGTGTCTCTGGCAAATAGACGAATGCCTTCTGCCAATTTTTCGGTTGCCATGGGATCCTCGTTCAGTTGCCAGCGGAAGGATTTTTCGGTGACCGGATGTTCTGGTATCGTTGATTTTTCGACCTGGGTGGCCTGCAATTGAGGAGCAATTGGCCCTGTGTTCGCCTCCAATTGGGCCAGTAATTTGGGTGCAATGGTTAAACGGTCACAACCCGCCAGTGCAATGATCTGTTCTACGGTACGAAAACTGGCTCCCATGATTTCGGTTTTGTAGCGGTATTGTTTCAAATAATTGTAAATGGATTTTACCGAACGAACGCCCGGATCTTCTTCGCCGGCAACCCATAAATTGCGGGCACTGTACCAATCAAAAATTCTACCCACAAAAGGTGATATGAGTGTCACTCCAGCTTCCGCACAAGCAATCGCCTGCACACGACTAAAGATTAAGGTAAGGTTGCAGGAAATCCCTTCTCTTTCGAGCACTTCAGCCGCTTTAATTCCCTCCCAAGTAGCTGCAATTTTCATCAACACTCTACCGCTTGGAATTGCGTACGCCCTGTACAAATCTCGCAAACGGTACGCCTGCGCCAGGGTGGATGCCACATCGAATGAACATCGAACGTCTACCTCTGTGGAAACGCGCCCGGGGATAATGTCCAAAATCTTTTTTCCCACGGTTACCAAAACGCACTCTAAAAATTCTTGCAATGATGGATTACGACGGTGGTTGCTTTTGAAAAAACCGTAAGCTTCTTGTAAATAATGATCGCAATCCGGTTTTTGAAAAAGTTTCCAAATAAGGCTTGGGTTTGTCGTCGCCTCATCCGGCTGAAAACGTTGCATTTCCATCCAATCACCCGTATCGGCAACCACCTTTGTCCACCGTTTTAAGCTCTCCAATTGATTCATAAAAATACAGATTTACACCCACATACCTCACGATTATGAGTTGTACGCACAATAGTTGTTTTCTCCTTTGTCATATTTAATTTTAATTGATACTCGATGAAAATAAAACAATTACACCGCTTTCATAAAATCAGCCGAATAGGGTTACTCTTTGCCAACAAATGTGCCAATTAATGTGCAAGGCATTTCAATAATTTACGCTTCAATCTTTGCAAAAGACAAGCATGATTCATTTAAACCGTCGTAAAATCCGAGAAAAGTTTTTGACTTAAACGCATTCATTTCAACTTAAATTTCATGCTGTGAACACAATTTTAATAGAAACGCCTCAAGTGCACTTGCGGCACTTAAATTTGCTTCCGTCAGCTCGAAAACTTTTTCTAAGTTCTGAATCCACCGAGGGTACAAGTACATCTTTTCTAAAACTTGATTGCGTCTAAAAATTTCGCCCAAAGATTCTTCCATTGCCAGAAAAAATTGCTGCACACACCGTTTTTCAATACCTGATTTTACGGCTAGCACTTCTTCCGAATTTAAGTATTCACTCTCGGAAAGTGGCATTTGCTGCGTTTCGACTTCGATGTAAGATTGAAAATGGTACAGCAATCCGTAAATCTGCATTAAAGATATTTCGTTACCTTGCAAATATTGTTCAACGCAACGCTTAAACGTTTGCATCCACGATTGGACTTCGTCGCATGGAGGATGGGTAACGCTTACGGGAATTGAAATCCACCAGCAACGACTCCTCAATGTGGGTAACAAATCGTAAGGGCGCGTTGTTAGTAAAAATAAAGACGTATCCAACGGAGGTTCTTCCAAAGTCTTCAAAAAAGCATTTGCCGCTGCTCTCGGCAGGCGATCTGCCTCATAAATGACAAAAACTTTACGATCGGCTCGATGCGGTGAATTAAACACGTTTCGGCTAAGTTCTCTGATCGCATCCACGCTAATTTGACGCATTCTATTGATGGGACGTACGCAAAAATAATCGGGATGACTTTCAACAACTTCCGTTGAACATTGCAGCAATCGAGCTGACCAACGCAAAAGGAACTGTTGGGCAGCATCCACTGTTGCGCTTGTCAATAAAACACTCTGGGGGACACGTTCTAAAAAAACATCCAAATCCATTATTTTAGCAAAAATCGAGTCTTTACAATATCCCAAATTCGTTGGGAAAGTTCTTTAACTCCCAATAAACCATCGACGAGGACAAAACGCTCTGGATAGCGCTGGGCAAGGCACAAATAGCCTTCTTGCACCTTTTTATAAAATTCAATGCTTTCCTTTTCTATTCTATCACACTTGCCTGCTTTTCGTCTTTGTACGCGTAAAAAACTTTCATCGGCCGAAATATTAATGACAATCGTCAAGTCGGGCATCAATTCACCCACCGCAAAGGCATTGACTGCACGTACAGTTTCACTTGCCAATCGACGGGCTACCCCCTGATAAACGGTCGTAGAATCCAAAAATCGATCGCACAGAATGATTTTTCCCTCCTTTAAAGATGGGCCAATAACTTCACGGACCAATTGAGCCCGGCTTGCCGCAAAAAGTAACAATTCTGTCTCGGGAAACATGTTATCAGCACCGGCAGATTCAATTAACAGGTGCCTCACCCGTTCGCCAATCTCGGTACCTCCAGGTTCACGTGTTGCCACAACCGACCTGTTTGCTTTTTGTAAATATTCCGATAAAAGATTAATCTGCGTCGTTTTACCACAACCTTCACAACCTTCAAACGTAATAAAAATGCCTTTTCCTTTCATACGCTACGCTCAACGACTTAAATACTTTTGGATGTTTTCATACGAAGGCACATAACCTGTTTCGATATATAAAACAGCGGTACTATGTCCCCATAATAAACTCTGTTCAAGGTCAAAATGCATTAAACGTCCGCACAAGAAACCTCCGTTGAAATGATCGCCACTCCCCGTTAAGCATTGCAGTTGTTTTGCCCGAAAAGCGGAGACAAAAGTCGCTTCGTCGCGGTAGACGGCCATAGCTCCCACATAACAGTGGTAGACGATGCAGTCGATGTTAAGTTTCTCTTTCAAGGTGAATAACCAGCGTTGAAAATCCATGCGATCTTTTTCAATTTCTGAACAGCAAGGTATTCCCATGATGTCTCCCACCATTTTGGCTTCATTTCGATTGAGCGCCAAATAAACTTCTCCTTTACCTCCAAATCGAGGTAAAATTTGCAGCAATTTTTGTAGGTCTTCGCGGGTCCTTTTGGAAGGGTCTGCCAGATCAAAAAACCAAATACGGTGGTCGTTGGGAGATAAATAAGGCAACCATTCTTCGGCAATTGTCTGCAGCAAATGGGTCATGCCGTACAACATGGTCCAATTTTGAAAAGCAATCAAATCCGATTTTGAAAAGTCGTCCATCCAATACTTTGCGCTTTTTTGTCTCAATAAACTTTCGTAATTTACTGCATCCATTGGATAGGTATATCCCAAAAGCAACTTGCCATCATGACACTCTAGAGCTTGGGTCATGCCCGGGGTCCCCAGGGAAATTGCCTGCGTCTTTTTTGCAAACGCCTCAAAAAGTGGATGTATGGGAATCCCCAACGTACCTACATAGCGTACCTTGACGCCCATGGCCAACAGGACACCGGCCAGCAGAGGTCCATTGCCACCTATTTTTTCACACTTGGGAAACAATTCTAAATTCAAATTACAACCCGAAGCCTCACAAATACGCTGCCCTAGCTCCGTTAAAGTGGGATACGCTTCAAATTGATTGCCTTGACCTTCACGACGCTTAACCACCGACACCAACTTGTCGATAAAACCATCCAATCCAACCCATGCTCGCTTTTTATTTAAAACAGCTTTCCCCCGAGTCTGCATCGCGTGATCATCAAAATTCATTGCATATTACTAAGGGATAAATGCATAAAAAACAATCCTATTTCGTCATCAATTTACTGTTAATCCAAGCCACAGGCCAACGAATTCAGGATAACAGAATCTAGATTATAAAAATTTGATTTAAAACACTGATGGTATCTTTGTCTGAGCATAAGAAAACGTAACCCTTGGGCAAAAAATGATCGCAGGCAAACTAAAAAACCCTGCCTCTGTTGTAAGTTTATCACTACGTAATAAAACTTATCAAAGGATGATTACGCTTGCACGCTGGAATATGCGGCGGTCTCTTTGGTATTTTCTCTGGTACTCTGCTGCAAGGTCTTCAAATTTTGCACCCAGTATTCAAATGTATTTACGAAACACTCCAAAGATTTTTCAAAAATTCCGTAGTTGCAATTCAAGAGGGGGGTATGTTGAACCAGTAAAACTTTATCGCTGAATTGCTGAAGACCCAAAGTGGCGCCATGCGTCTCTCTCCATTGCAAGTTCGCTTCGAGTAAACGTGGATAAATGCGTTTAATTTGCCATTCGTTTACATTTCCCAAACTGGCTTTAAAAGAAAAAACATTATCTGCCGTATTTAACTCTATGGTGACCAATAATGTTTCGTCAAACATTAAAAAACATTGATGCTGGTCATCTAACACCAACGGTTCCTCCAAATTTACTTCCGACGCTAACCGATCAAGCCACTGCTGAAATATCTGCATAAATTACAAAAACCTACGGTAACAAAACTATTAAAAACTCACTCTGCCCTTATATTATCCATATTATATATCTTCAAACGCTATTGTCAATGCCATAAGATCAAAAGGTTACAATTACTGCCCATTCACAAACTGCACAAATAGCGATATTTGATTAGATAACTGGACCCAGAGTAGGCTGTCAACCCTGTAGTAACAACCAGATTTACGTAATTTAGATAGGTTAAACCCACTAGCCAAGAAGCTGGGAACCAACGCGCACCATCTATTTTTAACATTTCTATCAACAGAAAAGAGCCCATGACAACGATTTGCAACACCGTTTTTACCTTACCCAAATTTTCAGCAGCCAAAATGCTTCCCGACTTTGCGGCGATGATGCGTAATCCCGTTACCAAAAACTCACGACAAACGATTAACAATACACAAAACACGCCCCATAAAGGCACCAAATGTTTACCAATGAGCAAAATAAAAATACCCACCGTAAAAATTTTATCGTTCAAGGCATCCAACAGCTTTCCCAATTCTGATGTTTGATTATATTTTCTAGCCAAATACCCATCTAACCAATCTGTAATCCCAGCCAAGACGTATACGATGAACGCCAAGGTTATGGAGCCCGGAAACGAGGCGTAAAAAAATCCACCGATAACAAACAATAAGGGTATCCTTACTAAAGTAATCCAATTGGGTAAATTCACAAACTACATATTTTTTTATCAATTCACCGATTTTGCAAGCGTTTTTATACAAATAAGTTTTAGAACCGTGTACGGAAGAAAACTGCCGGCATATGCGTAGCACAACATTTACCTAATTTTACGTCAACAATCCTCCGATGAACTTTTTATGCGGATGTAATTTTTTATTTACTTTCCAAGCGTATACTCCTAGAATATAGGCTGGTTATGGCGGCTTTAACAATAGAACAAATAAAATTTTTATATCTACTCGCCTACATGTACATGCAGCAGTCAAAATACGCGCAGGCCTTGCAATTGTTTCGAATTCTGCGTCTACATACGGCAGAAAATATGCAAATAGCACTTACGTTGGCCTTCTGCTTGCACAAAGCGAGTCGTTTGGAAGAAGCTACCAAAGTTCTAAATTCTCTGGATATAAATAAACTCTCCATCAGCCAAAAAACTGCCTATTATTTTATTAGCAGCAAAGTTTTGTGGGATTTAAAAAAAGTTACGGAATCGCGGGAAATGCTACACAACTATTTAAAATGTAGAAAACTAAATTCATGAACTTTATAGGGTCCATAGAAAAAACGGTTTCCAAAGTTTCACGGTTCAATGACGTTTTATTGGCCGTCTTGGTGGTCATGATCATTGCTTTAATGATCGTTCCCGTTCCAAGCTACATCTTAGACGGCCTCATAGCGCTCAATTTTACCATTTCGATCGTCCTTCTCATGATGGCACTTTACATCCCCAATGTGCTTGCATTTTCTACATTCCCCAGCATGTTGTTGTTCACAACGCTCTTTCGATTGGCCCTCAGTATTACAACCACACGTATGATTTTACTGTACGCCGATGCCGGTGAAATCATTTTTACGTTCGGGCAATTTGTGGTCGGTGGTAATTTCGTCGTTGGTGCCGTTATCTTTTTGATACTTTTAATCGTCCAATTTTTGGTCATCACAAAAGGTGCCGAACGTGTTGCCGAAGTGGCAGCCAGGTTTACTTTGGATGCGATGCCGGGAAAGCAAATGAGTATCGATGCCGACATGCGAGCAGGGACCATTGACATGGATGAAGCCAAACGCCGACGCAGCGATCTTGAACGAGAAAATCAACTTTACGGTGCCATGGACGGTGCCATGAAATTCGTCAAAGGGGATGCCATTGCAGGATTGATTATTACCGCCGTCGACATCATTGCCGGACTGATTATTGGCGTTACACAAAAAGGGATGGAGTTGCAAAAAGCGCTTACAACGTATTCCATCTTAACCATTGGAGACGGTCTCGTTTCCCAAATTCCCGCACTGCTGATTTCCATTACGGCCGGTATTATCGTAACCAAGGTAGGGGCCGCCGACGGAACCATCCTGGGGCGTGACATTGGCAAACAAGTTCTCGGACAACCTAAAGCGCTTCTCATAGGGGGCTTTATGGTCGTTGGAATGATGCTCATGCCCGGCTTTCCCAAAGTTCCTTTTATGATTTTGGCATCCATGGTCCTCGTTGTAGGTTACACGCTCGTTAAAACCCGTGGACAAACGGGCAAACCCAAACGTCAGCATTCTCCCATGTCTCCCGCAGCCAATCCGCAACGCAAAGCTCCCGAAGTTACTCACGAATCCGAGGACTCTGGCGATGAATTTTCGGTTACCATCCCACTCATATTGGACGTGGCACGTTCCGTTGAAGAAACCATCGAGCCCGACGTTTTGAATGAGCAACTTATTCAAATTCGTAGGGCTTTATATCACGATTTAGGTGTTCCCTTCCCCGGGATTCACCTGAGATTCAACGAAAGTTTGGAAGATAATGGTTATAGAATTTTGCTGAGTGAAGTCCCCATCAGCCAAGGGAAATTGATGGGAACGCACGTTTTAGTGCGCGAATCAAAAGAAAATCTCGATATCTTGGGTATTAATATTGTCGAAGCCGAAAACTTTTTACCCAATATCCCAACTTTGTGGGCAGCCGCTTCCGACATAGAGACTTTAAATACAGCCAATATTGCCTACATGCGTACGCCGCAAATTCTCACCTACCACCTATCCTTCATTTTAAAAAAATATGCGGGTGAATTTTTGGGCATTCAAGAATGCAAATTTTTATTGGAGAATATGGAACAGGATTTTCCTGAAATTGTACGCGAAGTACAGCGCGTTTTACCCATACAAAAAATTACAGATATTTTCCAAAGATTAGTACAGGAAGAAATTTCCATTAGAAATTTAAAACTTATTTTACAGTGTTTAATCGACTGGGGACAAAAAGAAAAAGAACCCGTCCTACTGGCCGACTACGTACGATCCAATTTACGTCGCTACATCAGCTACAAATTCAGCGAAGGACGCAATGTCCTTTCCGTTTACCTATTGGATCCACAAGTTGAAGAAATTGTCCGCAAAGCGGTTAGGCAAACTTCTGCAGGAAGCTATCTTGCGCTTGATCCACCGACTGCCAAAAAACTGGTCAAAGCCATTAAAGATGAGGTGGGTGAAATCCATCTTCTATCCCACCGTCCGGTCCTTCTCACATCCATGGACATCCGACGTTACATCCGAAAATTGATTGAATTAGAAATCTATGATTTGCCCGTTTTATCGCACCAAGAACTTACGGAAGAAATCACCATTCGCCCGCTGGGTAGGGTTCACATATAGAGTTATTTTTGCGGCAAGTGCACAATTGTCATCGCATTCAGAGTCTTAGGTCTTCCTAAATTTGGCCCATTATTGTTAGCTTTAAACGCCAACCTCACATATAAAATTAAATCAACATTCCAATCATTAATATCCTCATTGCAATACGTTCATCTGAAAAAATAAAATGCAGCCGTACGCATGCGTTTGTTTTTTAGCATCTCTCGGAGATTTCGCACGGCACACAGGATTGCATTATTTTACACAAATGTTTTTACCCTACGGCAGCTGCACATTTTAAAAAATCCTATAACCACAAAATAGGTTGAACAGCGTACCTCTACGCGTTGTTACGTACCTTTTATGAACGCAACATGTTTGTAAACCGATTATCTCCACAAATACAGTTTGACGGACGAAAAAGAAGGATATTTGCAAAGAACACCCCAGGGACGACAATTAACCGCCAAGGGTTGGCGGGCAATTTCAATGCAGGTACCGCAGCGAGATCTACAATTGGAACATCCCACAAACTGAACAAGGGATATTTACGTAGGCGTGAGTAAAGACGGTTATCTCATATGATCTTGCTTTTATAATCCCTAGAAGTAGCGTCAGGCAATTGGCGTAAGAAAACATCTAACCACGAGGCTACTTCCCAACCTTGACGGATATTTACTTGAAGTTTTCGCCTGGAGTAATGTAAACGAATGGATGGAAGAAAACCTATTGCACAACCGTTTGACAGGGTAGGCTCGCTAAAACATGGTGCAAGTAATGCCGTGTTGATTCAAACGGGAAGATGCGATTGGAAGATGGAAGAGCCACCCAAAAACTTATCATAAATCACCCCAAAACGCAGTTATACCATCGTAGGGGCAAATCCTTAGATACGATTAGATGGCATTATTGACGACGTCCTGGGCGGGGATGCAAACAACCCTGTAGACACTGCGGCCCGTATTAAAAAAGACAAGCCAGAGGTAGCCATTTTTGACATCCATGAAGAGGAGGCGTGAACAATCCGTTAAATCACCAAAACTGTTGCCGTTTTGGTCCACGAATTCCCGTTTGGTAAGGAGGTGAACGTTGCCACGCGTATCTAATCCATAGCGGGCAACACCGAGGACAAGATGCGTTTTCTTTCCGGGATAGCAGTAGGCGTAGATGATGTGATTGTTATGTACGACAAACATGTGGGTATTTTTGTACAAGGTGGTGGCTGAAGCTGTTTCTTCGTGAGTTCCGGTCGTTACCGGGAAGACGGCAATGCAGTTTTCGGTGGGACAATTACCGATGCTATCATGAATAGAGTAATAAAAAAGAGCCAGGACGACGTAGGAGGTATTCCAACTGACGTAGGATGCGGTCCAAATCCGGGAAGTCTTCGTCATGCTTAAAGTAAGAAACTTACCATTTATAACACCAAAATCACTGTGATAATTGCAGCCGGCTTCCGTATTACTACTGGTATCAAAATAACCTATCTGATCGGTACTTATTGAGTTCTCCCAATAAGAATAATTGAAATACATTTTCCTCGCTCTAGGCGTATAGCCCGATGACCACATAACATAATAATAGCCATCCGATGTTATTATACGTGGCTCCCAACAGGTCGTATTGGTGGGCCCAAGCTCAGATGTGCCATAGAAGCCTTGCCCCAAAGTATTATTATCTATCTGCAATAGCTGTCTGTGAGACAAATTTGAATTTACGTCGTAGGTAGCAATGTTGTGGCTGTTTTTATGTGGCCAAAGAACAACTGTTTTTGCCTCGTTCACGTTGTTGACGGCGGTAAAGACATTGCGGTTGTAGATCAAAGTGGTGAAATCTCCAAATCCATCCGCACGTAAACCACGTCCCGCGTAGTTACCCTCCCCTTTATAAGCAGCTATAAACTTTGTTTCCGCCACACTCAAATCTGATTTTTTGATCTTCGTCAACATGATACCTTCCGTATCGGGCCCCGGAGAACCATGATTATTCCACCAACGCGAGGGAGGCATATACGTAACCAAATGAATATAGTCTGATGTGCCGTTTGCTTCTTGGGCAAGGCAAGGCATCATGGTTACCCAAATTACATTTGCATACTGATTAGTTTCATTACCAATATTATTCTTCCACAAAGTATAATTGCCCATACATGACGTATCCAATGCAAATTCATACCAAGCTTGCGTTCCATTAGGAGTGATTTTCCCTACAACAAAACGATACCATGCAAAGCCATTATTGAATGAATGTACTATATAGTATAAGGTACCTGTTGAGTCTACCATACAACCAGGACGTACCGTGTCTAAAAGTTTTGAATCTGCCCCCCAAACGGATACTGGGATTTGAAACCAAATACTTTGTCTCATCAAACTATGGTTCAATGAATAACCTCTTAATACCTGCGATACGTAACTAAATGGCGGATTATAGGCGGCCAATGGCCTCGTTAAGCAAACCACACCGAAGGCTATGCAAAGCCGTATAAATTTTTGAAATAAACTCGAACATCCGAAGGACTTCCACCATCCCCACTTCTGGACTGCTCCCAAGATTCGACTCGGTCCTGATCCCGGATCGGGTTTTAACCTTTGCTCGGGTTCTAATCCTCGACTCGATTCCAATCGTTGTCTCGGTTTTAGACCCAAGTTCAGTCCAGGTTTTTGACCGGATTCAAAGCTTTGTCCGAAGTCCTCCAGCTCCGGAATGACGTTTGCGACTATGCGCTTTGTCGATGTGAGGTCTTGTGGTCTTGAGGTCTTGAGGTCTTGAGGTCTTGAGGTCTTGAGGTCGTGAGGTCTTGAGGTATTGAGGTCTTCACTGCAAAGTTATTGTATCTTTCTATCAATAC
>JAIRKR010000004.1 GCA_031260015.1 Puniceicoccales bacterium
GAAATTACTCCGCGATTTTTGTTGCCGTGATAATGACGTTTTCCTGCTTCACGAGCGCAGCTCCTCTGAATGCAATGTACGCGCGGTATATGGATTCCCTTATAAATAGAAAACGCAAATCTGGGTTTAATATCTTTCTGTTTGCAACAACGTTGACGTCCTTCTTGATATCGCTATCAGGTTTTAACGGAATTATTAAATTTCTTTCACCTACGCTTGAAGCGCTGTATCCGGGGATTATTGTTCTCACCATTGTGTGCATTTTTTTCGAAAAACAATATCTCTTTAAAAAGATACTGTTCTACGGCGTACTGGCGGCGGTGTTGTTGTGCAGAATATTTCAATAGATAAAATTGCCAGACACGTCGACGGTATCATTTTCGCCGGTCTGGATTTTTATAGGTATCCATATGTGTGGGAATGCAAAACGCTTAAGGGTAAGCGTTGGAATAATAAGCAAAAACGCGTAGTTTTGCCTTCAAGACCTCTATTTAAAAATTTAAGTTTTGCATGTGGATAGATATCATCGCACGGGGAAAGCATTTTTGTAAATAAAATCTCCAGCCGTTACGTTTAAAAACGGTGGACAAAATTTTCATAAAAACGAACAACTGTTATATTTTCTTCAAAGTCACGAAAACTTGTGTTAGCAATGACGTTTTTCAACTTTAATGCATTGAATTCCGTTTTATTTCATTGTTAAAAAACTTTTTTTGCCTATAATATCATGTATAATTATGGGCCATAAAAATACTTATGGATGAACAAACAAGTTACAGCTTTTTTGAATCTTTACTACCGGATTCCAAACAATGGTACAGTGCGAAAGAGGCGGCGGCTATTTTTGGGAAAAGTGATCAATACATACGCGACTGTTTTGACAATCAAAAAATTTTAGGACATGCCTTTAATGGAAAGGCAAAAAAAGGAAAAGAAAAGAGAAAATCTTATCAGATTTCCAGAAGAAGTTTGGTGCTTTTTTTAATGGAAACTGCCAATTACAACGCGCAAGATTTTTTGGCCCGCATAAGAAAAGCGCAAAGAGGATTGTAGCGGTAAGTTTGACATAAAATAAGAAACGTGCGCACATGGTGGCGGATCTGTAATTTTTCAAAGTAGGACGGAACAGTTTTTTCATAAGCGATAAAAGGTTCGGCGGGTATTTAAAAATATTTTAACAACGTTTGGTCTGAACAAATATGTTGTAAGAAATGAATGGCATTAGGACAACACACCCATGTAAAAAAATAATCTGATTTTTAAGCGTTTACATCACGTGCCAATTACCCATTGATGCTATTTCATCCAGACGAGTGTGCATTGGCCATTTGTATCGCGAAAAAGTAGGGTTAATGTTGTCTATTTTCGTGGAGAATCTTTCTATAAGCTTGCATTTTATTTAGAAACACCCTACTTTTTCGACATTGCCATGAATAAAGAAGTAATCGATTTAATTCTGGAACAAAATCCTCAACTAAGATCCAAACGCCAAGCTTTTGAAGCACTCAAACCGGGAGCTTACTGTTGGCATCACAGCTGGGGGGTAGGTTGCATAAAATGTTACGATGCAATCCGTAATCGCGTGATGATTGATTTTGAAAATCAAGATGAGAGTCGTGCAATGGATCCTATTTTTTGTATCCAAAAATTGAATTTTGTTGACGAAAATCACGTCCTGGTGGAAGCGCGAAAACAGCCGGAAGAAATTCGTATACTCGCAACAAAGTGTCCGTGCGACCTAGTCATTCGGGTGTTGAAAAATTGCCAGAATTTTTCTGCCTCAAAATTGGAATTGAAGTGGTTACTCATGCACGTCCTATCGCCTATTTTGACGGAAAGTCAGTTTAAAAAGTGGTGGGGACAAGTTCAAAAGGCAATGATAAAGGATCCGCGTATTGCAGTTCCCAAGAAAAATGATGATTTATATCAACTTCGGGAGGAGCCCATTTTACCGGAACAAGAAATTTTAGAGGAATTTTATTTAACGCGTAGACCCCTGGAAAAGATTGCCTTGGGGGCAAAATTATACCAATTGGCGGATAGCATAGACGTCATTCGTAACGATTTACCTCAAATTTTGGGTGATTTGACAAAAGCAATTCAACATGCTCGGCAGTTGACGCAGGCAGAACGTTTGGAAGGATGTTGGGTGAGAAATGATTTAGCACGTTATTTGCGAGAAAATGTCGAAGACTTGCAGCCCACGTCACAATCTATTATTTTAGAAACAGAAAATTTGTCCGAGTTAGCAGCCGCTTTGCCACACGTCTATTATCCTCGTTTTTTAGATTTGCTGACGCGTACGTATACACGGCCTGAAGAATGGAAACACATTATTTTACAACTACTGAGATACAGTAGCGGTCGTTTGATGGCAGAATGCATTAACTTTTTACTGGAAAGGGAATGTGAACCGTTGTTGAAGGAAACTTTGGAGAAGTGGTTACAGGAGCAGTCTTTAAAAAGCCCAGTACTTATTTGGATCATCAAACATCGTTCAATGCCTCGTTACAACAACCTATTATCGGGTCTACTGACCCCACGTCTGCTGAGTGCGATATTTCAGGCTACCGACGGCGATGCATTGAATATTCATCCGGGACGTCGTATACCGTTGGCCGAAGCCGTCAACGAAGATCACGATTTAATTGGCGCGCTATTGCAAGGGGCTCACGTAAGTTTGGCAAGAGATTTGGCTCACAATCTGCTCTTGAATCAAGGGTTTGATACTTTGAAGAAACGCTCTCTGATGGCTCGTTTTATTCGTGTTTTTCCAGAATTGCAAAGCTTAACCGAAACAAAAGAAAGCGTAATGCGGGAAGAGCGTTTGCTGGTGTCGCAGGAAAGTTTAGATGCCATTCGTAAAGAGTATGAATTGTTGATCACGGAAAAAATTCCCTCCAATAAAGCTGCCATTGCGGCCGCTCGCGAACTTGGCGATTTACGAGAAAATTCTGAATACAAGATGGCACGTCAAGAGCAGGAGGTGCTGTTGGCGCGTAAATTGCAAATAGAAAAAGATTTGTCCCGGGCGCAGGTAATTAACTTCGACGACGTAAGCCTGGACAAAGTGGGCATTGGTACGGTCGTTACTTTGTCGGATCCAAAAGGCAAAGATATAAAATATACAATTTTAGGTGCCTGGGATGGAGAGCCAAAGAAAAATATATTGTCTTATCAGACACCGCGGGCTGTTCAATTGCTGGGTAAATCGGTTGGCGATACGGTAGAATTACCCTCTGAACCCAAATTGTATATTCGTCATATTGCACGTTGGATTCGATAATTCGCCAATATGCAGTTTTCTTTATTTGAGACACATGTGCCTTTGCAGAACGTTCCCGAAGGCAGTGTATCTTTAAAGGGAGTATTGAAGCGCATCCTGTTTTCAAATCAGGAAAATGGGTATACGGTGGGATTGCTTTATTTAGATGAAAAAAAAGAAACCATTACCATTACGGGGAATTTTCCATCGGTTCAATGTGGAGAGACTTTGGTGGTCAAAGGTTCTTGGACAGAGCATTCTCAATATGGAAAACAATTTCAATGCATTCAATTTGAATCACAACTGCCTTCGGATGTTCACGGCATTCGCCAATATTTGAGCAGTGGTTTGATCCACGGTATTGGTAAAATCTACGCGGGTAAGATTGTTGATTTTTTTGGAACACAAACGTTCGAAGTCTTAAATGGTGCATGGGTACGTTTAATGGATGTTCCGGGTATTGGATCCAAGCGTGCTCAGAGTATAAAAAAAGCTTGGGACGAACAGAAAATCATTCGGGATACGATGATTTTTTTGCAGACGTATGGATTTACCAATGTGCAGTGTTTACGTCTATTTCAACACTACGGAGCCGATACGCAGACCGTTGTTAAAAAAAATCCGTACGTCATTGCGCAAACAATTGAAGGCATAGGATTTAAATCGGCCGATAAGATTGCTTTAAATTTTGGGCTTGCCAACGATGCTGCGTTTCGTCTGGATGCGGGTATCGACTATATTTTTTCGGAATCCGAGGGCGATGGCAACACGGGATGTAGGAAAGAGTGCCTAATCCGAACAACGTCAGAGTTATTAGAGGTGCCTGCCGGGAAAGTGGAAGAAAGACTTAGAGCATTGTTGTCCGAAAACATTTTATCGGAATATCCCGCCGCTCAACTGCTGCAAAGACCTCGCATGGCCATCGCGGAAGCAATTATTGCTAAACACATTCGTCGTTTATGGAAGGCAAAAGCATCTTTACCCGACATTCAATTGGATAAGGCCTTACGGTGGTCTGAAGAACGTCTTGGTATTGTATGGTCGGCAACGCAGAAGGACGCGCTACGCTCGATTCTAAGATCCAAGCTTTCCATTTTAACGGGAGGTCCGGGAACGGGGAAAACGACACTGCTTCGGGCACTTGTGGAGGTTTTGAACGCAAAACACGTACGTCTATGTTTGGCGGCCCCTACGGGACGCGCTGCACAACGGATGACCGAAACAACGGGCCATGAAGCGAAGACGGTACATCGTACTTTAAAATATGAACCTTCCATAGGACATTTTTCCTACGACGAAAATAATTGTATACCCATCGATTATCTTATTTTAGATGAAGCCAGCATGTTGGATGTCCCTTTGACGCAGGCCTTACTGCGTGCACTGCCCGACGCAGCGCACGTTTTGCTGGTGGGCGACATTTATCAATTACCTTCCGTAGGTCCCGGCAACGTATTGAATGATTTTCTGCAAAGTCCCTATTTTCATGTCGAATTTTTGAAAGAAATTTTTCGTCAGGGAGATAAAAGTTCCATTGTTTCGACAGCCCATGCCGTTTTAGCGGGCAACCGTGTACTGGAATCGCCCATTCGTTTACCCGATGGCGAATTGAATTTAGAGGAGGATTTCCACTTTATAGGCGTGGATACCCCCAGTAGCGCCCTCAAAGTATTAGAAAAGCTGTGTTGGGAGCAACTGCCTAAATACGCTCGTGTGGATCCCATAAAAGATATTCAAGTATTGGTTCCCATGCATCGAGGCCAGTTGGGTATTGAGAATATCAACGCCACTTTTCAACAAAAATTGGGCATACATCGGCCTACTTTAAAAGTAGGTGGACAAACGTTTTCGCTGGGCGATAAGGTGATTCAATTGAAAAACAATTACGAAAAGAATATCTTCAATGGCGATTTAGGGGTTATTAAAGACGTCAATTTGGAAGATGAAAATCTACTTGTTCAATTTAATGACGAAGCACAGGTAATGGAACGTATGGACTGTTTAGATTTAAAGCTGGCGTACGCCATCAGCATTCATAAATCGCAAGGGAGTGAGTTTCCCATAGTGGTCATCCCACTCTTGACACAGCATTTTGTGATGCTCAAGCGTAACTTATTGTATACGGCCCTAACTCGAGGTCGTAAAAAAGTATTCATTGTCGGAGACCCCAAGGCCTACAGCATTGCCGTGAGGACGCAAGACAGCACCCTGCGACAAACAACGTTAAAAGAACGTTTGCAAGCCCAAGAGGTGTCTGAAAAATGTTAGTCGACATTTTATGTTTACATACATCTCAAGCTGTATTCGAAAGGTACATTAGTTTCTATTGGAGAAGGTAAAATGATGCGACAATAGCATTCCACAACACTCCCATAGGTAGTTGAACGTGGCAATACATGTAGCAGCAGCAATATATGTGTTCCCGTACCTTGCAATGCAACAACCTTTGAAGTTACTGCAACGCCACGAATAGTCAACGCGTCATAATATGTAATAAGATATAAAATCTACTAACACCTCCACTCGTGCTTTAAGTGGCCTAAGTCCTTGGTACATTTGAACACCGATAATCTTAATGGTCTTAAGCTTCAGTAAACGGTGGGTCCTTCCAAGAAGTTAGATGAGTAGGCAAAATAAGGCTTTATTGATGTTTACCTAAGCCCGCAATTCAGTTTTTGGATATCTCTTGGAACAATGCAATAGGACGAGGAACAAAACAATGTCTAATGTATAGTGAATGTCGATGAAGCATGACTGAGTTATACGGTAATTTTTGCAATGGCCTATAATTTCATGAATAGGTAACGCGGAATAAAATCTAATCCGTATCCACCCATGACTTGCGTGTGCTTTACGATCTCATCCTCCAGAAAATTCGATAGACGGACCACACAAATCTTACTTGCCAGTCTGAGTCCGCAACAAACGATTTTATCACCCCCAACCTTGGCTTTTGCCCCAATTTTGCCCTAAGGTGAACCCACTGTTGATTCCCCTCGTTGCAACCTGAGTATTTTCGATTGTGGCAAGAGATACGAAACGTTCGGATTTTTTTGCCAATTTCACTGCTTAATCTTATACTAGGATCACTGAATCGAGCATATCCCTTAATGAGCTGGTTATGATAGGATCTACCTTGAACGATCCCCGTAGGGGGTTTATCTTAGAAAACATTATCGTTTTTCATTTTGATATAAAAGGAAAAAAGCAAGAATGCTACCTGGGGTAGCATTCTTGTAAAGA
>JAIRKR010000007.1 GCA_031260015.1 Puniceicoccales bacterium
AAAAGTTCGGTTTTAACGAAAATTGAAACATCATGACCTTGAAGGAATTAGATGTAATAAAGATGAAACAGGAGGCCGTAAAAACGCCTTATGCATTCGATGCGGGTGAAGGTCTTAACGAAGGTACCATTCGCTACATGGTAGAAGCAAAAAAGGAATCGGATGCCTGGTTACAATTTCGTCTAAACGCTTTGAAAGTGTTTTATTCAAAGACTATTCCGACCTGGTTACCAACTTGGTTAAATGATATTGATTATCAACATTTAAGCTATTATTTAGCCGAAAGTAGAAACGTAAGAAAAGCTTGGGAAGAAGTCCCGACAAATATTAAGCAAACGTTTGAAAAATTGGGAATTCCAGAACGAGAGCGTCGTTTTTTAGCAGGTGTGGAAGCTCAATTTGACAGCGAATTTGCCTATGCGAAGATGCGTACGCACTTGGAACAACAGGGAGTTGTGTTTGTGGATTCAACGGAGGGGTTACGTCAATATCCGGAAATATTTGAACCTTATTTTGCCAAGATAGTTCCCGTTCACGATAATAAATTTTCTGCGCTCAACAGTGCCGTTTTCAGCGGAGGAAGCTTTATCTACGTTCCAAAGGGTGTTAAAGTACAACAACCTTTGCAAGCTTATTTTAGAATCAATTCGGAACGTTCGGGCCAATTTGAACGCACGCTTATTGTGGTGGACGAAGGGGCCGAATTGACGTACATGGAAGGCTGTACGGCACCCGCATTTGATACGCAAAACCTACATTCCGCCGTTGTCGAATTGGTGGTTAAGAAGGGAGCAAAGCTGCAGTACATTACGGTACAAAATTGGTCATCCAACGTGCTTAATTTAGTTACCAAACGGGGTTGGGTGGAAGAAGAGGCGGAGCTTCGATGGATCGATTGCAATATAGGTTCTCGCATAACGGTTAAGTATCCGGGTCTTATATTAAAAGGAAGAAAAGCGCGAGGCGAAGTGTTATCGATTGCTTTGGCACACGACGGACAAAGGCAGGATACGGGAGCGCGTGTACTGCATTTGGCCGACGAAACATCCTCTAACATTGTTTCCAAATCTATTTCGATTGGACAAGGATGGGCAGGCTATCGAGGTCAAGTGTACGTACAACCTGGGTTAGAACATTGCAAAAATAGCACGGAATGCCATTCTTTGTTGCTCGGTGAAACCAGCCCTACGGGCACCTTCCCAACACTTGAAATCTCCGGAGATTCCCACAATGTTCGGCATGAGGCCAGTATCGCCTGCATCGATGAAGAAAAACTTTTTTACCTACAACAGCGTGGTTTAAAACGTTCGGAGGCTATGAGCTTAAGCGTCAATGGCTTCGTCAACGACTTGGTACGCATGTTCCCCCTTGAGTACAGCGTCGAATTAAAAAGACTCATCGATTTGGAAGTTGAAAATGCAGTTGGCTAGTTGTAAATTTTTACATTTGGATCGACAAATTGTCTTCTGAAAATTTGGCATCTAGGAGACTTTTAGGTCTTGGAGTATATGCGTAGGCTTTTTGATGAATATTTTTAGTTTAGTGCTACGTTTTGCCATTTTTATTTGCCCTGTTTGTTTATTAAAAACAAGCATTTACTTTGGGTGCATGAGGTATGTTTTGTATGGTGCATTCTGGATTTTTAGGTGGGAATAAGAGTTTTTGAATAAGGGTTAAAGGTATTTTTTGATGATTTCTTTTAGATAATTCAATAGACCTTAGAATATCCGTAAAGGTTATGGCAGCATTGTTAGCGGCCATATCTCTGTAAGTGTCAATGGCATTTTCCGAATTGCTATGTTCGCGATTCCCGGCTAAGTCGCTGATACCGCGGATGACGCAGAAGAATTTTTGGAAATCGTGGCAGATGAGGGCAACCGCAAAAGACTCCATATCGACTACCGAAGCACCATAAGTTTTAACTAGATATTGCCTGTATGTGTCACTGTCAACGAATACAGTACCACTGACGCCACTGCCTCCAATCCACATGGTAAAGTCGTGGCCAGGACTTGTCGATCGTAAGATAGTTTGGACTGCGGTGAATAACGAGTTCGGGCATGTTAGGAATTGGGTACGAATGATTTCATCATTTGAGTCAACGCCTATCTCCGTAGAACTAGGGTAAAAGTCCTTATAATTCGGAAATTCTTGTTCATAGCGCCGAGCGTGCGTTCCATCCGATTTTTTATTGTAAATATACCCTGCAGTATGAAAGGCCCATTTTTCTGGAATGCATACATCTCCCGGTTCTAAATTTGGATTTAAGCTTCCGCCAATACCCACAAAGAACACTTTTTCGACGTTTGGAAACAGAAGAAGTAGTTTAGACAATCGTTGCGATGTTGATAAAATATTCTTACCGGTAACGGCTACGGCTATATGGTGACCTCTGTAAAAAAAATAGTGTACGGTTATATCGTTGTATTGTTTCTTCTTTAAGGCTTTACAATCGGGAAGTCTGTATAACTGCCGAAAGATTGCATTGCGTTCAAATTTTTGAGAACAGACGCATAAAATGGAATAGTTGCTTTCAATTTGTCGAGGGACTGAATGATATTCTGTATGAACATACAAAAGATGCATATTGAGGAGGAATATATGTTTGAATGACATAGGTATCTGTAGGGTTATGTTAATAGTAACTAGTAGCAAGAAAAACACCAGTCGTAAGGAAATTTTTGCAGTCGTAAAAAAGAATAGTGGAAGTTTTTTCTGCGAAAAAATTACGCGATGGTGTTATCTCGTTCAACATCATTCGTAAATTTTCAAAAAGTCTTTGAGAGTCTCGTACGGTATGTGAAAAAATTTTCAAAAATTTTTTTACAATGTAGAAAAATCTTCCGTATTAGTATCTGGCAACATCTTATGCGAGTTAGTAAAAAATATCCCAAAAGTGTATACAACATTTTCCTAGGCTAAAAAATCTTGCCTATAACACCTTTTTAACACTAATTTGGTGGGGAATTATATAGAGGAGAGATTGGATTGCAAAAAAGCATTTTTTTATTGGGCCTAGGGGGGATGGGTATGGAATCCTTGGGCTTATATTTGCAGCAGCAAGGATATCAAATATATGGATGGGATGACTGCGTTACGGTGGCACGTGTGAATCAGCTGCAACGAAACGGTTTCGTGTGGACGCATGTTTTACCTGAAAATGAGGGTTCGTTGATTTATTCTTCCGCGGTTCCGGTAAAACATCCTCTAATACAGACGGCGATCCGGCGCCAATGGCCGGTTGCACGCCGAGGTAGTTTTTTAGCACAATGGTTAAAAAATGCCAATGTTTTAGCCATCGTAGGTAGTCATGGAAAATCGAGCACTACGGCCTATTTGGTCCATTTTTTTAAACAAGCTGGAATTGCCGTAAATTATTTACTGGGAGCACGGTATCAAACCGCCTGTTATCCAATGGGGGACTACGATTCAAGCGCGATGTGGAATCTTGTGGAAGTGGATGAGAGCGATGGGACCATTGGGGAATTTTCTCCAACGGCAACACTTGTTTTAAACAATGATTTGGATCATTCAAATTACTATCCAACCGGCGATGCTTACAAATCAGCCCTACATCGATTGTGCCAACGTACACAATCTTGGGTAATGATGCCAGAGAGTATTGCTGGGGCCCCTTTGCCCAAGATCCCTGTATTTCAATTGGGGCGTGATTTTTCCATTACCGAAAAGAGCAAGTCATTCATTTTTAGTTGCTTAAGGGATAATTTTCAAAAAGAATATGCCAAGGAAAACATTTTTAATCCGACCAATGTTTTAATGGCCCTGAGCGCTTTTTACTTGATCACCGAAAGCGCAGTGGGTGATTTCGCAATCAAATCTTTTCCAGGCATTCAACGTCGTCAGGAAATTTTGTTGAAAACGGAACGCGTATGCGTATTAAGCGATTATGCGCATCATCCGACCGAATTGGAGGCCTACTTGGAATATGTGAAGAAATTTTTTACGGGAGAACAGTGGGTTGCCTTTGAACCGCATCGAAGTTCTCGAATGCGCTTGTTTTATCTCGATTTTATCCGTATTTTAAAAACCTATCCGCACGTTTTTTTAGGTGAAACCTACCGTGCATTTGAAGATGAAGTGTTGTTTTCCAGGGATATTATATTATCGCAGATGCCGTTGGCACAAAAGTTGGAAACTTTGTTACCGGATGCTTTTTTTATGTCGCACGATCAGAAAACGATTTCGTTTATTGGTGCAGGGAACATCGATGCTTATGCCCATGACTGGGTAAAAAGATTGGTGAGTTTGTGGAGAGATTATTTGGAAGAGAATTCAAAAGAGTGCATAAGGGTATACGCTCGTTTAGATAAAAAATCTACTTTTTGCATGGGGGGCGAAGGGTTATTTTTTTGTGCTCCAAAAACTTTGTTTGGGCTACGTTCACTTGTGTTGGCTTCAAGAAATTTAGGAATTCCCTGGTATATTTTGGGAAGGGGATCGAACGTGCTTATGCCGCATACGCGATACGATGGGATTGTTCTACAATTGTCAGATCCCCTATGGACCACCCTTGTTCCGCTAGATCTCGCATGTGTTCGAGTAGGGGCGGGATGTACGCTGGGTAAAATGCTTAACTTTATGCAAAGCAATGGCATAGGTGGATTTGAATTTTTAGACGGGATTCCTGGAACGGTCGGAGGAGCTTTGCAGATGAACGCCGGAACAAATTTGAAAGGCATCTGGGAATGTGTTGCGTCGATTGAAGTTATGAATGAACGCGGAGAAGTGGAATCATTGCAACGCGGTGACGTTCAAACGGATTACCGTACGTGCACGAGCTTGGAGGGGAAAATCGCCTTGAGCGTTGTTGTCAAAGGATACGCATGTGAGCCGCAAACAATAAAAGCGAAGAGGCAATGCATACGTGCACAGCGTGCGGTTTCACAACCTAAAGGTATCAGTTTGGGCTGTTTTTTTAAAAATACAATGGGTGAATCTACCGGAAAATTGCTGGATCAATTGGGACTGAAGGGAATGCGGGTAGGGGGAGCGTTTGTGTCGCCTAAACACGCGAATTTCATTTTGAACGATGGTACGGCCACATTTTACCACGTTGTTGAATTGGTATCCAAAATTAGGTCCATCGTCATTCAAAAAACCGGTCAAGTGCTTGTTCCCGAAGTAAGAATTTTAGGTAAAAACTGGGAGAGTGTTTTATGACGTGCGATTTGGAAGTGGTTATTTTATTTGGCGGAGAGGGTGAAGAAAGAGAAGTTTCACTCAAATCGGCCGAACCAACGATTGATCATTTGAAGCAGTTTTTTAACGTTCGATCCATTCGGTTAGATTCCAATGAGTTACCCGTGCATTTAAGGCTTCACAAGGACTTGATTTTTCCGTTAATCCACGGGGATTTTGGTGAAGACGGTCGTTTACAATATTTATTGGAACAGGGGGGGTACGCCATGGTGGGTAGTGGGTCCAAAGCGAGTCGTTTGTGCATAGATAAAATGAAAAGTAAGCGAGTGGCGGGTCGATGGGGCATCCCCGTGTTACCCGCCGTAGATCTGGTTGCAGGTGAGGCGCTGGACGAAACGCATTTGAAGGCAGTGTTAAAAAGTGAAACATTCGTTTTAAAGCCAACGGATAAGGGAAGCAGCATTGGGGTTCACCTATGTGAAAGTTTTCAGGTATTGCAGCGTATTTGGGGAACTGTTAAAAGTGGGAATTGGATGGTAGAACGATGTGTTTTTGGGAGAGAGTTAACGGTGGGAATCTTGCAAGGTGAACCTTTGGGAGTCGTCGAAATTCGACCCAAAGTTGGCTTTTACGATTTTAAAAATAAGTATACGGCGGGCGCTTGCGATTACTTGTTTCCGGCTCCCGTAGATGCGGCTACGTCTCAAAAAGTACGCGCTATTGGGGGTGAATTTTTTAAAAGGGCGCATTGCCTTGATTTTTCTAGGGCAGATTTTTTGTTGGAAGACGATGGAAGTATTTGGTTTTTGGAAATGAATACAATTCCTGGAATGACGAATCAAAGTTTGTTTCCAAAAAGTGCTGCCTGTTGTGGAATGAGTTTTGATGAAGTCTTGCAACGTATTATCCATGGAGCAATTGAACGCAACCAGTTGTGTAATTTATTGAAATAGATGGCGTTAAGTAAAAAAGATCATTCGTGGCGTAGTTTGCAACAGGATGCACAGTTAACCAAAGCTCGTTGTAAGGGGTTTTTGAGTAAATTTTTCATTTTGGTTGCGGTAAGTTCTCTATTGGTAATTGCCTTTAAATGGTGTGCCCATTTTCACAAACCACTTTTATGTCCTCAGCCTTTACGAAAGATCATTTTTACTTCCGATGGAGTTTTATCAGAAAATTGGCTGAGGAGACACGTGTCCATTCCATTAGGGAAGGATCTTATGCACATTGATCTTGGGTACATAAAAACTCAGTTGGAGACTTATTCGCAAGTAGCTTCTGCGGTCATCACACGGAAATTTCCGGATACCCTAGCCATTGAAATCAAGGAACTCAAACCTGTGGCTAAACTTTTTGTGTCCACGCAAGGTAAGCGTTGCGTTCGATTAATTTCTGCCGAAGGTAAATTGTTTACACCCGTAGCGTACACAAAGTATGGTATAAAAACTTTGCCCACCCTATCCGATGTAACGGTACAGATCATCCAAGAGGGACAAATTCTTAAATTTAATAGAATTTATACATTATGGGTCGAATTGATGCGTCAGCATCCGGATGTTTACGCGACCATTGTTCAAATTTCGTTAAAAAATTTTGATCCATTGTTGGAAGAAAAGTGGTTGCAAGTAGATTTGAAAACGTCTCACGATCAGCATCTTATTTTTAATTGTACTGATGTTAATGCGCAAATGAGGAAATTGAAGGGTGTTTTGTACGCGTTGACATCCTCGCAGCGTTCGCAGTTATTGCGCATCGATTTATCCTTAACGAATCCTATTGTTGAGTTTAGGTAATTGAAGGTTGGCATGTTGATTTTAATAATGCATCGTTACGGCCAAATGTAGGCAGGTCATTTTTTTAAGAAAACGCGTTTCATGCAAGAGGACTGTGTATCGTTCCATGAGGAGGCGTAATGTAAAGATAATCTCCTTCGTAGATGGTATCAAATAAGTCGAGCATATCTGCATTGGATAATAAAATGCATCCATGAGAAAGGGGTTGGGGGATGAAATTTTCTAGATTGGTTCCATGAATATAAACGGTGCGTTTGTAGGTATCGCAACAAAATTTTTGTGCGTTGTATCCGCGATTTTTGGCGATTTCAAGTCCCTGAAGGCGTAGGATGCGTGTCGTAATGAATCCGCATGCAGATTTGTGAGTTGCAGGTGGGCAAATTACTCCCGTGAAGTGCCTGCGTTTAAAAACTCCGTGCAAGGGAACCGCATCGCCTATTTTTTCACAAATTCGATGCAGTCCATACGGCGTACCCAAGCTATTATACACGCAACTTTGTGGAGCTCTGCTGGAAGAAAATAGGTAAGTTTTTCGAAAGGCAAAGCCCAATGGATGTACTGTAAACAGATGTAGCTGATGTTTTCGAGTATCTGCCAACAAGTAGTGTCCATTCCACAAAGGGTCAAGACGTTGCTGCAGTATTCTAAAAAGCATCGCTTTAAAAGTATTGCGAGTCGTTAAAAGGTCAAGTTTTCTGCTTTGGAAATTGAAAAATGCAAGTAAGTGCATTGGGTTTTAAGACAAAAACACCTACCTACTTTGCCTTTAACTACGTTAAAAGGCATCTCTAGGTCGAATGGAAAGATTTGTTGGGACTTTTTTATGTGCGCAAAAATTGGGTAAAAGTCAATATGCTGCTCAAAGCAATGATATTTTTAGATCCGGATAAATTCATTACAGCTTTATTTTAAAAAAGCCCCCAATACACTTACCTAAGAGTAAATTATCCATAATTTTGTGTCATTTAACTTTAAACTAAAGGAGATAAAACAAAATGAACAAAATAATGAATAAATTTATAAAAACAAGCCTAGTGACGGTAGGTTTGATGGGTGCAATTACTTTGAATGCCTGGCATTGTGCTGATTGTCAGATGGAACATAGAGGTCGAGTTTGTCCCGTAACTGGAAGGACGTCGGACGGCTCTAGACACGATGGTTGGGAACAGGATGTGGATGCGGACGATCGGGAGGCAATTATCAAATATTTAATAGAACAGCGTCAAACATATGCTCAACCACAAAAAGAAGATCCAAACCCAGGTAGGCCAAAGCCTTCTATAAATCCGGTGGTAGGCCGTATGCTTGACGGTAATTCTATTTATGATATGGATGGAAATTACGGGACAGAAGATGGCAGACAAGTTAAAAAAATCGCAGGGCGGTGGTTATATTCGATTAGTCATGATATATGGTCAGACGGAGTGGATAAAATTTTCGACCCCAAGGGTCAGCCCATAGAGTCAGTAGGTCAGCTAGCCAATGGTCATTTAGTTTACAAGGTACACTCACGCCTTTCAACTGCAAGGGGTTATTTTGAATACTTCGCTACGGGTTACCCTGAGGAGAAGGATTTGAAGATTGCAGTAGTCCAATTACTTCATGGTCGTTTTGTATATGGGCACTCTTACTCAAAAACACGGGCTTGCATAAAAGGTGCTTATTTCGACGGCCGTCAGTGGATTGATAAGAAGACAGGCCAAACTTACAACACTGAAGAAGATATACCATAGGAGTATTACTATTCCTCATGGAATTAAGTGAGAAAATTCCCACACTTTTAAGTCTAGTTTAAGAAAGCGCATAGAAGTCAAAGAGGCAATCCGAGACTTCTATACGTTGAGTGTTATTATACGCTTTAACTCACATACCTTTTCTAGCGAACCCCTACTTTCTGAAAAAGTAGGGGTTCTTCTTTGAATTCCCGATAACTTTTCGGGAAACATTATATAGATTTTTCGAAATATTGCCTATACCAAGCCTTCGTATTTAGGCCAGAGGGGCATTTGATGTGGGGTTGATGCTAAATGTGAAGGATACGGAGTACGGAGAGGTGAGGGCAGAGAATCTCAGGCAACAAGTAGGTACGCCTTTGCCAAGGGTTGTCCTGTGGATTTCTCTAATGTTGCTTCTATGTGAAATATCAGAGTAACTAAAGTAATCTATTTTTAATGGGCATCAACAACATTGTTTTGGGAAAGATTGGTAAAGATATTGTTGCAAATAAATCTTACAGAGGTTTCTTGTTCCAATTAAAAATGTTTCATCCATAACCGTTTTTTAGAGGGTGCTTATAAGTATCGCTTACGGGATCATGAGAGAGGTGTTTGTTTCGACGATGATGGAGTTTAGAAAATTTTTATAGCCAAATCGCTTTTGTATAGAGGTAACATTGGAGAACCCTCAATATACATCTTTTTGGTACCGTCTTGTATTTTTTAACATTTTTAGTAAATCTTCGGCTTGCGTACGGTTCAAATGGCCACAATTTTCGATAATTTTAAGGAGTGTTGACTCAACATCTTTGGCCATCGACTTAGCTTCTCCACAGATGTAAAAATAAGCACCTTTTTGCAACCATTCCCACAGAACACTTGCGTTTTCCATCATCTTATGTTGGACGTACACTTTATGTTCTTGGTCTCGCGAAAATGCCAAATCCAACCGTGTGAGTACGTTTTCTCGTTGGCAGTAGGTGATAAAATCTTCAAGGATAAAGTCAACATCACGGTGCCGACCTCCAAAAAATAACCAATTATGTCCGGTTGCTTTCGATAAGAGTCTTGCCTCTAGAAACGCCTTAAAAGGTGCAATACCTGTTCCCGGCCCCACCATAATGACAGGTTTTGTATCATCCACAGGTAACTTAAAATGAGAGGACTTGACGTAAATCTTTAGGGATTCGTTTATACGCAGTCTCTTGCACAAAAATCCGCTCGACAGACCCTCACCAATGCCCCCTTCAACGTTTTTAAACGTAAGCAATCCTACGATGAGTTCCATCACGTGCGGATTTTGCATATACGCAGAAGCAATCGAATAGGCGCGGGGTCGCATAGGTTTTAACCAACTGCATAACAGGGCTGCCGAGAAGTCCGTTCTGCATCGATTTTTCAAACTTGTTAGGGCCATCCAAAAATCGCCCCCATCGCGACTGGGCAAGGTAGCAAATATACTCGGTTTTAACAGTAATTCAAAATGAGAACTCAGGGCTTCGTATAAGGTCAATATCTGTTTTGTATCGGCATCCACAATGGGCTCTTCGCCAGGCAATTGCATTAGGGCAAGCAGTTTTTCAACAAATATTGCATTATTTTGAGGATAAATAAATACAACATCGCCCGGTTCAAATATACAATTTTCATTTGGAACGGAAAGTGTCACAAGGTAAACGCTCCTTTCGTCTTCCACACCGGATAACAACTGTCTTTTTAATAGGACCGAACGCATCACGTTGTCTGGAAATTTCATACTTACCGTTCTGTAATAAATGGCATTTTAACTTATGAAGCGAGCAGAAAGTGCCTGAAAAACAATCGGCATGCCCATCCCACGCAAGCGCAATTTTTTTTACAATGCTTTAAATGCTTTGCCGGTTTGCACAATTTCTCCCAGAAATACCTTTTCTCCTTGCAGGCCCTTGAGTAATCTTTGTTCACATCTTACCCAAAATTCAGCCTCTGTGGGACTCTTTAAAATCTGGCTTAAAAAATCTCCATCTGCGTCTACGGCGAGACCTATGTATTGGCAAAAGTTCTTTAAAAGTCCTAATCTATTGGTATTTCCATTTGACCTAAAGGCCTTGTCGATTTTTTGCAGGTATTCAAATACGTGTTTATAACGCGGGTAATCGATGGGTTGGCCTTTATTTTGGCTATGCCACTGGGAAAAAATCCATGGATTACGTATGGCGGCTCGTCCCAGCATGGTCCCCCAACATCGGGTAAAACCCAAAACGTGTTTTATATCATCGAGTGTATTGATGTCTCCATTGGCAATGATGGGAATGGGTAATTTTTCTACAGCACGTCGGATAAAGTTGTACCGAATTGGTCCTCCATAGCGGTCTTTCACGGTACGTGCGTGAATGGTAATGGAATCCACCTGCACTTCGTGCAAAATATCTAAAATTTTTTCGAAATTCTCCGTATGTTCAAAGCCAATTCGCATTTTTACACTCAAAGGCTTTGAACAACCTGCCCGCAGTGAGCCAATTAATGTTTTCAAAAGAGGCAAATCTCTCAAAAGTCCCCCACCCGTTTGCTTTTTATAAATTTTTGGTACCGGACACCCTACGTTAAAATCAATGCCTGCAATGGGATATTTTTGTAAAATTTCTGCATTCCTCAACAGGGCATCCGGATCATTTCCCATTAATTGTATCCACAGTGGACATTTGCCCGCATAGGCTAAATTGTCTTCAATTTGGTGAGGATTGAGGGTAAAATTTTTATGTACACGTACGAATTCACTTACGTACACATCGGGTGCACCGTACTGATTTAATATTTGCCAGAAGGGTCCCTGGGTTAAATGCCGCATGGGGGCCAATGCAATACCGCCCTGAGGGAAGCAATGGGCCATTTAACCTTTTGTCCAATTTTTTGCCAAATCCTTGGCATCCGGTAAATCTTGAAATAAACGACGATCCACCCATAGGGGTCTTTTATGCGTTAATGCCAGTAAAATTGCGTCACTTGGCCTTGAATCCAATTCAACAATTTTAACAATCCCCTCATGTTTCTGTTTTAGCAAAACACGCGCAAAAAATATACCCTCTTTCATATCCGTGATGACGACGCATTGTACGTCAATATCGAATCCAAAACACAAGTTGCGAATAAAATCGTAAGTTAAAGGCCTCGTTACATTGCGGACCTGTTGATAGGACGTAATTTGTTCCCCCATCAAGAGATCCACATAGATAATAAATGTCTTTTCACTGTTCCCTAAAAATAAAGCAACACCTTTGGAGGTTGTAACCATATTCTTAATGATAACTTCTACAACTTCATTGCGCATGCTGTTATAGGATGACAGGATCTAAGATTTAGAAAATGTTTTTTTCAAAAAATATAATTGTCATACCATATTTTGTATCCTAAAATAAATATATGAATAGATTGTTGAAAAGTATGACATTTATAACCACAAGTATAATAAGTTGTATAAGTTGTGCAAGTTTGAGCGCTTCTTGGTATTGCAAATTATGCATGCAAGAACATGAGGATAATGCAGCAACTTGTCCTAAAACTACTTTACCCAAAGATGGAGTAGATGCTTTCTGGTGGGGATATGTGGTATATCGCGGTCAGTGGAATCCCCTAAGTTTATTGTCCAAAGAGCAAAAGGAAGCTTTTTTATGGGGGTGTAGCATGAGCGCTTATCAAGCAAAACATCCCGAAGTAACGCAAGCAACATATCTTGAAGATTTAAAAAAGGATCCCAGCAAACATGATTATGTACCGAATATACGTGGCTTATTTGGAAAGCTATTAGCGGGAGAAGACATAGATCTTTACCCAAAAAAAGATTTTGTAGGGTTAACAAGAAATCAAATAAACGCTTTTGAGTGGGGATGGTGGGCATGTTACATGATGGTGCATAATGGAGTATCTAATCCTTTCATTGGACTTACGGATATTAAGCGCAATATATTTATGTTGGGTGTGGGATACGCTTGTTATGTAACGGCAGGCCTTATATCAGGTTCATCAAACGGAGTACCTACGTCAGATGAACTTGGACAGTTTATTCAGCAAATGAATTTCGCAACGGTAGTGACACAAGCAACAATGATGTTCCTTGGCATTGGTTCGCAATAAAATTTTCACCTTAGCAAAACCTACTTTAAAAGTAGGTTTTATTTGCTTGAATAATAAAATAATTATATTAACATTCAATTTGCCTAAAGTACGTTATTAAAATTAAATACCTGCAGGTATCATCACACATATCAACATTCGTATTAAATAGAGGAGACATTTTATTTGTTCGTTTATTAAAAAATATTTTTAACGTATATCTAACAAAATTTTTATGAAAATTGCTATTTTAACGTCGGGAGGCTTGGCCCCTTGTCTTTCGTCGGCCATAGGGGGATTCGTGCAACGTTATACCGAGCTCGATAGAGACGTTGAAATTATAACATACCTAAATGGGTATCAAGGACTTCTATTGGGGCAATCGCGTAGGATCACCGAACAGGCTCGTTCAGAGGCATATCATTTGTTGAAATTTGGCGGTAGTCCCATTGGCAACAGCCGCGTGAAGTTATCCAACGTGAAAGACTGCGAAAACAAAGGACTCATCCATGCAGGCCAAAATCCATTTGAGGTTGCTGCGCATCAATTAATGAAAGATCAGGTAGATATACTCCATACTATCGGAGGTGACGACACCAGTACAACCGCTGCCGAATTGGCTCATTTTTTGGCCCAAAACAATTATCCTCTGCACGTTGTTGGCTTGCCTAAAACAATTGACAACGACATTTTCCCGATTCGCCAAAGCCTGGGGGCAACAACTGCGGCAGAGCAAGGTGCTATCTTTTTTGAAAATGTTGTCCACGAACACAGTGCCAATTCTAACATGTTAATTATACATGAAATTATGGGACGCAACTGCGGATGGTTAACTTACGCGACCGCAGCGTGTTACACGTCGAGATTAATCCACAAAACTTTTGCCCCCACTTTGGGATTTCCCAAAGAGAAATTTGAAATTCATGGCATCTACATTCCAGAAATCGAATTTGATTTAGAACGCGAAGTCAAACGGTTAAGGCCATTGTTCGATCGGTTGGGATGCTTAAATTTGTTCGTCAGCGAAGGGGCCTGCGTGACCGCCCTCGTTAAGGAATTGGAAAAAAATGGTGAGAAAGTCGCACGAGACGCGTTCGGCCATATAAAACTAGACCACATCAATGCAGGCAAATGGGTTGGAGAACAACTCTCAAAAGCCCTAGGCGCGCAAAAAATGCTGGTACAAAAAAGTGGTTACTTTGCCCGTTCAGCCGCACCCAATGCATTTGATCTATATCTCATTCAATCGTATGTAGACTTTGCAGTCGAATGTGCGTTCAAAGGAATCAGTGGTTTGGTGGGACACGACGAAACGCAACACGACACCCTACGCTGCATCGAATTTGAACGTGTAAAAGGAGGGAAGTTGTTGGATATTAACAATTCACGTGTGCAACAACTGCTACAATCCATTCACAAGTAAAAATTCGTTCATCATTTTTTGGGGATATCGGAGATTTTTAGATCTTGCATGCACCGCTTAGGCAAACGTCTGATATGGCTTCCTGTTCGGATCCATGGTTACGCATGTTGTGATAATACAACGTCTTAATGCCCAGAGAAGTATCCCCAAACAATTATTTACATTTAACTACATTTCCCCAATCCTAACCTTCGTTACCATTTGACAATAAAGTAATCTGACAACCTATGTCTATTCCAATTCGAAAAAGTATAAAAATCGTTCTCTTGAACGATACCCATGAATTGCTGCTGATTTTTACGGAAGATCCCGCGATTACATCCATTGACAACGTTTACGAAGGTGGATTTTGGCAACTCATCGGAGGTAAAATAGAAGACGGTGAAACGTTGGAACAAGCTGCCACAAGAGAATTATTTGAGGAAACGGGATTGACGCGCAACGAAGTTATCTTTGGCAACATCATTTGGGAAGGCCAATGCGATCTTAGAATATATGGTACGGCAACGCGCATAAGTCAACAGTTTATCATGGCTCGGACTTCTCAAACGGTTACTTCACTGCAGAATTTAACGCAAGAAGAAAAGCAAAGGGTTAAAAAATTGCAATGGTTTTTACTAGATCAAATAAAAAATAGTCCAGAGATCATATACCCCACAACGCTTCCAAAATATTTAGGAGCAGTTATACAAGGTCACATGCCAACAACACCCATAAAAATAAACTTATCCTAGAATAATACGGCGAATACAAAGCGGCCACGCAGAAGGTGGTTTATTTTTTGAAAGTTGTGTTGAGTCGTAAGTTAATCCAATATCATACAATACAATGGGCATGCTACCCTACTTCTCGTTTGCGAATGAGGTAAGGTTCGACAAAATTTGCCCCAAAAGTTCTTCATCGTAAACCCATTGTCTAAAAAAATTGCGACACTCTATATGCATACTTTCCAGTTGCCGCCACAGGGTAGTACACATCCATGCTATGCGGTTGGAATCTACAGCGATATCGCAATGATCCAACGTCTCTAAAATTTCATTCCATGGGTCCGGAAGCTTTTGCTGACATTGATACCAAGGCTCAAAGTATTGAAGCCAATTTACTTGTTGAAGGAATAAAAATCCTCGTGAGGGATTCAAACTTCCAACAAAAAGCTTTTTAAATTCATCAAACACTTTTCGACGACTTAAGTTTTTCGGTGACATATTTTGGCATATACTGTGTGTATGAGGATGTATCTTTAAATGAAATCGACCTACTAGTTGCATACCCCGCAGCACCCTCAAAGGATCCTCAAAAAAATGAGAGGAAACATGTTTTAGGATACCTGCTTCCAAATCGCCTGCACCGCCGAAAGGATCCAAGAGTGTGCCCGATGTTAAATCAATTCCCATGGAATTGATGGTAAAATCTCTTCGTTGAGCCGCTTCTTTGTGGGTAATGAAAGGTGAAATGTGCACTTCGAATGCCGTATGTTTGAACCCCGTTACCCATTCGATCCGTGGAATGCTGACATCGATGGGATGGGCCTTAAGCTTAAAAACACCAAATTTATACCCCGACAAATCGACTTTGCCAAAGCATTGCTTCAAAATATCCCGTACTTTTTCTAGAGCTAATCCAAAAACTTCGACGTCAAAATCTTGAATATTCCTTTTTAGTAAAATATCACGAACGCATCCCCCTACCAAAATTGCTTTGCCACCCGCTTCTTGAAAACACTTTATTAAATGCCCACAGTACTCGGGAATTTCAAAATTAGGTAGGGGCATGCTCGGTGGAAAAAAAGTAAGATTCAAGCATCAAACACAGGCAATGGTAGACCGGCAAATGCAATTCTTGGATTTTAAAAGTTTCCGCTTCCGGTACACAGATACAGACGTCGCAAAGATTTTTCATCTGCCCGCCGCCTTCACCCGTCAATCCCAAAATGGGCATTTTCTTTGCACGCGCAATTTCTATGGCCCGCAAAATATTCTTTGAATTACCCGAAGTACTAAGACACCACAGTATATCTTGTTTTTGCCCCAAGCCCCATACCAATTGAGCAAAATACCACTCGGGATTGCAATCATTGCAGAAGGCGGAAATAGCACCCGTTAAGTTGGGCAACGGAATTGCCGGTAAAGCATGCTGCAGATTTTGCATTGCATCCGCCGACAAAGAAGATTCAAACCGTTTAGACAGGCGCTTAGGGCCTGCAAAACTTTTTAGAAGCTCACCTGCGATGTGATCGGCATCGGAAGCACTCCCTCCGTTACCGGCCAGCAATATTTTCCCTTTTTGCTTTAGGCAAAGACACAATAACGCAAAAGCCGATTGCATATGCAATTTACAAGGCATCAATTGAGGGTAACGCTCCAGCAAAACATCTAAATATTTACTTTGCATGTGCTTCAATTTTAGCCACAAGTTCTTCCTCCGATAACAGTCCAACATGCGTATCAACCACTTGTCCGTCTTTCATAAAAATAAGTGTTGGAATACTGCGAACATTGTAACGCGCGGTGAAAAGTTGCGAACTGTCACCGTCAATATTCATTTTCCCCACCTTAGCCTTTGTCTCAATTTTTTTAGCCACCAAATCCAGAACGGGTGCCAAAGCGCGACAAGGACCACACCAGGGTGCCCAAAAGTCTATTAGGACAAGCCCCTCTTGATGCGTAAAGTCGTCGAAGTTATCTTTTGTTAATTCTATAGTTGCTTCCGTCATAATTTTCCTCCTGCGAAATATAGATTTCCATTTTTCAGAGAACGATTGCTGTGCTATTTTGAGATTCATAGTCAATTTTGCATAAAATATGGATCAGTACGCTAAATCATATCCTCGCCTCCTCCATCGTTTTCTCAAAAACATCAAAACAACGCTGTCAACCCATATGCTTATCATGTTTTAGACCTACGGCAACTCCTAATTTCTATAACGTAATCCAAAAATTTGACTATTCTCGCATGAAAAATGCTTATACATTACCATAGGGAGAAAATCTTGCGCTTATCTTCCTCGTATCTTATCATTAAAAAAATTGTATTATGTCATCGAGATTTCTGTTATCATTGATGAACAGAAGCTTCACCAAGGGAATGGGTGTTTTCCCGTTCACACAGGGAGTTTGTTCGCAATTGCCTTCATCCATTGTCCACTTTTTAAATTTTTCAGAACAAATAAGAAGCGCCAATGGTCACCCCTATACCTTACGCGTTGCGAGCCCGCAAGATTCGGTTTTAATTAAAAAAGTTTTACACGCCTACGGACATAGTGATTCCAATTACAAGAATCTAGAATTTTTTCCAGAGGAGAAACTTGCGACCATCATCAATAACATGACGCATTGCCTAGAACACGGTTATTTTATTACTTTTGTCATCACGGTACAAGACTTTCCAACGGAAAGGCCCATTGGCTTTTTGCAAATAGATCCGTATAATTTACAGACCATTGGCAAGATTTTTAACGACATTCTTTTCCCACAGTGGAATAACTTTCTGGCGTATCCACTTCGGGAAGAACATTTGTGCGCAAATGATGTAAACACCCTTACGGCGTGGTTAAGTGAACACACTCGAGCAGGGGATATACGGCAATATTTTTCAAACATAAAGGGAGCGTGTTGCAAATCTTTAGAAAAAATACCAGCGCGTTGGAAAAATTTTGTCGCCGAAAGCTTCCGTTGTTTGTATCAATTAAAGCAATGTCTAACTTTCGATCAATTTGCGGCCAACGTATCCTATGGACTTCTCCCGCAGTTCCAGATGCAGGGAATCATGTCGCAAGCATGGTATAAGGTCATACAAAAACTCCAAGAAACACCCATCAAAATTTTGTTTTCGGACCGCATAGCGCTTAAAAATCGAGCTTCTTTACACCTATTGCGAAGACTAAATTTTGCGACAAGTGCCATCTACCAAATGTATTATTCTCAGCATTATCGTACCCGTTGTCATCCTAACGGTATGTTTTCTGAACCTTGCGTAGCACTTACGTGCACCCTAGGCTAGTTGGGGCTACATCGATACACGTCTTTAAACTTACATTTATAAGTAGTTTTGGTTTATGTTCCAAATTATCTAAGTGCCATACGCGCTTGTCATTCAGCCTTCAAACAATTGCACCCTATTTCTAAAAAGCTTGCCAAAAAATAAATGATGGATAGAAACGTTTTCATGAACGAGGTAACAAGCTACAAAAATAAAATTCTTCGCGGGAACGCATTCATAGGGTTGATGCTCTAAAGCTTGCAGGTGCAGATCGAAAGATTTATGCGCTGCGGCGAACGAAATTCGCGAACGCCTATGTGGCTCTACATTTGACCTTTGTTCCATCGTCAATGCCAAAAGTGGGCGGTGTTCTGAAAATTGCAAATACGGTTCGCAATCCGCTTGTTATCACACTCAAATTTCCCTGTACCCTCTTTGGACACGAAACAAATTTTAGAAAAAGCCCTCCACGATAACACCCAAGGCGTCGTTCGCTTTTCGTTGGTAGCTTCGGGATGCAAGTTAAACGAAGAAGAAATCGATAAAACATGCCAAACGATTCGGACAATCAAGCATACAACGCATTTGGAAATTTGCGTATCGGGTGGACTGCTGACGGAATCAAATTTCAAAAAACCTAAAGAAGCGGGGGTAGCCATGTCCACAATAACTTGGAAACCTCCGAAAGAAATTTTACAAATGTGTGCACAACTCACACCTATCAAGATAAAATATCAACGCTTAAGGCAGCGCAACGGGCAGGTCTCAGCGTTTGTTGTGGCGGCACCGTAGGTTTAGGTGAAAGCATGGAAGATCGCATCGACATGTTTTTGTCCATTAGAGAGCTTAACGTTCAATCGGTGCCCGTCAATTTGCTCAATCCCATTCCGGGAACCCCTTATGCGCATAACAAGATTTTGACGAATGATGAGATGTGCCGCATTATTGCCGTAGCGCGGTTTTTGCTTCCCAAAGCCTCCATTCGTATGGCAGGGGGTCGTAGATTATTACCCGATAATGGCAGGCAATGTTTTTTATCAGGTGCCAATGCTGCCGTTTCTGGAGATATGCTAACGACGATGGGTACAGCGATCGAGCAAGATATCAAAATGTTGATCGAATTAGGATTCACCATCGCGTTACACAATGTGTAAATCTGTTTTTATTACGGCAACGGGAACCGATGTAGGTAAAACATTTATATCGAGGCTCCTATTAAAAAAGCTGTACACCTTAGGCCATAAGGCCGGGTATTACAAAGCGGTACTGAGTTGATCGGTGAAGACTGAAAAAGGTCTTTTGCCGGAGGATGTAAATTATATAGAAAATTTCGTTCCACGCGGATGTTCTCCTGAAACAATGTTTTCCTACGCCTACGAACAAGCATTATCGCCTCATTTGGCAGCTAAACTTAAAGGTATTCCCGCTAGTTTGGAAAGAATTATGCAAGATTATAGAAAAATTTCCGAACAATACGCGTACGTTGTGATTGAAGGCTGCGGCGGCATTGTTTGTCCCATTCGCTACGACCAAACAAAAATATTCTTAACGGATATTATTCGGCAACTCAATCTAAACGTACTGGTTGTTGTACGGAACCATTAATGCTATGGTACTCACAATAGAATATCTAAAAGGAAAGAAAATTCCAATTCGATGGATTTTATGCAATCGTTACCGTCCCGATGATTTTATGGAACAGGACAATATTCACATGATACGTGAACTTACGGGCATTCCCATCATTGCCTGCGTACAAGCGGATGCAGAGGATTTACGGATGGATCCTGAAGTTTTGTTATCTCTGCAAGTCATACATGGATATTATAAGTTCTTGGTGGTGCAATTTATTAGGCCATTGTCACCCAAAAATCAATGAGGCCATTAAATCGCAATTGGACCACCTCGAACACGTTATGTTCGCAAACTTTTCTCACGAACCCGCCATTAAACTCTGTGAAACGTTATCCAAAATAGTCCCGCAAGGACTTACAAAATTCTACTTTTCGGATGACGGCTCTATGGCCGTTGAGTGCGCCCTTAAGATGAGTTTTCAGTATCAATATCAGGTAGGAGCTAAAAAGAAAACTAAATTTATGTGCTTATCGGATGGGTATCATGGAGAAACGCTGGGGGCATTATCGGTCGGAAGCATGGATTTATACGCAAAAATTTATAAGCCCATGCTGATGGAAACTCGACGCATCCCGGCTCCAGATTGTTACCGATGTCCCTTTCAAAAATGCCGCAATCATTGCCAGGTGGAATGCTTCCAATGGGCTAAAGAAGCCTTCCATAGGTATGCCGAATTTACCCAGCCGATTATTTGAACCAACTGCGCGCATTGTGCGATCAATATCAGGTTATTTTAATCGCCGACGAGATTGCAACCAGATTTGGGCGAACCGGTAAAATGTTTGTCTTTGATCATACTTAGGTAAGTCCAGACATCATGTGTCTTTCCAAAGGATTGACGGGAGGTTACATGCCCATGGCCCTCACCCTTACGACGGATAAAATTTACAACGCATTTTACGCAGATTATAATGAAGGAAAAGCTTTTATGCACAGCCATACGTACAGTGGTCATCCGCTTGGATGCGTAGCCGCTTTGATGGTACAACAAGTTTTACGCGAGGACAAAATTTTAGAAAAAGCGCATCGACGGGCACATTACTTGCACACATTACTAAAATCAAAACTATCCGAGCACCCAAATGTCGGTGAAATTAGGCATATCGGACTTATAAATGCCATTGAACTGGTTGTAAATAAGTCAACCAAAGAAAGCTTTGATCCCATGCTTCGAATAGGCTATCAAATCTATAAAGTAGCACTCTCCAAAGGACTTATTTTACGCCCACTGGGCAATGTTCTCTACTTTAATCCACCGCTCATCATTCGTGAAGAAGAAATCAATGCGGCCGTCCAAATTTGCGTCGATTCCATCCATTCGATTTTACCTAAAACTCGTTGACGAAAGACTTTCTTTGTTTAAAAAGAATACTACAATTGTCCTTACATTTCATTTACCATCTACTTTGACCACAGTAGAAATAGATTCACATTTTTTATTCTAAAATTGCATCAAAAAAGCTTAAGTGAAGCCGTTGCATCACGGTGTTTCTTGTGCAATTACGTATTATAATTCGCGTAGTTCGATTGAAACAACAACAAACCACTCAGGGTTACGATATGTTGAAAAGCATTTTCTTTGATCATCGTATCCAAATGGGATAAAGGTATCAAACGAGTTACCAAATCTTCCGATGGATCAAAGTGCGTATCGTAAAGTTTCCTGCAGTGTTTAAACAGGAAAAAGTAAACACGATTCGTTTGCATGGCTGGATTGGGATAATAATGCCCCACCAGGGATACCTGTTCGCTCGCGTATCCCGTTTCTTCTTTTAATTCACGCAAAGCCCCCTGTTGAGGATCTTCATGGGGTTCTATACCACCTCCGGGCAATTCCAAAGTTAAGCTGTTACTTCCTACCCTAAATTGGCTCACCATGACAATTTCGTGGTTATCCGTTAACGCAATGCTCTGCACCCAATCTTTGCAATCGATCAACCAAAAACTTTGTAATCGACCATCCGGATGCTTGCCTGCTTTTTTAAGCAACCGTGCGCCTTCTTGGATATTGCAAAGTGTTTCTTCGGGCCCTAACTGCCACAGAGGCGGATTGTGCGACCGGGAGCTACTCATCTCGACCCCGAGATATCAGTAACAGGTAGTACATCAAGTTGCCAAGAGAGGCCACAAAGGCCGCAACGTAGGTCAAAGCTGCCGCATTTAACGTTTCACAAACACCCCGAGATTCTTGCTTATTAACAATGGCTAAATTGACTAGAATTTTTTTTGCTCGAGCGCTTGCATCGAACTCAACGGGCAAGGTAATTAACTGAAATAGGGTAAGTAGCATGTAAATCCAAACGGCTACCTTTATTAAACCAAAAAAATTCAATATAAATCCTCCCAAAATCACAAATGGTAATATTTGGCATGCAACGTTGGTAACGGGAACCAAAGCAGAGCGCCACTGCAAAGGAGCGTAAGCTTGTTTGTGTTGAATGGCATGTCCCGCTTCGTGAGCCGCCACCCCTAAAGCCGCTAAAGATGTCCCATAGTAATTTTCTTCACTCAAGGCCAAACGCTTGCTCAACGGATCGTAATGATCCGTTAATTTTCCACGAATGCTCACAATTGAAACATCCGTAATACCCGCTTGCTGCATAACCGCTTCCGCCGCTTCCGCGCCCGTTATACCACCTGAAGATTTTACTTTAGACCAGTGACTATACTTGGATTGAACCTGAATTTGTGCCCACAATCCCAAGAATAATGGACAAAGAATTAAAATCACATATATTGTCATAAAAGCCTCCAATAAGATGTAAAAACGATAACATACACGATGACAAAAAATCAAGCGAAAGTTTTAGAAAGCATTTTTTTACACAAAATACGCATCCTGTTTATTAATATGATCATGCGATGCAAAACAACATTGCAGTCTAAAATAAAAACATCTTAAATCATTTGATCATACTTACCCAATACGATAAGAGAATCATTCCGTAGTTTTGCACCATCTTTTCACAACATGAATCGCAGTAAACGGAAAACCAGAGACCTTTAGGAGGATATTTATATCCTTAGATCACTTTTAAAATAGCCCAAAGACGCGTCATTTCGATTGTAGGCAAGAGATACGGAACGTTCGGATTTTTTTGCCAATTTCACTGCTTAATCTTATACCGAAGTTGCTTAATCAAACACATCCCCTAACAGGTTGCATGTTATAGGATCTACCTTGAACGATCCCCGTAGGGGGTTTATCTTAGAAAACATTATCGTTTTTCATTTTGATATAAAAGGAAAAAAGCAAGAATGCTACCTGGGGTAGCATTCTTGTAAAGA
>JAIRKR010000060.1 GCA_031260015.1 Puniceicoccales bacterium
CGTCAGCGATAATAGAGCCCTTCTGTCAACAGAGCCGTAATCCCGTTCCAGCATAGCTTGTAATTGTTGAAGCTCATTACTTTGTTTTGGCGAAGATGGCGTGCATGTAAACCAGTTGCAAAATTGTTGGAATAGCGTTTTTGCCGATGCTTTACCATTGGAATCTAGTACGAGGTGACGATTTCCTAAACCTTTTTGTTGTAGATTTTGCAACTGGCTAAGCAGTTGCTCGCTATTAAGTGATGTTCCACCAATGCTCATGGAGAATTCCTTTTTATTTTATTTGTTAAAATCTTTCAAAGCAAGCATATTTTGAGCCAGAAGGTCCTTAAAAATAAATGTCCCTGAGAATTCAGCAAACGTAAAAGCAGCTTCCGGATGACTACTTTGGCAGCATCTAACCTTAGGAAACAATACTTACGGTCGTTAGACTAGGCAGAACATTACTTTATATCTATTCGACAGAAACAGAATACCTATTTTGTCCGCACAGCCTGTTTGTTTTTGCTAAACTCGCTTTTGCAAACTCTTCGGTGATTATTTCTTGGGATGAAAACAATTGAGCCCTTCCAAAACACTATCGTAGGCTGGGAAAAGTTCTATAAATCCGGAAATTTGAAATATTTGCCGCACGTGCTCATTCATGTGAGCGACGGCGATCTTTCCAAAGTCTTTCTTGACTTGTTTTGCCATTTTGAGCAGAATACGCAATCCGGCACTGCTAATGTACTCGAGTTGTGTACAATCAATTAAAATATTTTTCTCTTGGCTTGCGATCAGTTTTTCACAAATGGCTTCCATTTTTGATGTGTTCGAAGCATCAGAACGACCCTTAAGCGTTAAAATCATAATACCTTCCAATTTATTGAGTCCGACTTCCATCTTTTTATCCAATCTTTTTTATTGCATATGCTTGATTAAAAGGATACATGTTGTTTAAGGAAATGGCAAGTGAAAAGTTAATGAAGGTAGTTTTCTTGTATTTCAAGCATATTTGTACGTGGAGTTTTATGGGCATCCTACTGTCTATGGGGGGATGTTCACGCTATCATCTAGGTTTTCCGGTCAATCGTGCTTCATTTAGGACGATTTACGTAGCGCCAGCGGTCAATAAAGCCTTTGTGTCGCAGGCTCAGAGTACATTGACGCGTCAAGTGCGCGAAGAAATCTTACGTAATGGTTATCTAAAGTTGTTGAGAAAGAGTGAGGCGGATGTAGCTCTGGAAATGACGATTGTTAAATATGGGAGGTCCATTGGAGCCGTTTACGAATCGGATCCCGACGCTGCAAAAACACTTTCGCTGAATTTGACGGTATTGTGCTCATTAAAAAACACGAAGAAAGGTTGTTATCTTTTTAGGGATCAATCCGTAAGTTATTCTCTCAGTATTTCTGCCAACGACTACGCCCAATGCATTGAGTATCAACGCTTGCCACAATTAACTCGCGAAGTTGCCAAAAAGATCGTGCTGTTGATCGAGAATACAGATGCTTAAATCCCCTGCAGTTGAATGGTTACCTTCAATTTTAGCGGCAGATCCATTGGATTTGCGTAACGCGGTTGAAAAAGTGGTTCGATCGGGGATCAAACAAATTCATCTCGACATTATGGATGGTCACTTTGTTCCCAACATTAGTTTTGGGCCTCAATTTGCAGAAAATGTGCACGGAACCTACCCTTCATTGTTCCTAGACGTCCACTTGATGCTCACACGACCAGATGATTTTATCGACCCATTTTTAGAGGCTGGAGCAGGTAGAATTGTATTACATGCGGAACTGAGCAAAAGGATTGTAACCCGTTCGTTAAAACAATTGAGAAATGCTGCTTGCTTAACCGGGTTGGCAATTAATCCCGCAACGAACGTGGACGTTTTGTTTCCCTATTTGGAGAATTGGGCCATTGACCGTGTGCTGATCATGAGTGTCCATCCGGGCTTTAGCGGTCAAGAATTTATTACTTCTGTTTTACCGAAAGTGAAAATGTTGAAGATGAGATACCCAGATATAACACTTTGTATGGATGGCGGTATCAATTCAGAAACGGCTACCCAAGGTTTTGCTTATGGAGCAAGGTCTTTCGTTGTGGGCGCTAGTTTCTTTCAAGGACAACTTGCCCAAGAAACTTATGCCTAAATGCAAAACATCCTTGTCGTTTGGGTGAAAAATTTTACCATTGCGTGTAAAATAAAGTAAGTCGAAGATCCACTTGGGAACAAATGAGCCGTTAGAAGCGTTTGTGGAAGTTGATTTATTCACGCTATTTACCCTTATCCGATTGCGTGTCGGCAGCATTTTTTGCCTGTTCATTTTTTTGTTGGAGCGTATCTTCAAAAGCTCTCGGGTGATATTTTTTGTAGGCTTCCTGCAAATGGATTGGATTTAATTGCGTGTACAGTTGGGTGGTTGCAATATCACTGTGGCCCAACATGGTTTGAATGCTACGTAGGTCGGCTCCGTGGATAAGCAGATGCGTGGCAAAAGAATGGCGAAGCAGATGTGGCTTTACATTTTTTGCTAATTTTGCGTCTTTGGTATACCGTTTCAAATGTAGCCAAAATGTTTTGCGCGATAGGGGTCGTCCATTTTGGCTAATGAAAACAGCATTATTTGTTTTTGATTTCTGCAGTTTGGGACGTCCGTAAACGAGATAGTGCTGCAGATGCGTTTTTGCGACGGCACCTATGGGAACCAGCCGTTCTTTGCTCCCTTTCCCGTAAACTTTAATGAAATTTTCATCCAAAAATAAATTTTGCAGGACCAAATTGCACAATTCGGATACACGTAATCCACATGCATACATTACGGAAATCATAGCTCGGTCGCGTAACCCCTGCGGATGTGACAACCTCATGCTTCCCTGCAGAGTTTCGATTTCATCCACGGACAATGTATCCGGCAACAAGCGTTTTAGCAGAGGATTTACTATATGTTGTAGAGGATTTTTCTCCAAAACGTGTACCCTGATGAGGTATTCGAAAAATTGACGAACGCTCGTAATTTTTCTGGCCCGTGAGCTTGCTTTTAAGTGTAACAAATCTGACAGCCAACCATCGATGATCGTTTTGTCAATTTGGTTAAAATTGCAGACCGTCTCGGGTAAAGTTTTTATGAAATGTTGTAAATCGTAAGTGTAAGATTGCAATGTATTTTTAGAGAGCCCTTTTTCTAAACTTAGATACCCAATGAATGATTGCAATTCGGACTGCAATGCATGCCTAACATTCGGGGTAAGCTGTGCTTTCTCCTTCACTGCGTGCAATAATAATGGTACCACAAGTATCGTTAAAAACATTAATGGCCGTTCGAAGCATATCCAAGAAACGTTCGACGACCCAAATGACACTAACGGATTCCACGGGGAGTCCAACGGAACTTAGAATCATCGTGATGGCAATGAGGCCGGAAGCGGGGATGCCCGCCACGCCTACAGACGTTAGAAGCGACATCAGTACTACGGTAAGTTGATCAAATATGTCGAATTGGATTCCCCAGGTGACTTGGTATAACTGTGCGATGAATAAAACAACAACGCATTCGTACAAAGCGGTGCCACTCATATTGATGGTGATGCCCAATGGAAGCGTGAATCTTGCCGTCTTTGGAGAAACCTGGGCAACATTTTCCACATGTTCAAGCGCAAGTGGGAGGACGGCTGCGGAGGAAGCTGTTGAAAAAGCCATTAGGGTGACCGGCATCATGGCTTTATAATGAGCCCAAGGCTTTATTTTTCCAACAAATTTCAGTAACAGAAATAAAAAGACAAAATAATAAAGAGCAAAGCCGCAGAGGATGGTTACGACGAACCACAATAACGGTTTGATAAGTTCAACACCGGTATTGAGAAAAATAGGTGTAACGAGGCCGAAGACGCCTATGGGGGCGAAGGCTATGACGATGCGTGTGATGTTGCGGACGATTTGCTGTATACCTTCCCATAATTTCCATTGAACTTTCCTCAAATCGTCGGGTAGATGTCCGATGAAAAATCCAAATAATAAGCTGAAAACAATAAGTCCTAAAATTTGTGTGTTGTCCATTGCAGCCGATAAAATGTTTTGCGGGAGCAGTCGCAGAATAAAGTTTGAAAATTTAGCCGTTTCAATTTTATTGATGCCCACAAAATCGCCGGGAAGTATGTTGGCTTGTCCTAAAATCTTTGCAGCCAAGTCCGGATGCGTAAGCCCCGGTTTTAATACGTTCGTAACCCATAGGCCTAGGATGACAGCCACAAAACATGTGAGAAAATAAAATAGAAAAGTTTTGAGTCCCAATCGCCGAAATTCCGACTGAGAACCAAAACTCATAATACCGCAAATAAGGGACGAAGTTATGAGTGGAACGACCAACATTTTGAGTGCATTCATGAACAGTTTCCCAGTAAGCTCACACAATCCCATGCATTGATGTGTAAAGATAGAATCTTCTAAGTTCAACATGCGCAAGCCGATGACTACAAAAATGCTAACAAGCAACGCACCCAAAACACCCCACCGCCGGTAGAATTTTCTCATGAGTGTTGTTTTTAGTTGGATTCTTATGTGCCGACAATGTTTTTGTGGGAAATTTTTGGTATATTTGCGGTAATCTTGGCAGCTGCAGCACAATTTGATTTCAAACCCTGTTCTCATGCTTTAAGTGTTACCGATCGAATAAAGCCATAAAACATTGTCATGGGAAAAAATATTTATTAGAAGAGGGCAATGAACATTCATGTGTTGCCAGAGCAAATTGCAAATCAAATTGCGGCGGGAGAAGTGATTGAAAGGCCCGCAAACGTGGTGAAGGAATTGTTGGAGAACAGTTTAGATGCCGATGCAAAAACGATTGATATTCAATTTCGTAAGGGTGGGAGTTCGTACATTTGCGTAAGCGATGATGGTAAGGGGATGGACGAACAAGATGCGCATTTGTGTTTTACACGACACGCCACCAGCAAATTGAAACGGTTAGAGGATTTATACGCATTGCACTCTTTTGGCTTTAGAGGGGAAGCTCTACCTTCGATTGCCAGTATTTCGAAAACAACTTTGCGCACTTGCGATAACGATCATCTCGTGGGGACAGAAATAGAATTGGTGGGTGGAGAAGTACGTTCAAAAAATCTTTGTACACGTATGCGAGGAAGTACTTTTACGGTGGAACAATTATTTTTTAACATACCGGTTCGGCGTAAATTTCTGAAATCAGAATCCACGGAGAGTGCCCACATCGTCAATAGCGTTCGATTATACGCCTTAGCTTACCCGGATGTACATTTTACGCTTACCGAAGATTTTCGACAAATTTTTTCATCCCCAACCTGCGTCTCTTTGGAGGAACGGGTCGATGAAATTTGGCCTCGTCGTGCGTGCAAGCATTGGATCTCTCTCAAATTTGATAAAAATGCAGTCTCCATTTCGGGGTTAATTTGCCCTCCGGGTTATGGCTATGCGGGGGCCCAAGAAGTTTACATTTTTTTAAATAAGAGACCGATTGCGAGTCTATGTTTGTTGGGCATTATTCGCGAATGTTACCGAACTTATTTACCTCCCAAAACCTATCCTGCGGTTTTTCTATTTATTCGTCTACCGGAAGCAGATGTGGACATTAACGTGCATCCAGCAAAAAGAGAAGTACGATTTAAAAACGAACAAATTTTACGGCAATACGTATTTGAAGCCTTATCAACGGCATTGCAGGCACACGTAAAAACCGTGGAAAGCGTATCTGTTGTACCGCAGGAGAAAGAAGTACAAGGGACATGCAACGCAGCTGTTATGGATAAACCTTTTGGGGCTTCTGCCCCCTCCCAATGGGTGTGCAGCGAACAAGAGGCAACAGAAAACGCGATGGAGGGCAATAATTTACAAAATGTTGAAGATTTTTTACAACTTGACGCTAAAGCGCATCATTGGGAGATTGAAACAATAACCGAACAAGATGGCGCAAAAGAACAGTGGAATGAGGAAAAAATTCAACAAGATATCGTCAAAGACAGTAATCTGTCACATCTTACATTTTTGAGCGTCTGGCAAAGACGTTATGCATTGTATGAAAATAAGACTTATTTACTTTTTTTTGACTGTAAAGCCGCATGTGCGCGTGTCTGCTTTGAAAAATCGCTGTCCCAGCTACAACAACGAACATTGTATTTGCAGAACCTTTTATTGCCGCATACATTTACCTTATCCCCTTTGCAATCGGTATCCTTAAAGCGTAATTTAGGATTCTTAAATGAGCAAAAAATTTGTTCTCTCAGGCATTTGAACGAAAATCAATTTTTATTGGATGCGCTACCCCAGTGTATCGACGTGAATAAAGCAAATTTATTTGTGGAAAACCTATTGCTTGAATTGGATAATTACGGAAAATTACAGGATCGCCTAACTTGGATCAATGACATCGCTTGCCTGTTGGCCAAGCAAGTATTTTTGTCAGAGCTCTCGGAGTCTAGAGTGGAATATTTCCGTCAAGAGTTAAGTCATTGCAACAACGTTGTAACGGATCCAGAAGGTAATTTAATCTGGCATATTTTGTCCGTGAAGGATTTGGATCGTTTGAGTTTACGTGGGCAAAAGAGGTAACATTTTATTTTTAGTTTGCACCATTTTAAGTTTGTACGCAAGTGCGTATGTAGTCTAGCCGAGAGAATCATTTGGTAAAAAAGTATACCGAAGAGAGAGTAGAGAATAACAAAAAAGGCCTGCCTTAGGGCAAGCCAATTTTGTTGTGCTTAACAACCGATATTAGAAGTTATAGCGTAATCCTGCTTCAAGCGAGTGACAGAATGGAGTTTTGACAGATTGATTATTAGTTTTAACTTTAGCCGTGTTAAACAATCTGTAACCTGCTTCAACGGTCCAGTTTTCGTTAATATCATATCCCAACCCGGCTACAATTTGCCATGCAAACACCGTTTTAGCGGTATCTACTTTGGTGGTTTTGTCATGAACAGCGAACTTGGCTACACCCAAACCTGCTCCAACGTACAAGGCAACTTCTTCGGTCAAAGCGTAGTCGTAGTAAACGTTGACCATACCTGCCAAGGCATTGAACTTATCCATGCGAGTAATATCTACTACCGGATTCGTGCTTCCCTTGATTTTAGCCTGACGGTAGGAGACTTCTAACCCCAAACGCCATGCGTCGTAGGAAACACCGAATTCTATGGCACCTGTACCACCATTTTTGTATTTGACATTATCCCTGTTTCCAGGTTTTACAAATCCACCTTTAACGGCCACATATGGGTTAAAGGAAGAAGCAACATCCGCTGCAAACAAACTTCCTGCTTCGATTGCCAAAGCACTTAATGCGATTTTGAATAATTTCTTGTTCATTTTTTTTCTTATCTTTAGGTTTTTTGCTCCTTTTATAAGAAGCACTTATCATTAACCAACATTCGCAATAAAAAGTCAAGCACTTTTTTTAGGTTAGACTGCAATTATATATTTTCGTTCAATTTACTTAGATAAAAATTCTTAAATAGGGTAAATATTTGCGATGCATTTTTTAAATGCGCACACTGGGAAGATAGTTTTTGTAGATCTTGAATGCTGCATCGTTGAATGAGGTATTGTATTTCCCCAAGTTTATCTCTGTGTATGCAAAATGAGCGGAGCCCTAAACTTATGCCAAGTGCAACATAAACGGGGTCACTGGCCATTTCGCCACACAAATGAACCGCCTTGCTCACTTGCTGCCCGGCTTGAACGATTTGAATGAGTAGCCGCAAGATTGCAGGATGCATAACTTCGTACAGGTGGGAAACTTGTTCATTGGTACGATCTACCGCCAAAGTGTATTGGGTTAAATCGTTAATGCCGATGCTCAAAAAATCACAGTGAGGCACAAGTAGATCGGCAATGAGTGCGGCACTTGGCGTTTCGATCATGGCACCTATTTTTAATTTATGGTTAAATGGAATGTTATCTTGTTCCAACTCCAATTTACATTGATCGAGAAGAATATTGGATTCAACAAGTTCTTGTAGACTTGTGATCATGGGATAAAGAATTTGAAGCGGACCGAAGGCACTTGCCTTGAGTATGGCGCGTAATTGTTTCAGAAAAAGTTCTCTGTTTTCTAAACAAAATCGAATGGCCCTAAGTCCTAAAAATGGGTTGTTTTCTTTATTGAAACAATCCACTTGCTTGGGAACTTTATCTCCACCGATATCGATTGTTCTGATGATAACAGGATGCGGTGAGGCTCTTTCCGTGAGTTCTTTATAAATTTCAAATTGTTCATTCTCAGAAAGAAATCTATCTTTTTGCAGGAAAAAATTTTCGGTACGGACTAGGCCAATACCTTTAAACCTGAGCTTTTCTAATTGATTTGCGGTAATGGGTTCGTCGCACGTTAGCCAAAGTTCTATGCGCGTTCCATCTTTTGTTTGCACGGGACCTGCAGCAGGCTGTTGCATTACCCATTGTAAATGTTCTCGTTGCCTTTGCAGTTGTCCGTAGTGAGTTAAAGTATGATGCGCTGGATGGATAAACACTTTCCCTTCATCTCCATCTAATAATAGATAATCGTTGTTTTTTATCTTTTGGCAAACCCCAGGTAAATTAACAATGGTTGGGATGCCAAAAGAACGAGCCATAATGGCCGTATGGCAAGTTTTACCCCCTGTTTCCAAGATGAGTGCTTGAATTTTTTTACCCGCAAAAGCCGTTGTGTCTGACGGGTCTAACCTGTTGGTTACCAAGATATGCGGTTCCGTGAGCGAGGCAACTAAGTTAGAAAAATTATGTCCCAATAAATTTTGCAAAACACGTCGTGCAACATCCTTAAGATCCAAGCATCTTTCTTTGAGTCGCACATCTTCAATGGTACTCAATTGTTTTATAATTCTTTCCACCGATGAACTGAAACAGTAAGCTATGTTGCAGCCCTGGTTCCGCAAGAGGTCAATCGTGGTGCTAAAGATGGATTTGTCTTCGAGCAGCAGTAGATGAGCATCAAAAATGTCAGCTTCTGCGTCTCCAAGTTTTTGGGTTATTTCTGCCTGAATATTTGTAATCTGCTGTCTCGTTTTATCAATGGCATTTTGAAATTTTTGCATTTCGGATTGAATTTGGTGCGATTCTATTTGGTAGTATGGAACTTCTAACTCAGTTTTTATGAATACCAATGCAGATCCGTATACAATGCCATTCGATGCACCTACACCTTGTAATATTATTTCCGATATTGCCTTGTCAGACATATTTGATATATGGGGAACAGGCTAAAAAATAACGCTACGCACTTACAAGTATTTTTTTAAGAAATTTGTTCCACGCTGTTTCAGAAAAAACATGCGAGGGAATGTTGGCGTTTTGGTATAAATTCTAGCGAGTAAAAATTTTTAGCACATTTTCTGGGTTTTTAACCAAATAATCAAACGTTCCAATCCTTCTTCGTTGGATATTTTAGGTAAGTATTGTAAGTCCATTTTTGCCGCCGAAATATCAAAGTAATGGTCTTTGGCCAATTCTTTTGCAAGAAATCGGGTCATGGGAGGTTGTTGTGAGATGCATAAAATTTTGTAGAGGATTTCAAAAACACCTCCCGTAAAGTAAGCAATTTTATAAGGGATTCTTTTACGTACGCAGCGCACGTTAAGCCTTATAAGCAGCTGATTAATCCATTCCCACAAACGTACAGGATCATCTTGGGATAGAAAGTACGCTTTGCCCTCTACGATGCCTTGCCCTAAAGCTTCCATGGCCAAATAATGCGCTTCTGCAATGTTTTCCACGTAGGATAAATCAACCCAGTTTTTACCGTCGCCCACCTGAAGCAGTGAGCCTCTTTGGGCTAATTGCAAGAGCGTGGGTATAAGGTGATTGTCGCCGGGGCCCCACATGAGGTGAGGTCGTAATGCAACCGTTGCAAGACCCTGTTGTCCGTTAGCCTCTAAAACGGCTTGTTCGGCAATACGCTTTGTTTCCGCGTAGGCGCATAATCCGCATTGACCGTAGGGCATGCTCTCGTTTACGTTGGATAAATTTTCTCCGTTGAAGATAACGCTCGGCGTACTGGTGTAAATGAGTTTTGACACACCCCATTGTTGACAGGCTTTCAGGACGTTGAACGTTCCGACAACGTTGGTTTGGTAGTAACTTTTGTGGTTGCCCCAAATCCCAGCCTTGGCGGCGGTGTGAAATACAACATTGCACCCTTGAATGGCGGTTGAAACAGCATCGAATTGACTTAAATCACCGTAAAATAATTCAACACCCCTTGCCGTCAAATCTTCGCAAGGACTTCGGCTCAAACTGCGCAAATTGTGTAGGCCTTTGGTTTGCAGTACCCGAATGAGATGCCGCCCTAAAAAGCCAGACCCTCCTGTAATGAGTATTTTCACAGCTTTTACATTCATATAAAAAAGTCATTGCCTGGCAAAAAAATTTTATACGTTTTTATTAGCGTGTGCCTACGGTGTAAAATCTTGGAATAATAAACAATCGTAGGTAACTCTAGGTACCGTTAAGGTAGGTTAAATGTACTTGAAATAGCGTCCTGCATGTAAATTTGGACCTTGTGCTTCTAAGACTTCAAGAGTTATCTAAATCTGGATATTCATATGCTTAAGTCCAGCAAGTTCATGGAGAATTGGATCTCTTTTAGCCTCGTGTGCGTAGTCTCGACGGTGGAACGATTCAACAGTATTGAAGGGCTCTGCTTATTTTATATGTGGCCCGAATGACCGTTTAAACCAGGTATACTATACATATGGAAGCTAAGATTGGCAATCATGGGTGCGTTTTTTTAATTAAATAACTTGAAGTGTGCGAGTAATATCTTCGTTTCACGTTGCTCACAAAAATAGCATGACAATTTTTGCAAAAAAATTGACGAAAGAGAATATATTTTCAAAATGAAATAGGATTGAGAGAAATTCTTTCTGGTACAATCTTACAACTACCTTCTAGACTTCCATTGAATCCAATGGGCATTGCATAATAATACGTGTACACCCGGTGAAACATCCCATAAAGGTTAATGTGTAGATAAACCGTAGCAAAGGATTTATCTATGAAACCCCTCCCAAAAACCTATGAAAAACCCTTGACAGGGGTAGGAAGGAAACATACAATAACTTAGTAGTGAAGACCTCAAGACCACAATACCACAAGACCTCAAGACATCAAGACCTCAAGACCTCAAGACCTCAAGACCTCAAGACCTCAAGACCTCAAGACCACAATAAGAG
>JAIRKR010000012.1 GCA_031260015.1 Puniceicoccales bacterium
CATGCGTAATATATCGTGCGTGTTGTGTAGATATCGGCACTTTTGAGGTATAATGCATATTTGGGGTCAGTGGATGTGTGATAGCGTGAGGCACACTGTGTGACACATTGACACAATATATATAATTGTTCTCATAACCATTTGAAAAAAATTGTTCATATTTTGCTGCCCATGAACAAATTATAAAAATTGGCATAAAAATTGCAACCTCACAAGACATGCAAAGGACAACGGGGAAGATTTTAGGAATAGATTTAGGAACAACGAATTCGTGTATGGCCGTTATGGAAGGCGGTGAACCGGTTGTAATTCCGAATGCGGAGGGAGCGCGCACAACACCATCGATTGTGGCATTTACCAAAGGAGGTGAACGTTTGGTGGGGCAAGCCGCAAAGCGTCAAGCCATTACAAATCCGAAAAACACGGTTTTCTCTGCAAAACGTCTCATCGGTCGTAAATTTAGCGAAGTGCAATCGGAAGTAAAAAATGTTCCCTACAAAATTGTGGAAGGCAAAAATGGAGATGCTTGGATTGAATGCGAGGTTAGTGGAAAGATGGAACGATTTGCCCCGGAACAAATTTCCGCCATGGTCCTGGCAAAGTTGAAGGCGGATGCGGAAGCCTACCTGGGAGAGTCTATAAAACAGGCTGTTATTACGGTACCGGCTTACTTTAATGATTCTCAACGCCAAGCAACGAAGGATGCGGGAACCATTGCCGGGTTAGAAGTTTTGAGAATTATCAATGAGCCGACGGCTGCTTCGTTGGCTTACGGACTGGACAAAAAGAAGGAAGAAACCATCGCTGTTTTTGATTTGGGCGGTGGAACATTCGACATATCCGTCTTGGAGATCGGCGACAGCGTTTTCGAAGTCAAGGCAACGAATGGTGATACCCAATTGGGAGGCGATGATTGGGATAAAACCATCATCAACTGGTTGGCCGATACATTTCAATCCGAGAACGGTATTGATCTGCGCAAAGATCCCATGGCTCACCAACGTTTAAAAGAGGAAGCGGAAAAAGCAAAAATTGCGTTGTCTTCGGCACAGGAAACAGACATCAATTTGCCCTTCATCACGGCGGATGCAAGTGGACCCAAACACCTGAATGTAAAGCTAACGCGTTCGAAACTGGAACAAATTTGCGATGAGTTGTACGAACGTACGAAATCACCTTTTAACGCATGCCTTAAGGACGCCAAGGTCGACAGCAGTTCGGTCGACGAATTAGTTCTAGTGGGAGGCATGACGCGTTCGCCCAAAGTGATCGAATTGGCCAACTCCTTAGCCGGTAAGCCGGCGCATAAGGGAGTTAATCCGGACGAAGTGGTGGCCATTGGTGCTGCCATTCAGGGGGGAGTGCTGCGTGGAGAAGTGAACGACGTGCTGCTGTTGGATGTCACACCGCTGACATTGGGTATTGAAACGGCGGGGGGTATTTCTACACCCATGATTGATAGAAATACAACCATTCCAACCAAGAAGACTCAAACATTTTCGACCTACGCCGATAATCAAACGGCCGTGGACATAAAAGTACTTCAGGGAGAACGTTCTTTGGCGAAAGACAATAAGATTCTAGGAACATTTCGCCTGGAAGGAATTCCCATGTCACCCCGCGGCGAACCCAAAATCGAAGTTACCTTCGATATCGATGCGAGTGGCATCCTGCACGTAACCGCCAAGGATATTGCCAGTGGAAAGGATCAAAAAATTACTATTTCCGGAGCCTCTGGATTTTCCGAGGAAGAAGTTGAACGTCTTCGCAAAGAAGCCGAGCAATTTGCAGAACAGGATAAGGCGGAACGGGAACGGATAGAAACGTTCAATCGTTTGGATAGTTTAATTTATCAGGCCGAGAAGCAGCTGAAAGAATTTGGAGATAAGTTACCCGCCGAAAAGAAAGATACCATTGCAAAGAAATTGGAAGATGCCAAAAAGATGCTTGAAGATAAATCGATTGCCGCAGAGACTTTAAAATCAACGGAAACAGATCTCATGAATTCCCTGCAGGAAATTGGACATATTTTGTACTCGAACGCGCAGCAGAATGCTGCGATGGAAAATAAAGACCAATCGTCTTCCAATGCCGGCGAAGGCGACAAAAAAGATAAAAATAACGTTGTAGACGCAGATTTTGAGGTTGTCGATGATGACGGTAAAAAAGAATAATTTAACCCTTAACAAAGATAAAAATTATGAAAGTAAATATTAAACCACTCGGAGATCGAGTATTGGTAAAAATGATCGAAGAGAACGAACAAATTAAAGGTGGCATTATCATTCCTGATTCTGCCAAAGAAAAACCTCAGGAAGCGGAGGTCGTTGCTTTGGGAACAGGTAAAAAAGATAAGGAAGGTAATCTTGTCCCTTTCCAAGTTAAAACAGGGGATAGAGTGCTTATTAGTAAGTATGGAGGTACCGAAGTCAAAATTGGAGACCAAAAGCTTACTTTGTTACGCGAAGATGATATTTTAGGTATATTAAATTAATGTTTGAAAGGAAATAAAGAGTATGTCAGCAAAACAATTGAAATTTGACGAAGCGGCACGTAAAAAGGTGTTAGCAGGTGTAGAAGCTTTGGCAAAAGCGGTAAAAATAACGTTGGGTCCCAAGGGTCGCAATGTGCTCATTGACAAGAAGTTTGGCGCTCCAACCATTACGAAAGATGGTGTGACGGTTGCCAAAGAGATTGAATTGAAAGATCCATTTGAAAATATGGGTGCTCAAATGGTTCGCGAAGTGGCTTCCAAAACGGCCGATAACGCGGGCGATGGAACAACGACAGCCACCGTTTTGGCGGAGGCAATTTATCGTGAAGGCCTAAAAAATGTAGCCGCAGGCTCCAATCCTATCTTCTTGAAACGTGGTATTGACAAAGCCGTTGAAGCGGGTGTTGCGGAATTGGCAAAAAACAGTCGTGGTGTAAGCAATCGTGAAGAAATACGTCAGGTGGCAACCGTGTCGGCCAATTGGGATAAAGAAATTGGAGACATCATTGCGGAGGCTATGGACAAAGTGGGCAAGGATGGTACCATTACGGTTGAAGAGAATAAGAGTATCGAAACAACGCTCGATGTTGTTGAAGGTATGCAATTCGACAAAGGGTACATCAGTCCGTATTTCGTTACCAATTCGGAATCCATGGAGTGCGTTTTGGAAGACGCTTACATCTTAATTTTCGAAAAGAAAATTAGCAGCTTGAACGATTTGCTGCCTCTATTGCAAAGTACGGCTAAAACGGGCAAACCGTTATTGCTCATTGCGGAAGAAGTTGAAGGTGAAGCACTGGCCGCATTGGTTGTCAATAAATTAAGGGGTACACTCAACGTATGCGCCGTAAAAGCCCCAGGGTTTGGAGATCGTCGTAAGGCAATGTTGGAAGATATTGCCACTTTGACGGGAGGACGGTGTATTACGGAAGACTTGGGCATCAAACTGGAAAGTATCCAGTTGGCAGACTTGGGACGTGCAAAACGCGTCACGGTTGATAAAGAAAATACAACCATCGTTGAAGGAGCCGGCAAATCGTCGGACATTCAGGCGCGTGTAAAGCAAATTCGTCGTCAAATCGAAGAAAGCTCTTCCGATTACGATCGTGAAAAATTGCAAGAACGCTTGGCAAAGTTGGCGGGCGGTGTTGCCGTAATTCACGTGGGTGCTAGCACGGAACCTGAAATGAAAGAAAAGAAGGCGCGCGTCGAAGATGCATTGCATGCAACGCGCGCAGCCGTGGAAGAAGGTATTTCTGCGGGTGGTAGTGTTGCCCTATTGCGCACCGCCAAAGCGATTGAGGCTTTGAATCTAAAAGATGAAGAAGCGGTGGGTGCGGCCATTGTTCGTCGTGCCATTGAGGCCCCTTTGCGTCAATTGTGCCAAAACGCCGGTGTCGAAGGATCTCTGGTGGTTCAGGAAGTTTTAAAACATTCGGGCGCCTATGGTTACAACGTTGCAACCAACACCTACGAAGATCTCGTAAAAGCTGGGGTCGTGGATCCAACCAAGGTAACACGTGCAGCTTTGCAGAATGCAGCTTCCGTAGCCGGATTGCTGCTGACGACGGAATGTATGGTTGCCGAATTACCTGAAGAAAAACCGGCACCTGCCCCTGATATGGGTGGCGGCATGGGCGGTATGATGTAAAAAATACCGTGCATTGCTAATTTTTATACACTAAAAATAGATTCAGTAATGCAAGAAAATATTTTCTTGCATTACTTGCGTGTTTATTGGAAAATAGCATAAGATTTTTTGATTTAATAAAATAGTAGGAATGCCGATATATATTACCAAGAAGCTTGTGTATTTTTAAGAAAGAATAAAGTACACAAACGTGTAATTTTATGCATACAAAGTTTAACATTGGCGAATGGACGGTTGCGGCAACCTCTACAAAGCCTATTTTCTTGAGTGCTCGTGTTCGTTTGGCTCGAAACTTGATGCATTATCCTTTCCCACAGCAGGCATCCGAACAGCAAAGAAGGGAAATCTTTGATGCGTGTTCTGATGTTATTATGCGGTTGGAGGGGAGCAAGCAATCCGTTTGCCTTCGATTAGATGCAGTAGATGCGTTGACGTGTGCTTCTCTCATGGAATCTCATCGGATAAGCGTTGATTTGGTTAAAAACAAAGCGGGAGCGGGTGTCATCCTAAATAAAAAAAATAAGTTTGCTTTTATGATCAATGAGGAGGACCATTTACGATTGCAAGTTTTAGATGTTCAACCGAATTTTAAAATTTTATGGCGTCGATTGGATCGCTTAGATTCTTGTCTAGAGCAATATTTAGACTATGCGTTTCAACCTCATTTAGGGTATTTGACGGCGTGTCCGACCAATCTGGGTACGGGTATGCGTGTATCGGCCATGCTGCACTTGCCGGGATTAGTTTTTACGAATCAACATGTGCAAGTAGGACGTTCGCTGGCTGAAATGGGAATGGTTTTAAGAGGTGTATACGGAGAACAATCGAAGGCCATTGGACATATTTTTCAGATATCCAATCAGACAAGCCTTGGATTTAGTGAAAACGAGTTGTTGGATCGCGTTGAACACGTGGTTCATCGATTGATGGAAAAAGAAACCGAGGCACGTAGAAAATTACTTTGCACAACACCCCACGAGTTGTTTGACAACATTGGGCGTGCATTTGGCGTCTTGCGTGCATGTTTTGAAGTGGGAGCCGAAGAAGCTGCCAATTTGCTATCGCTCATCATCCTGGCGGTTGATTTGGGATTTTTCCCGGAAGAAAAAAGACACATTTTGTATAAGGTAAAGCAGGAGGTTCAGCCCGCACATTTACAATTGTTGTTATCAAAACCTTTAAGTGTTAAAGAACTCAACAAAGAGAGAGCAAAGTTACTGCATCGATACTTTTTGAAATTCCCTGAACCTAATTTTAAAGTGAAAAAAGAGGAACTGAACCATGTTTCATAATTTAACGCCACGCGCACAGCAAGTTTTCGTGTTGGCCAAAAGTATGGCCTTGAAGTTGCAACAAAACTATTTGGGAACCGAACATCTTTTGTTAGGACTGTTAGAGCTTAAACAAAGTATTGCCGTTCGCGTGTTACAACGAATGGGTTTGGACGTGGAAACCGTCCACGACGCTTTGCAGAAACATATGGTGGCAGGTAAACATTTGGTAGAAGGTGTTGTGCATCAGGACGGGTCCATACCCACAACGGATATTCCTTTGACACCGCGTGTTCGTCAAGTGTTGGGCTTGGCTGAGAAAGTTGCGCACGAGCTGAATCATCCTTATGTGGGTACGGAGCATCTTCTATTGGGAATTTTAGAAGAAGGAGATGGGTTGGGGGCAAAAATTTTAAAGACTTTGGATATCGATCCGGAAGAATGTCGAAAAGAAATTCTGTCGGAATTAGCTCCAGACAACGTAGAAGACAATGAAGATGGAGAAGATGTCGACGAAGATGAAGAGGACAAAGGGATTGTGGATAATCTTTACGGTACTCGATTGTCTCTCGGTAAAACGTACACGCTGCGCAATTTTGGAATAGATTTGACGGCCAAAGCTAAGGAAAATCAATTGGATCCCGTCATTGGCCGTAATAAGGAAATTGATAGCGTCATTCAAATTTTATGTCGCCGCACAAAACATAATCCGGTACTCATTGGTGAGGCGGGTGTGGGTAAGACAGCCGTTGTGGAGGGACTATCGCAGCGCATCGTACAAGGCGAGGTCCCGGAAGCCTTACTGGGTAAACGGGTATTTATTTTAGATTTGGCCCTAATGTTATCCGGAACAAAATATCGCGGTCAATTTGAGGAACGTCTTAAAAATGTTATGAATGAAGTCAAGGAGAGCAAAAACATCATTCTATTTTTAGACGAATTACACACCATTGTGGGTGCTGGATCTTCGGAAGGTTCCATGGATGCTTCCAACATTTTAAAGCCGGCGTTGGCACGTGGAGATGTGCAGTGCATCGGTGCAACAACCTTGGATGAATATCGGCAACATGTTGAAAAAGATACGGCTTTAAATCGTCGATTTCAAGCCGTGCTGATTGAACCTTCGTCCGTTCAAGATACCGTAGAAATCCTTAGAGGATTGAAATCCTACTACGAAAAATTTCACAATGTACATTTATCGGATGGAGTCATTAGAAAAGCTGTATCCCTAACGGATCGTTACGTTGCAAATCGATTTTTCCCGGACAAGGCAATTGATTTGATCGATGAAGCTGGTGCGCGTGCACGCATGAAGGCGGTAAAGCAAACTTTTTCTACGAAAGATATCGACGACGCTTTAAAGGATGCAATCCTCAAGAAATCAGCGGCAATTAAATCGCAGAAATTTGAAGAAGCTGCGCGTTGGAGAGACGAAGAACAAGCTCTAAAACGTGAGAAAGAGACGAAAATGGAAACCTGGAGGCAAGCGTGCCATGCACACGCTGTGGAAGTCAAAGAAGATTTGTTACAGAAAATCATTTTCGATTGGACAGGCATTCCTTTGGATTGGATGGGAGTAAAAGAGACGAAACATTGTTTAAATTTAGATAAGGCTTTAAATCGGCAGATCATCGGCCAAGAGGAAGCTGTAAATGTTGTTTGTCGTGCATTAAAACGCTCAAAGGTTGATATGAGAGATCCAATAAAACCTACAGGTTCTTTTTTATTTCTAGGTCCTACGGGCGTTGGAAAAACACATTTGGTAAAAGTTTTGGCCGAACAAATTTTTGGCGATAGGAATGCCATTGTTCAAATTGATATGTCGGAATACATGGAAAAGCACACGGTTGCACGCCTCATTGGATCGCCGCCCGGTTACGTGGGCTATGGAGAAGGTGGACAATTGACGGAAGCTATTCGTAGGAAGCCGTATTCGATTATTTTATTCGACGAAATTGAAAAGGCACATCCGGACGTAACGCACATCTTACTGCAAGTGCTGGAAGAGGGTAAATTAACGGACAGTGTGGGACGGACCGTTGATTTCCGCAATACGATTTTGGTGATGACGTCCAATGTGGGTGCGGAAGCGTTGCAAAAGACAATGGGACTGGGATTCAACATCCCTTCTAAAGCCATCGCCTTTGAGCAATTAAAAGAAAAGGTACAAGAAGCCAGTAAATCTGCCTTTAAACCTGAATTCCTAAACCGGATAAGCGACATCGTCGTATTTCGTCCCTTGGAACGAGAACATATTCAAAAGGTTGTCGATATAGAAATTAAGAAAATTGCGGTTAGATTACAAGAAAAAGGCATCGAGTTATTTTTGTCGACAGATGCAAAGCAGTTCTTGGTTGTAAAAGGATTTGACGATAAATATGGAGCACGTCCTTTAAAAAGGGCCATTGAGCGTTATGTCGAAGATGTATTGGCCGATGCGTTGCTGGAACATAAGGTGAAATTAGGTCAAAAAGTTATCTTTGATGTTGATACTCAGAAAGATTGTTTGAATTTTATAACAACGAAAGTTAAAAAACTTGCGGATTACGGTAAACATGTGATTAAATAAAATAAAGTATGCAAGCAAGAGAACAGGTGAATCTTTGGTTAAAAACCTTGGGCGCTACGAACGGGAAGATTTTTCGTTTGAACGAAAGGGGAATTTTTGCATCCACAGATGAAGCGGGTCAAGAGTTTGTGGTAGAGGTTCCCGATGCATCCGATCAGGTTTATTTTTGTGCACCCATTGCAACTGTGCCGGAAGATAATAAAGCGGTTTGTTTAGAACGTCTATTGCAGTGGAATTTATACGGCCTACAGACGAAATATTGTACGTTAGGCTTGGAAGAAAATACAAATCGAATTATTATGCACTACTCAATGGAAGTTGCCTACCTAGAGTGTCAAACTTTCATCAACGTTTTCAATAATTTCATAGAGAGAGTTAGAAAAATAAAGCAAGATTGGGAACAATTTTTGAGAAATGCATCTACAGGGACAGGCGGATCAACCACCTTACCGGATATTAATATGCTTCGTATTTAAATGAATTATGCAGTTGCGTTTGTACGATACGTTGACCCGGACAATTAGGCCCATAGAGCCTGTTGCAGGTCGGGTGGGTACGTACTGTTGTGGACCAACCGTGTATGGGCCTGCACACATTGGTAATTTCAGAACATATGTCGTTCAAGATGTCGTGGTGAGAACGCTGCAAGCTTTAGGGATCCAGACATGTTATGTACGTAATTTAACGGACGTAGACGATAAAACAATTCGCGGAGCTCAACAGGCAAAGCAATCGTTGCAAGCATTCACGTCGCACTGGACAGAAGTTTTTGAGGAAGATTGTCGTCGGCTAAATTTACTGCAACCGGATATAGAACCGCGTGCAACCGAAACTATTCAAGCGCAGTTGGACTTGATTGGTCAACTCATGCAAAAGGGTTGTGCCTATGTTTCGAAGGGATCGGTCTACTTTCGTATCTCGTCCTTTAAAGATTACGGTAAGTTATCGCATTTGGACCAGCGTTGTTGTAAAATGCAAGGAACAAACAGTGCAGGTGAGTTAAACAATGCGGACGAATATGAACGAGAGTGCGTAGGCGATTTCGTGTTATGGAAGAATAGGAAACCGGAGGATGGAGATGTTTACTGGGAAAGTCCCTGGGGGCAGGGGCGTCCGGGTTGGCACATTGAATGCAGCGCGATGTCATGCTTATATTTGGGTGAGACGGTAGACTTACACGTCGGTGGCGTGGATTTGTGTTTTCCCCATCACGAAAACGAAATTGCTCAATCTGAAGCGGCTTATGGAGGAATTTTTGCACGCCACTGGATGCACATTGCCCATTTGAAGGTAGATGGAGAAAAAATGTCCAAAAGTCTTGGCAATTTGCATACCGTTGCCTCTCTGTTGCAAAAAAATTATTCTCGAGAAGCCATTCGGTATGCTTTAATGGCCGGGCACTACAGACATCCTTTGAATTTTACATTTGATTTACTGAATGCTTCCCAAAGTGCATTGCAAAAGCTTTATCAATACTTGTCACGATTATTGGAAACAGCTCAATTAACGGTAGAGACGTTTGAACAAGAGTATTTGCTGGCTTCAACACTCGATAAAGTTGAGTATTTAAAAGGATTTTTTGAAAGCTTGTGCGACGATTTGAACGTACCCAAAGCATTGGGTCAGCTTTTTACATTTGTTAACGATGTCAACATACAATCATTGGACACAAAACAAATTTTGCACGAGTTGGGGATTTGTATGTTTGTTTTGGGCCTACCGGTACGTTTGTCTACGGATAATGTTGTTATTCCTTTACCGGTAAGGCGCATGGCGGAACAACGTTGGCAAGCGAAGCAGGCATGCAACTATCAGGAAGCGGACGACATTCGACATATTTTATTGAAAGAAGGATGGCAAGTTTTAGACACCCAGGATGGCTACAAAATAGTCCCCCTAAAGAACTATAAAAAATAAGTACGAACGAATCAATAATACCTATTCTCATTATTTGTCGTTGGGATATCTGGAAATCGATAAAAAATATCGGTATTTTTAATGAGATGTGCATCTTTAATGTTATAAAAGTGACTCCTGTGGTCTCCGAGTGATTGTAGTTTTTCCCAAGCAAGGTTGAAATGGTTACCTAGACTGCGAGCCGTTAAGCCTACTGTTGGCATCGGACGATTCCCTGCGCTTAAGCCAATCCAACTTTCAAAATTGAATGAAGTACCACTTTTTCTAAAAGGCGTGTATACAAATTGATTTCCATTGTGCAAATGATGGGGTAAAAAGTAACGAATATTTTCAGATGAAATACGTACCTTTGTTAGATTCAAACCATCCCGTAGTATCGATTTTTCAATAACGGAGGACAATCAAGACGATAGATTCAAGAAGGGAGCCATATGTGTACTCACACGATGTACAATGCATTTTACTCCAAAAACCTGAGATAACATTTACACCATCCGGCAGTCTTCTTTTCATTTCATGCAGTGCCGTAAAATGTATACAGTATACCGTTAAGAGACTATATCTTGTAAGAGAAAATCCAAACAAATGAGCAATCAGTTTTTAATAATATCGATTTTCCCAAAGCGTATTGCTGTTCAAATCTATGGATCCGGGACATTCGGGTAAAGCACAAAACATGCGACCATCATTATGACGACCTACAACATATTGCCCAAGTACGGGTTGGAATTTGTTATAACACTTATCCCAATCGGCAATCCCTCGTCGAACACCTATAAGCGTCACACCCACACTGTGAGGTTTAGCAAGTGAGTCCCTATGCTCATAAAATTTTCTAAATCGTAATTGTACGCTGCATTACCCAATGGTCTACGATTCCATTTACGCGAAGGATTCACCAAATAGCTGGGAACAAACGGATATAATTTGGTAGGTATATTATCGTTACAATCCGGGGAAAATTCGTTAAAGATGAGGTAGTAGGCGCGGCAAGCCTTGAGGATATCCAGAGTATCCTCCACAGTAGAATTTACCCGAAAATCTTCGGTCGCCTTTTTAAACCCTGGAACGGCAATGGCGGCCAGAATTGCCACAATGCACAGCGCAACGATAATTTCAACCAACGTAAAACCGTTTCTGCCTACGGATGGAAATTTTAATTTTTGGCTGGGGCTCAACCTCCGGACCGGTAATCCTCGAATAGATCCAAATTCCCAACTCGGATTCGATCTACGGGGGAAGATCCATTCCAAAACTGGTTTCAAATCCCGGTTTTGGGCCAATTCACAGTTGAGGCCAAATCGTTGTTTCGGTTTTAGATCCCGGCTCAGCCCAGAGTTTTGACAAGATCCAAATCGTTGCCCGAAGTCCTCCAGCTCCGGAATGACATTGGCAACTAAGCGCTTAGACGCTTTGGTGTCTTAAGGTCTTAATTTATTGTATCCTTCCACCCATACCCCTGTCAAGGGTTTTTCATAGGTTTTTCGGAGGGGTTTAGATCCGGATAAATTCATTACAGCTTTATTTTAAAAAAGCCCCCAATACACTTACCCAAGAGTAAATTATCCATAATTTTGTGTCATTTAACTTTAAACTAAAGGAGATAAAACAAAATGAACAAAATAATGAATAAATTTATAAAAACAAGCCTTGTGATGGCTAGTTTGATGGGTGCGATTACCTTGAACGCCTGGCATTGCAATCATTGTAACAGAGATCATAGAGGTAGAGTTTGCCCTGCAACGGGTCATACACAAGATACGCAGTATTTTGGATGTGGTGATCCGTACGGTTGTTGGAGGATGGATGTAGATTCGGATGACGCGGCGGCAGCCATTCAAAATATGAATACCACCATGCAAGTTATGCTACAACGCACGCAAGAGGTGATGCAACGACAACATCGCCAAGCACGCGCCCAAATCTCAAGTCGTGTTCTGCAGACTTTCCAAGTGTTTGACGACCCAGGCGTTTCACCATTATGGGTGGCCCCTACGGTTCCACTGGTAGGACATATGCCCAAAGGGACTCCGGTTTTCGGTCCAATACAAAAACTATATTCTCGTGAAGGCGACTACATCTACAAAGCGAAAAATGGAATGAATGTTGTAAATATTAAGGGCCTGTGGTTGTACGAGTGTTATATGCAGGGTAGCCAAAATTTTACTACTATGTTTGCAGGAGATGGAGGTGAATTTTACGA
>JAIRKR010000059.1 GCA_031260015.1 Puniceicoccales bacterium
TTGGTAAGCCATCCCAGGTAGCCAAACACGTATCCACGAATGTGAAAGCATTATCTTGAATCATTACCAGGTTAAATCCGAAAACATTGGGTATTTGGTTGACAATGACCATAATGACAACCGCAGTTACGTATCCGGAAATTACGCTGCGTGAAACGTATTGCACCACATTTGCAACGTTAAAAAATGCACTCAAAATTAAGAAACTACCGGTGAGTACCAGAAGCGTGGGTAGAAAAATGGGCATTTTTTCTGTGGATATACCTAACGTTGTAAACGAATTTACGAGGAGTATTGCCGTAACGTTGGTTGGACCTAAGCTGAGAAAATGGGAACCTGCAAATAAGGCAGCCGCAAAGGTAGCTACCGTGGCTCCATACAGTCCATACTCAATGGGCAAGCCTGCAAGTAAAGCGTACGCCATAGCTTGAGGAAAAACAATTAAAGTGACGCTGAGTCCGGCAAATGCATCTTGACGTAATTTTTCAAGATTATACCTGGAAAAATCCTGGCAGATGGGTAATATCTTGAGTCCATTCTTTTTCCACCGCCTCATTATATATTTTAAAAATTTCTGCACCCTACAACAAGCAATCTACAATAGGTAAAAAATCCTACCAATCCTATAAAATGCTTCATGCGTTCTTGTAAGACTTTTTATGTATAATGCAAGTAATAAATGTGAGATTTTCGTACCTGATAAGATAAAATACAAATGAGGGTAGAAATTCGAAAAAGAGGCAACGTAAGATATGTGATTATGAATACAATATTTTTAGGCATGATGGTAAAATATGCAATCTATTTTGGTGTAAATATTCAAAAAAATGTTTCGGCACCCGAAAAGAGGTCGGCATTTAAGTCTCTTCCAAAGGTATAAACATTGGGTGAGAGATGTCACTTGCATGACATTTTTCTTAACCTTACTACCTTGTAGGACAGTTTTGCGTAAATATTATTACTTTAAAAGATACCGATCGGGAATTTTATCTTGACTTTAGGGCAGAAATGTAAACAATGTACCACAATGGGAACATTCACAACAAAAACGGAGTATGTTCGTGATGTACAATGTATTGGTCAACTGGTACGCTTGACAAGAAAAGTGCAACATTTATCTCAGGTTGATTTGGCTGGAATTTCCGGTACGGCAAGACGATTTATCATTGACTTAGAAAAAGGTAAAGAAACGTTACAAGCGGGTAAAATGTTGAAAGTTTTGGCTGCCCTGGGGTTGGGTGTTCGCATCGATAACCGGTGGAGCTTAAAAAATGGATGACCATTTGTATGTTTATCTGCATAATATTTTGGCAGGTCAATTAATCCGGTCGAAGATGCAATTATCCTTCCAATACGATGCATCCTATTTGGACTATGATGAGGCGCAACCGATTTCGGCCGCTTTACCATTACTTTATCCTAAAACGGTTAGATGGACTTTTAAGTAAAATAATTCTTTTGGCAGAATATTTAAGCCGACAATTGGCCGATGGTTATGCATCCGACATTTATGCCGAAATTACAAAAGTTATCGAACATCATGTCGCGCAGATTAACGACCGTCTTAACGAAGCTCATGCATAATTGCAAATGTATGAGTCTTCCATTGGTGTGATTCATAAGGGAGTAAAACCGATGGAAAAAGTTGCAGATTCCCCTAAATTTTATGCGGGCTTTCGTATTATTTTTATTGCGGCATGTGTTACTATTTTGTAAATATAAAAAATAGGTTTGACTTCGAAAAGTAAGTGAACGAGCTTCTTATGCCAAATGATCGATATTCGTGTCGAAGGTATTGTAAAGAAATTTGGCAATGTTATTGCGCTCGACGGAATCAATATCTACGTAGATGCAGGTGAACTTTTTTTCCTTTTGGGACCCAGTGGTTGTGGAAAAACGACGCTATTACGTTTGTTAGCCGGGTTTTATACGCCGGATGAGGGTAAAATTTTCTTTGGCGATAAGGAGGTTTCCAATGTGCCGCCTCACAAACGTGAAACGGGCATGGTATTTCAGAGTTATGCCCTGTGGCCCCACATGACGGTGGCTCAAAATATTGCTTTTGGGTTGCAGCAAAAAAAATTACCCAAAAAGGAGATTGAAGAAAAGATTGAGGAGACGCTTATCTCGGTTAAAATGGAGGCGTTTGCCCATCGTAAACCGAATGAACTTTCGGGCGGTCAACAGCAGCGTGTGGCTTTGGCGCGTGCCCTGGCCGTTCGTCCAAAATGTTTGTTGCTGGATGAGCCTTTATCCAATTTGGATGCGAAACTACGTACGGAAATGCGCACAGAAATTCGTCGCATTTGTAAAGAATTTCAATTGACAACACTTTACGTGACCCATGATCAAGCGGAAGCTTTGTCAATCGCGGATCGCATTGCTATATTTTCAAAGGGGCACGTTGAACAAATCGGAAGTCCACTGGAAGTGTACAGAAAACCTCAAAACCAGTTTGTGGCGCATTTTGTAGGAGAAACAAATTTTATTCCCGGTACCATTATGCATCAACAGGGGAATGAATTGTTGGTGCGAACTGCGATTGGAGATTACCGCGGCTATTGGCAGGGAAATGAGGAACCTCCACAATCGGGAAGTGTTGTTTTATCCATACGTCCCGAGGCTTTTAGATTGAAATTTTTTGCTTCCGAAGAGAATTCAACGGATGGAATGATTGGTCGGACGACGTACTATGGCGAAGTTGCCCATTATGATTTTATAAAAAATGGAGTTACATTACGCATTTCAGAGTTAAACCCAAAGCACATTGAGCACCGTTTACAAAAAGGTCTGTATGCCAACGTACTGCCCGAAAATGTTGTTGTCTTACCCAAGTAAGTCTAATGACTCCCATGAATAAGTCTGCCGTTATTTTTGGCGCTATTGCACTGGTAGTGGGTCTTCCTATTGCTTTCAAGGAGTCTCACAAAACTTTGGATAAAAAAACCGACGATATCCTCGTTGTTATAACGCCGCACAACGAAGCCATTCGATCTGAAATGGAAGCCGGTTTTCAAAAGTGGTACAGGGAAAAAACAGGACGGACGGTCAGCATTGATTGGCGTATACCAGGGAGTACGGGCGAAGTAATTCGGTATGTGGATTCCGTGTTTGTGAATTCTTTCCGTTTGTATTGGGAAAATGTTTTGCATAAAGTTTGGAATCAGTCGGTCCAGGCCAGTTTTTCCAATCCTTCAATAGGTATGACCAATGAGGCACGGGCTGCCTTTTTGGCATCCAATGTAGGTTGCGGTGTAGATGTCATTTTTGGAGGAGGTATCATCGAGCATAAGCATGAGGCGGATATGGGACAATTGGTGGACTCAGGTGTTGTGAAAAAACATCCAGAATGGTTTTGCGATGCGATGATTCCCCATAAATTGGCAGGCGATTGTTTATGGGACAAAGACGGTCGATGGATCGGTTCTTCGTTATCCAGCTTTGGAATCGTCTACAATGTGGATCGTCTCCTTGATTTACACGTACCCCATCATCCCAAGCAATGGATGGATTTAACGGATCCCCGATTTTTCAAACAAATTGCAATGGTAGATCCTGTCCAAAGCAGCATTGTCGTCAAATGCTTCGAAATGATGATTCAACAGCAGATGCAGTTATTGCTTAAGCGGCAATTGGAGGATGTAAAAATCGTAGAACTTTCCAAGGAACAATTGCATTTTGTGTTGAACGAAGGTTGGATGCAGGGGTTAAAAATGATTCAAAAAATCATGGCCAATTCCCGTTATTTTACCGATAATTCCGTATCTACCATTTGGGATATTTCTATTGGAAACTGCGCTGTGGGTGTTATTGTTGATTTTTATGGACGCTATCAAAGAGATATTCTTCGCATGAAATGCCACTCCAGTAGGGTAGATTTTATTATGCCCAAAGGAGGTTCTGCGGTTTCTCCCGATCCCATCTCTATGTTTCGAGGAGCCCCTCATCCCAAATTAGCTTCCGCTTTTATCGAATACATAGTCTCCGAAGAAGGACAAGATCGCATTGGACTCAAAGTCGGCGCTCCGCACGGACCTCAATGGTATCCCTTAAGTCGAACACCTGTTCGTAAAGATTTTTATGTGGATGCCAAGAGACCTCACATGTTGACACCCGATTTAAATCCGTTCGAATCTTCAGATGATTTCGATTATCATCCCGAATGGACAGCTTCTGGATTTAAGTCCATTCGATTTTTATCCAAAGTGCTTTTTATGGATACATACACCGAAATGTCAAAAGCCTGGGAAGCGATCATCGATGCCAAGCGTGCAGGTCGCACAAAGGACGCCGATAAAGCGTTGGCTATTTTTGAAGATTTGGATACCATATCGTACGATTGGATGTTGGATACTCTGCGACCTTTGCTAAATTCCAAAAGGCCATTGAAGGAGATACAGCTGTCTACGGAACTTACGTGTAAATTTCGCGAACAGTATTTAAAGGCTTACAAGGTAGCTACTCATGGGCAATAATTGCCCGATTTTCTTCAAAATCCATGTGCAATGTTATGAGTGTGGTTACGCTGTGCGAGAGAATTTTCAAGTGTCGCAAATATTGAACAGGGACAGTAAAATGCAAGCCTTTTACGTGCCTTGAAATGAAATGTATGCAATCGCACTTTATACGTGTTTACGGTATGCTTTTTCGTAGCACAGAAAAGCAATAATGGAACCTCCAATAAAACATTGGATGCTCACGAACGTACTTACCAGTGCATGGGTGCAGTTCAAAATGATTGCAAATATGGCATTAACGCCCACTTGACATATGGAAATAATGGAACTCGCTAAGCCTATCTCGCACTCGGAAACCGTATTAAGTGCTTTTTCTTGCATGAGAGGCCGAAAAAACGATCCCGCAAAATTGTGTAATAAAATGGGGACCAAGAGGGCAATTTTAAAACTTCCGCTTGTTTTATTCCAAAACAAAAGGGTTATGATGGCCAGAAAGGCACTCATTTGGCAGTACAGAATTCTGTCGTACAATTTACCTTTAGGTACGCCCAATATGAGATTTTTAAACAGCAAAGAACACGCAAAGTAAGGAATAATTGGAATAAGTTGGTACATCAATAGGTATTTGAGAGGGATGGCGTAATGGTGAACCAATAAACTGAAATAGCTGCCCCATAAAATGTAGCCTGATATGGAAAGGCATGACATGAGGGTGGGCATAAAAAATTGAAAATGAGCGACCGTACGCTCGCTTTTTGAAGAAGTAAAATTGGATAACTGGATATGCGATTGCAGATTGGGTTGAAACCATGAAAGATAAATGACGACAAGAAGGGTAAAAATAAGATACGCCCCAAAGGTCATGCGCCATGAGAATTTGGAAGAGAGTAAGTTACCCATGAGTGGCAAGCAAACGGAGGCCAAAGAAAAAAAAACTTGTTCCGAAGCAATAAGGGTTGCTCGCCCTTTGTGGCTGAATTTTTTCACTAAAATCACCAATCCCATCACTTGTCCACCGCCTAATCCTAGACCCTGCAGAAAGCGCGCTACAATAAATGTATCCACCGTCGTAGAACAGGTAGCCAAGCCATGTCCCATAATGGCGATTAACAGTGAGATGAGGAGACATTTTTTAGCACTGCAATTGTCGGCCAAAAATCCAAGGAAACAGCGGCACAGAAAAATAGCTGCAAAATAAACGGTTAAGGTAAGTTTTAATTTGTAAGGTTCAGCATGGAAGTCGTTGTTAATAAACAGAATACATTGATTGTATACGGCGTTGTGGGTTGTGTTTAACGCACAAATAATAAGTAATAGGTAAAACAGTACGGATGTTGTGTGCACAAATTCTAAAGAAAAGCATTTTGGTCTTTGCGGATAAAAATGCAATCTCAAAAGCTTATGCGGGCAATAAGTTACCCATAGGTGACGTATTGTATAGCCATGGAGTAGCCGTAATGTTTGAAGAATAAAGGCTTGACCTTGGGAAATATTTCGGACAATAAATGTACTTTCTAAGTATACATGGAAACATCAATAGAAGTTGAAGGTACCGTTGTTACCGTATTGCCGGGCACTACATTTCGTGTTAAACTGGACAACGGTCACGAAATTCTAGCGCATATTTCTGGTAAATTAAGGAAAAATTTTATAAAGATTGGCGTAGGGGATCGTGTAAAAATGGAAATGAGTCCCTACGATTTAAATAAGGCACGCATTTGCTATCGCATGAAACAAAATATGCCCAATCCGGGCAATCCTCCCAAGCGTAGTTTTGGCCCAAGGCGTAAGACTTCTTAAGTGCTTTACGGAATGCAAAGTAATTACTTATGCATACGTTGAAATGTAGCGGTTAAGAAGGGTGAATACTCAACTAACGATGATTGATTTATCTTTCAGTATTGCCTTTACACACTACCCATAGATTATTAAAATTTTCACGTATGAAGGTAGATAGACAAGTAAAACTGTTTTTTTGTTTATGGTTATTGATGGGAGGCCAATTTGCTTGTGCCATAAATGAACGAGGAGATGGCAAAACGGATACAACTTCAAATTCTACCAAAGTGGTGGCTTGTATTAAGATAAAACCTTTGCCTAAGTTTTTGAATGAATACGTTAAGCTACTCGAGACGGTAATTCCTCAACAGGCATCGTTAATTTCTCTATTGCTCATGGGGTCAATGGGAGGTATAGAATGTCCCGGTATTTCGAATGAATGTCCCGTGTATGTAGGCTTGTTCTCGTCGGATACTCATTGCATCCCACTCTGCTTTTTTAACGCTAGCGAAGATGCTTATCTGGTAAAAATTTTGCAAAATTTGCCCCAAGAAAAAAAAGATGCCTGGAAGTTACAAAACATTCCTCCTTCCAAAGTCATTGCAAGCAATTGGTATGCTTTGGGACAGGCTGCTCTGATCGATAAAATGCGACCGCATTTTGATACACTGTTCCAATTCTTTCAAGAACCTTTTGTCAATGACTTGCAGATAAGATTATTCGATCACATCTTACCTATGCTTCCGAAAATAAAAGGATTTTATGGAAATCTGATAAAGTTTTTGGAACTTTCCCTTTTGAATGACATCCGACTCATCCAATTGGATGTGAGTCGTTCAGCGGACGACATCCTTTCTGTACATTCATCTATTCTGTTTACAGAAAAATCAATGTATGCAAAATTTTTATTGGACAGTCAAAAACCAACCACACTGTTGGATTTGCCCAAATTTTATTTTCAAAACGATACCTACAAATTGGGTTACTACAGCGCAGATGCTTGCCAAAATCTCCTAAAGCTTTGGTGGGAAAAAGTAGCTGCATGGTCCCCTAAGGAATTACCGGAAAACTTCCAAGTTTTTACAGAGTTTTTTAAATCGATTCAAACTTTGCTGGATCCATTTTGGACTTTTTCCCAAAAACATTTGGCCGGATTTTTTAGTAATTCTACCATTTTTAGAAATGAAAATGCGCGTTTGTATACGCAAGGAACAGGTATATTGTTGACACAATCCATGCAAGATACCGACTTGGCTCAATTTTTAACCCGCTTTGTCAATGAACAATTCAACCCATGGATTAAAGGTTTACCCAGCATGTTAAAAAATAGCGGATGTGAGCCCCTAGAGAAACTTTGTGCGAATGCCGTATGCCGTTTTGATAAAGCGATATTTACGCACAAAGGACATCCCGTGCATGCTTGTACAATAGGAACCCAAACCGAGCCTGCGCAGATTCAGGCGCAACTTTTCTTAACCGTATTAGACCAAAAGTTACTGTATGCCGATAATCGCAATTCGATGGAACAACTCATCGAAACCTATGGGGATAAAAACCTTTGCGAATTACTTTCTTTGGATACGAGCGTATTGAGTGAAAGCAGAATTAATTTGAATGTTCTTATGGCAAATTGGGTACCACACAAACTGGTACCCACCGTTGTCAACGAACAATCTCGCCTAACGTGGAAACTCTTACTGGGTACGCAGGAAATACAGTATAAAATCGATTTGCCCATAAAAACATTGTTTAAAACAATTGCTGCATTGACCGAGAGTAAAACCAATGCCTCTAAAGACCCTCACCCATCCAACGGAGACAACGGCGGTCAAGCATCCAAAACAAAAAATTGAGCGAGAGGCATCATACAGAACCTTTCTTTTGTGATTTTCTCCAGGGATCGGTTTTTAAAGGTGTCATTTTCTAAGTCTTCTTACGTTGGGCTCATTTTAAGTGTTCGTACCTCTTTGCACCTGCATTGTATTTTCTAAAAATCTCAAGATATTTAATTTTCAAAGAATTCCAATACATTTTAAGATACTGCAGCCATTATGTTTATACCTGATTTTTAAGATTCTCGGATTGTAGTTTGGAATTTACCAATGACTATCATGGGGAATGAGGCATGAAATCAGACTTTAAAAATAGCACCTAGACCCTTACCCAACAAAACGGCGGTACTTAGGATCGTAACGGCAAGAAATGTCATCGCCCAAACGCCTAAAGCGCACGATAAAAAGGTACCGTGCCCCAGCAAATTTAAAAGTTCGTAAATGGATTTCGTAATGGGATAAAACGATTGTTTCTGCGCCAAGATGAGCGAGTCGGATACCTCCAACATGGCTTGTGAAAAAACGAGTATGGATCCGGCCATCAAGTTGGCCATAATGAGCGGCAATGTAATTTTTCGGACGGCTTTAAATGGGGGACACCCTAAGCTTTGTGCAGCTTCTTCGTATTTGAGCGATGTTTGCTGCAGTCCCGCCACGCCAGAACGTACCATAAGGGGTAATTTTCTAATTGCGTAAGCAATAATCAGCAAAATGGTTGGATTATCGACGGGATTAAGAAAGGCAAATACGCGTCCTTCCTGAGACATGGCCACAAAACCAAAAGCCATAACAAGTCCGGGTACGGCTAACGGCATCATGGCGCAAACATCGAGCAAATGTCGTCCAGGTAGACGTGTTCTGGCCACCACAAAGGCAATCCCAATCCCCAAAAACACGCTTAACAGCGTGGCACAAGATGCGTATATTAAGCTATTTTCAATGGAGGGTATCGTGAGGTCGTTCCCCAAAGCTAGGCGATAGTTTTCCATGGTCCAGGCGTTGGGCAGAATAGATTGATACCAATCGGAGGCGAACGAAAATAAAACCACCGTTAAGTGTGGCAACAAGGCCAATACGGTGATCAGGAGAAAAAAGCATACGCACGCGCACTGCCCACCCATCCCTAGGCTTTTGCAAACACGACCGTGAGAAGCCTTCGAAAGCATTTCGTAGTTGTTTCTGCCAAAAAGTCCTTTGCCCATGAGATAAAATAAGGCGGACAATATGAACATAACGGTCACCAAAGCATAGGGAAACGGATTACCTCCGATTTCTTTTAAACCATTAAAAATTTGTACAGACGTCACACGATTAAAGCTAAACATGAGTGGCACTCCCAGTTCTGTGAAAGCCCAAATGAAGACAATGGTACAACCTGCAAAAACACCTGGACGAATGAGAGGAAATGTAATGTGAAAGAAATTTCTAAATCTGCGACATCCTAAATTAGCAGCCGCTTCCTCCATCGCTGGATCTATATTGGCAAGGGACGCCACTATATTGAGGTACACAACGGGATACAAGCTGAGTGCATTCAAAATAATGATGCTTGTAAATTGCCAAGAGCCTAACCAATCAAAAGGGTGTGCGGCAGACATCCACCCCAAACGAATTAATGCGGTGTTAATAATGCCGTAGGTCCCCAACAATTGTTGAATGCCTATGGCTCCCACAAAGGGGGGTAACATGATGGGCAGTAAGATTAAACTTGAAAAAAGTTTCTTGCCCGGAAATTCGTAATAGTTGAATAGGTAGGCTAAAGGGACTGCCAAAAATAATGCCAAAATTGTAGACCCAATACCCATTATAAATGAGTTAAATAGGCCTTCTCTGTAGATGGGATTTATGAAAACCGCCTTAAAGTAAGCCAGTGTAAATCCTTGTTCATAGTCAAAAAACCCACTTTTTACAATCTCCCAAATGGGCCAAACGAAAAAGCATGAGAAAAATATAATGGAAAATATATAAACTGCAAATGCCAGCCGCTTTGACATGGATGAATATACGATTGCCTACAATAAAAAAGCATTTTTGCAAAAATGCAAACGCTTTGTATATCTAATTTGTTTCGCGGTGGAACCCAATTGCTTTAATTTTTGTATTTTAATGTTCAATAAGGATGGCATTTAAAAGATAAGTCATCTTGGACATCACACAAATCATCTGTGATAACGGTAAAGACTGGAGAGCCGCATTCCTCTGAGTCCGCAACAAACGATTTTATCACCCCCAATCTTGGCTTCTGACCTCAGTTTTGCCGTAAAGTGAACCTGCTATTGGTTCCCAAATTGCAACCGAGGCATTTTCGAAGGTGTTTTTTATGCCTCTGCGACTTACCCATGTTCCTCCGTAATGAACGCAGCTGTGTATCCACGCTACTTATTCAACTTTGATAGGTAACTTGGTACTTACACCGTTTGATGATCTTATCCAGCTTCTTATATGCAGCTCCCCACCCTATGCAGCGTTCATTGAATCCAATGGTATCTTATGAAAATAGGCTTATATCAATGATAACAATGTCCACCATACGGTGGAATGTCGACGAGATCAGGGGCAATACAATATTACCCTTTGAAGTTACTGAAATTCCACAGACAAGCAATGCGTTGTAATACGCAATAAAATATAAAGTCTAACCCATACTCACTCGTACTTTAAGTATGAACAAGTCTTTAGTTCATTCGAATACGATAGTCCATAAGCTTTAGGAAACCCTTTGGGAAATTATGTATGAACGCTTGCATCCCAGAGGACTGCATCTACCTTATCACCCTCAAGCTTGGCTTCCGACCTCGGTTTTGCCCTAAGGCGTATGCATCTTGGCCAATGGATTGAACAACAACCTAAAACCCTCAGGGTAGCAAAGGATTTGTCTCCGAAAAACCCCCGAAAAAACCATGGAAAAACCCTTGACGGAGGTAGGTGAGAAAGATACAATAACTTAGCAGTGAAGACCTCAAGACCTCAAGACCTCAAGACCTCAAGACCTCAAGACCTCAAGACCTCAAGACCTCAAGACCTCAAGACCTCAAGACCTCAAGACC
>JAIRKR010000021.1 GCA_031260015.1 Puniceicoccales bacterium
GACTTACAATCCAAAGAACTTTTAGGTTCGTTGTTAAACCTCGCCGGAAAGAACCTCGTCGAGGCACAGCGTATAGGGATGGAGTATGCAAACATGGTGAAATCTTTACAGCCCAATGATGCGCAAAAACAAGTTTTACTAGAATTAGTTCAGCATGTAAATATAAGGGAAAATCCCAAGCAAATTCTTCCCTTCGCTTACGCTGCCGTAGATAATCCAACAGGTGCTAAAGAATTTCTTTCAAATCTTTCGAGATTAGAGCCAAACTTACGATCCCAAGAATTCTCAGGTTTATTTGCAAAAGGAAAGATTTCTTTCCTTGAATGTGCGAAGCGTTTTAATGAGTTTGCAACCCAAATCCTTTTGAGAAACACGGCGGACGAAATACATAATGCGATGCAGTCCAATTTGGGTGCAGATGGATTGATACGTGCAACCCAAGGAGCCACCGAAATAGCAAAGCATTTGATCACGGCCTCAGGTCAATTGGCCGACGAGGGTTTCATATTTGGATTAAAATCCATGCTTGCAGAAGGTAAAATACTCCCTGGCCTTAACAATGCCTTCGTTGCGCAGCAATTGGATAGATTACTAAGTGACGAAGGCTTACAAGCACAGTTGATGAATATTGGAAAAAATGGGATTTCAACGGCTGCGCAGCAGGCCATACGGCAAACACTCGGACTTTCACCCGATGCCCCCATTACGGCTAAAGAAGCTCAACAAGCGGCACTGGCGGCCATGTTATCCCCACTTAGACAAGGCAAAGTGGGGTCCTGTTTTGCCACATCCGCTGCCATCAACATACACGACACAAGACCGTCGGAGATGCTAAGAGATATGGCATCGTTAATCGAAAAAGGTTGCATAGAACGAACAAACGGTTACGCACGCATCCAAGTTCCCTTCAATCAAAGTATATTTACAGGTACGCAGACGCCAACAGTTTCAGGAAATCCTCTGTTGCGCTGTTGGGAATACACTTTGGCTACCTCTGCGGAAAATCAATCATGTTCCAATAAAAGTATTCGCCTTAGGTACGTTGCAGAAGACGTACTGTCTAGTACAGAGGTTGACACATTCATGCAACATGTCAGTTTTGAGTACGATGCGAATAAAAGGATAACTCATTCGGCAGATGGACACAGTACGACAGGAGCTTTTAGGCTCACCTATACCTCTCCACGAGATGGTAGGTCAGTCGAAATACAGACGCCTGAACAGTTGCGCGACGCCCTTCAAGAATCTGCGAGAAGACCATTGGCGGAAGCTCCTGATTTTCTGAAGTATGCATCTGAGGAGTTCTTTGAACATCTAAACGGTGAAAATAAAAAGTTCGTTCTTCAGGCACAGTACGGCATACAAGACATTCATGAAACAACGATACAAAACTTTCAACATTTACCGGGTAGACTTTTGGGTATTGCGGGTAAAATTGCTTCCGAAGCACAACGAAGAGGTGTTCCCGTGCCATCGTATGCACCCATGAGTAATGGGCATCATGCTTTTAACATACGCCTCAATGATCCCATCCTGCAGGAAGGTATTCGAACAGGTGCATGGGAATCGTCGGCAAAAAGATGGGCTTTCCTAAGGCAACAGTTGATAGAGCCTATGGAGGCCAAGACCCTGGAGGCCAATGATGTGCGATCAACTAGCTTTTTCGACAACATACAAAAGTACATTATTTCATCCATCAAACCTCCACCTTCAAAGGAGGCTCTGGGAAAAGTTTTTGACGATGTTATGCAAGCATTACAATCGCAAGGTAAGTTTTCGTACGAAGACCTTGCAATCGAAATCTACAACGCCCTCAGAGATAAATTTCGGATAAATGCTAACCTCATCATCATGAGTGAGTTAGCTCCTCATTGTCCCCAAATGATGTTTGCAGATACCAATTGGGAACGCGATGGTAAACCGATTCACTGGGGTATACAATATAATCCCATAGATAGGGCACTTGGTCTAGTGAAGGGGGTACGCGGTGATGATGGTAAATACTCCTTCGAATCCGCTCAAGTGGGATTCGATAAATGCAACATTATGGACGATCCTCGGGTTCTCTTTAGGACGTAGTGAATGCTTTAATGCGTTCTTTTAAGAAATTCACCAACCGTTTGAAGGGGATGAATTTTCCTACATCTATCTTTTGACGGCTAGGGCCTTCTGGTAAGTATCAAATGAGCTCAAAATTTGGGAATGAAATACCTTATGGATTGAAAATGTATCCCCGTTTACGGATGTATAAAACACCGAACATAGGGACAGGCTTTTCCAAGCGACCTGTAAACTGTAGGATCGCAGCAATGTAAGTTTACCTGTAGGTTTCTATTGCAGATATACTTGATAACACTCGCCCTTTTACGGTTTCTAAACTCCCTCCACAGGATATTTCTACAAATGGCAGCGACTTTTTTAAGAATTGCAACGCAACGTACGTTTCTTTCATAAATAAAGCGTATCTCTGCTTTGCGATTGCAGGATCAAGGTCTGTAGGGCGAACTTCTTTTAAGACACCTTTGCCGCTTTGGCGCACACGCTCATTGTGTTGCAAAGCTCTCAAGCCACGATGCAATTGACGATGAACACTTTCTACTTCATCCAACATGAGCACAACAGCAGAAAAATAAGCTGCAATATGTTTCTCCCTAAAATGGTCCCGCAGCCAAACAACACTCTTCGCTTGCCCTAAAGTACGTGGAAATCCATCTACCAGCACACCCGGACTGTAAATCGGATTCGTTAAGCCGTCAAATACCGATGAAACAACGGTCACATCGTCCAAGAGAAAACCTCGATTGATCTTTTCACGCATTTCCGGTTTATTCAGAAGACTACTGGCAACAAGAGGTTTCTCGTACAACTTAAAGTGGTCAATGATATAACTTTCATTCGTTCCTTTGCCTGCACCGGGTGCTCCACTAAGCCAAATAATCTTCCTAGGTACACGTTCAACAAATTGTTCTCGTTCGCCTAATTTTTTTAAAAACAAATCCAATTCTTCACTGCTATGCTTAGGGTTCATACCTTATTGTATCCTCAATCGTTAATTCAACTCCCGTTTTTTCATTAAAAAACAGATTTACATCCTTGAAAAGCAAATTTTACACCAAGAAAGCTATAAAACGTTTTTTAATTCGAGCAAATAAAAATAAAATCCAGAAAAACAAGCAAGTGTAACGTATACAACGGCAATACGATTTTATAGTCCTAACGGTTATATCATTCGCGCAAGCACGCGTGCTGCGTGTAACGCTTTGCAATTTGACAACAATGTAGTATTCTTGCATGCTCAGCCACGACGTCCTTTGCATCCATTTTTATGTTTTCCAAACGACACTTCTGTAAATACCAGTAAGTGTCCCGATGCATATATTTTCCGAGGGTATCCACAACGTGTTCGTCCACGTACTGCCACGACAAAGTCGTTCGAAATTCATATCTGTGAATGGGCATGGACAAAAGCAGATGTATAGAGGTCTCAATCGTATCACCGAGGGTATCACACGCATTCACCAGCTCCGCGTAACGACTCGGCACCGTCTTCAAATCCATTGCAAAATAATCCACTTGATCCAACAGCAAACGGATTTGATCCGGATGACTCCCATTCGTATCCAATTTTACCTTTAAATTCATTTCCTTAAACAGAGAAACGAGATACGATAAAGTCTCGGGATACAATGTCGGTTCTCCACCGGTAATACAAACCCCCGTTATAAAACGTCGGCCTGCATCTTTTAAATGACTTACGATGTCCTTCAAAAACACACCCGTCTCGCGTACGGATGCAGATAAATTTTTGTTATGACAATACGCGCAATGAAAATTACAGCCCGGCATAAATACCACGCTGCAAACCTCTCCGGGATAATCGACCAACGAGTGCTTTAGGAACCCATACCGACGCATGTTTTAATCGCTTCCGCATCATTAATAACCGTAGAACCATCCGATTTCTGAATAACCAATGCAGGTAAATTGCGAATTTGGTATCGTTTCGCCACCTCTAGGCCGATTTCTTCCGAGACATTAATCCATTGACCGCCAAAATCTTGTTCTTTTAAAAATTGCTTAAGGGGTTTGCATTTTACGCACGTATCGCTGTAAAAAAATAAACGATCTATTACTCCATCCAAAGCATTGGACAAACAAAACGGATTTTCGGATGGATGACATTGATGCGACGAACAACATCCATTTAAGTCTCCGATGACGTAAGTTTTCCGTGTCTTAAACTCTTCCTTTTTTCCCTTATTCCAAAAGGAAACAGCACGATAATATCCCGTAATACGACTGTAAATTTCCATTTCTTTACCGCACTGGGGGCAAAATTCTTTTTGTCCAACAAAACGACCATGATCTTCGCAGACGGAGAAAGTGGGTGCAATGGAGACGTAAGGAATGCGGAAATTGTAAACCATTTGACGTACCAATTGCTTACAAGAGGCTGAATTCGGTAAAGATTCTCCCAAAAATACGTGAAAAACGGTTCCTCCCGTATACTTGGCTTGCAATCCTTCCTGCATTTTAAGCGCTTCAAATACGTCTTCCGTGTAATCTACCGGAAGATTTGAAGAGTTTGTATAGTAAGGATCTTCGCCTCCCGATTGAATGATGTCCGGATACATTTTTTTATCAATTTTTGCCAGGCGATAGGAGGTCCCTTCGGCAGGGGTCGCCTCTAGGTTGTACAAATTGCCCGTCTCTTCCTGAAATAGAGACAAACAATCCCGCATATGCAATAAGACTTTTTCCGTAAACCGGTAGCCTTCCTCCGAAGCAATCGATTGTTTCAAAAAGTTTAAACAACATTCGTGCATGCCCACTAAGCCGATGGTGGAAAAGTGATTGCTAAAACTGTGCAAGTAACGTCGTGTATAGGGAAATAGTCCCTGTTGCATCAATTGCTGAATGGTCTTGCGCTTACATTCCAAAGAATCTTTTGCCAAATGCATCAGAACGTCCAATCGAGCAAAAAATTCTGCCTCATCTTTGGCCAAGTAGCCTATGCGAGGCATGTTTAAGGTTACAACACCGATGGAACCCGTAAATTCATCCGCCCCAAATAATCCGCCCCCCCGACGGCGCAGCTCTCTTTTGTCAAGTTGTAGGCGGCAACACATGCTGCGCACATCCGAAGGATTCAAATCAGAATTAATAAAGTTTTGGAAATAGGGAGTCCCATACTTTGCCGTCATCTGAAATAAAAGATCGGCATTTTCACTATCCCAATTGAAGTCCTTAGTAAGATTGTAGGTGGGTATCGGGTACGAAAAACCGCGGCCGTTCGCATCTCCAGCAATCATGACATCCAGAAATGCTTTGTTAAACATATCCATCTCTTTGGCACAATCACCGTAGACAAAATCACCCTCTTTCCCATCCATCATAACAGGTTTATTGGCCAAATCGGCCGGGCATACCCAATCCAAAGTAACGTTGGTAAAGGGGGGTTGTGTTCCCCAACGCGAAGGTGTATTTACACTGTAGATGAAACTCTGAATATGCTGCTTAACTTCTTTGTAGGATAAATTTTCACTTTTAATGAATGGGGCCAAGTAAGTATCGAAACTCGATAAAGCCTGCGCACCCGCCCATTCATTTTGCATGGTGCCAAGAAAATTAATAATGTGCCAAATGGCGGTCGAAAAATGTTTAGCGGGTTTTGAATTGATTTTTCCGCAAACGCCACCAAATCCCAACTCGAGCAACTGGCGCAAGCTCCACCCCGCACAGTACCCGGAAAACATAGACAAATCATGCAAATGAAGATCTCCTTCCTTGTGAGCATTTGCAATACGTTCATCGTAAATGTGGTGCAACCAATAGTTGGCCGTAACGGCACCTGCATTGTGCAATATCAATCCTCCCAATGAATAATTGCTGCTGCTATTTTCATTCACGCGCCAATCCGTTTGGTCCAAATACCCTTGCATGGTCTTCTCTATATCCAAGACAAGCGCTTTGCCTTCTCGCAAACGGTATCGTTGATTGCGGTACAAAATGTACGCCTTGGCAACATCTCCATGGTTTTCTTCAATGAGCGTCTTTTCAACCAAATCTTGAATCTCTTCAATGGTTGGGATTGTCCGATCGCCGTAACACGCGTCGAGTCGGGCCACCACTTGATCGGTTAAACGTTGTACAATACTTCCACATGGCTTTCCTTGGATTGCCAAAAACGCTTTATGAATCGCGTTGTAAATGCGATCTTCCCGGAATGGTATGACCGCACCATCTCTTTTAATTACTTGACTTGTAGACATAATCTTAGAATTTTTGCTATGCTCTCGGTGCCAAATTACCTTACGGTGTAATATGAAATTTTTTCACGACATACCCTTACCCAGGAATTTCACTAAAAATCCATCCACACAACGGCAACCCACACTTACGAAAGAACACAATTTTAAGGAGTGAAAACAGAATCTCATATACAATTTTTTGAATCAAGGTTTTTTACAAAAAAATTGTAAAGCCCTATGTTTACTCGTACGCCAGTCTTTCAAAATACAATATTAGACAAAATAAGTTCTGTGTGCGATACCGCTCCACCTCCTAAAAAACACCTCTAAAAAACTTGCAATTAACCTTGGAATACCCACTGTTGTTATCAGCGTCCCGTTCGTCTAGCCCGGTCAGGACACTGGGTTTTCATCCCAGCAACAGGGGTTCGAATCCCCTACGGGACGCCAGCTGATTAAATGAGGTCATACATTTAAATATAGGTACCTTTTTAATCCATAAGCCTATTGATAGTACCGATTGAATCGAGTTCACGTAAAATTTCAATTCCCTTCAACTGTGATGCGATAATTGCTTTCTGAGAGTAAGCAAGCATATCTATTCCTCATTCGTCATTCCAAGCGCCACTGCCTCAGGTGCAGTTACCACGTTCGCCTGCTGTAGCTAATTTGCAGCTACTAGATGAAGTAAGTCAGATTTTTGGAAGAGAATCA
>JAIRKR010000016.1 GCA_031260015.1 Puniceicoccales bacterium
GGGTTGTGATGGCCATAGACATAGGCGTGGATTATAATCCAATTTATATCCCATCACTTTCTTTACAAGAATGCTACCCCAGGTAGCATTCTTGCTTTTTTCCTTTTATATCAAAATGAGAAACGATAATGTTTTCTAAGATAAACCCCCTACGGTGATCGTTTGATGTAAATCCTATGACGTGCAGCCTGTTAAGGAATGTGCTTGATGGTAAACCGCTTACTCATTTACGCATAACCTTACTACAACCATTAATGAAACGCGGTGTGCAAGTTTTTTTTAATTAAACTTTCCATTCGAAGGGGTAACAATACGATCGCAAATCGAAAGGAATAATGCTATGAAAAGTGTCAAGAAAGAGATTATTGAAGTTATCAAAGCCCGTGAAACTGTATTTGTGTCCACAATAAATTTGAACAATTTCCCTGAAACTCGCGCCTTAGATAACGTTCTCAACAGGGAGATTGATGATAAGCTAGAAATATATTTTATTAGCGATTCCAATTCTCCAAAGGTTCAACAATTCAAGAAAAATAACCGTGCATCGTCGTATTGTTACGTAACTGGAAGCTGGAAGAACATGATTTTGTTTGGCAATCTCGAACTGGTAGCCGACAAGTCGTTAAAAGACAAACTATGGCGTGAAGAATTTTCGCAGCATTATAAAAATAAAAACGGAAAAGACGACGAGCGGTACGGTGTTTTTAAATTCGCTCCGACCGGATATAAATACTATCCATACGAGGACGGAGATTTGTCCTGCCCACCACAAATAGGTTCAATATAATTGTCGGCCGGAAATGGCTGAAAATTTAAACGAGATCGTCACGATCTCACAGAAGAGAAGAAATGCGTTGGTTAGATAGAGATCGGCAAGACATGTGAGTAAGCTTCATTAAAAACCTATTATAGCAGGTGGAAATCTAATTCTAAGTGGGAAGTTTATTGCGTAAGCTTGTTGCAGATTACAAAATGGTGTTGTCGGGTATCACGCCGTCTTTTGCGATGCACAAGATTCCGTCCTTTATAAAAATGGAGCCCTGATGGAATCCATCGGGTTTGCTTTCGGGCGACAATCGAACGTTGTTGCCAATGCGCACATTTCTATCGATGATAGCGTTACGAATGTAGCAATTTTTCCCTATGCCCAGATGAGGGTAATGATTGTGCTCATTTTCGGATAATTGATCAAGTCGTTCGTAACGATCTGCGCCCATCATGTAAACATTTTCCAATTGCGATCCGCCTCGAATGATAGATCGAATGCCAATGATGCACCGATTGAGGTTGGTATTGGTCACAATGCACCCTTCGGCAACAATGGAATGATTGACGGTACAACTGTTTAGTTTGGAAGCGGCCAGATGTCTTGGCCGAGAATAGATGGGAGCCATTTCATTGTAAAAATCAAAGGGGGGCAAATTGTCGGTAAGCATTAAATTGGCTTCAAAAAAGGATGAAATGGTACCAATATCTTCCCAATAGTCGTTAAAAAAGTAACCGCAAAGACGATATTTGGCCAAGGCCCTCGGAATGATGTCGTTCCCAAAATCGTGATCTTCCGAATCTAAACATTCTTTGAGGATACTTGCCTTGAAGGCATAAATACCCATGGAGGCCAAACAGTAGGTCTGATTACTTGTATCCTTGACACGTGCGCGAAGCGTCGGACAAACTTGCAAAGATTGTAAAATTTCAGGATCATTAGGTTTTTCCACAAAACGCTCGATGTGCCAATCGGAGGTGACCTGCATGATACCAAATTTGTGAGCTTGGGTTATGGGTACCGCTTTGGTAGCGATGGTAATGTCCGCTTGCCTAATTATGTGCTGTTGTACAAATTCCTGCAAATTCATACGGTACAATTGATCTCCCGATAATATGATGACGGTGGAATTATCTTTCAGTGAAATGTGGATGAGGTTTTGGCGAACGGCATCGGCGGTTCCTCTGTACCAGGCGTCGTTACGTTCCGTTTGTTCCGCCGATAAAATTTCTACAAAACCACCTGAAAAATAGTCAAAACGGTAACTTTCTTGAATGTGTCTGTGAAGAGACTCCGTGTTGAATTGCGTCAATAGGTAAATTTTATTGTATCCGGAATTGAGGCAATTACTAATGGAAATGTCCACCAAACGATACTTGCCTCCCAAAGGAACGGCTGGCTTGCAACGAACTTGGGTCAAGGGTGCCAATCGAGTGCCACGTCCACCTCCCATGATAATGCAGCAAACCTTTGAACTACAATGGCTCATAACTTTAAACTTGATGCAAAGGTATTTTTACTTAAAAGTGTTTTACGCATGTGCGGTATAATTAGTTATATAGGAAAAAGCAACGCAACGCAAGTCTTATTGAATGGCTTAAAGCGTCTAGAATACAGAGGATACGATTCTGCTGGGATTGCCATTAACGATGAAACCCACGGTCCTTTTGTAATTTTAAAATCGGTGGGTCGTGTTGAAGTTTTAGCGGAAGTAGCGAATCAAAAAAAGATGTGTGGCAGCATTGGCATAGGTCACACGCGATGGGCAACGCACGGTGAAATTTGCGAAGCGAATGCGCATCCCCATTGCAGCAGTGATGGAAAAATTATTCTGGTTCACAATGGCGTTATAGAAAATTACATACCTTTAAAAAATTTTCTATTAAAAGAAGGATTTTCCTTTAAAAGCGATACGGATTCGGAGGTTTTGTGTAATTTAATAGCCTACCATTACAGTCGGTTGCATACTTTGATGCCTTCGAAACGGTTTTTGGAAAGTGTCCGTACAAGTTTACTCGAAGTACAGGGAACCTATGGAATCGTTATTTTATGTGCAGATTGCCCGCAGGAAATAATTGGATCGAAGAAAAGTTCACCTTTAGTATTGGGTATCCATGAAGATGAATTATTTTTGGCAAGCGACGTGGGTGCTTTTGCCGGACATACGAAGGATGCTGTTTTTTTAGACGATAATGAGATTATTCACATTCAAGGGAAAAATTTCAGCATTCAAGATTTTAGCAACGTACCCATTAGTCCAAATGTGGAAACGATCGATTGGGATGTTAATTTTGCCCACTTGGGCAACTATTCTCATTACATGCAAAAAGAAATTTTTGAGCAACCGACGGCATTAGATAATACGATACGGGGCCGTTTTTCCCAGGACAATAGCACCGCCCACCTGGGAGGCTTAAGGATGTCTGCACACGAATTAAGGCAAATAGATAGACTTCTGTTGTTGGGCTGTGGGACCGCCTACAACGCTTGTTTGGTGGCAGAAAATTTGATTGAAAAATACGCGCGTATTCCCGTTGAAGTCGAATGCGCTTCCGAATTTCGCTATCGCAATGCACCTTTGGAGAAAAATACACTCGTATTCGTCGTCAGCCAATCGGGAGAAACAATCGATACGTTGGCTGCCCTACGAGAGTCTCAAAGAAAAGGTTTTCGTACGTTAGCCATTACCAACGTGGTTGGATCCACCATTGCACGCGAGTCTGATGGAGGTATCTATCAGCGATCGGGGCCAGAAATTGGTGTGGCATCCACAAAAGCGTTTACGGGACAAGTTTGCACATTAGCCATGTTAGCCTTGTATTTGGGACGAATGCGCGGCATGAGCTTTTCCGAAGGATACAACTTCGTGAGTGCATTAAAGTCGTTATCAAAGTTGGCAAGCCACGTGTTAAATACCTGCGACGCGCCCATAAAATCGCTTGCAAAAGCTTACGCCCACTACGAACATTTTTTATTCTTAGGTCGCCAAATCCTATATCCTATCGCTCTCGAGGGAGCCCTTAAACTGAAAGAGCTTTCTTACATACACGCCGAAGCTTATCCGGCTGCCGAACTAAAACATGGCCCCATCGCCTTGGTGGATGAAAAATATCCCAGTTTGTTTTTGGCAACGGATCCTTTGTTGTTGCAGAAAACGATTAGTAATATGATGGAAGTCAAGGCTCGAAAAGGCAAGGTAATTGCCATCGGGATAGAAAAGTTCGAAATACCTTCCAAGGCTTACGATGATATCATTTACCTGCCTCAAATGTACGAGGCAATTTTACCGATTATTACCATATTACCGTTGCAATTATTTGCCTATTATGTGGCATTGGCGCGTCATTGCGACGTAGATAAACCCCGCAATTTAGCAAAATCTGTCACGGTAGAGTGATTGGGAGGGTAGCGTTTCCGCTGAAAAACTTTACGAAGCATCGTTTATTTCACCGTTAAAACGTTTTTATGAGGTGATGTTTCATCAAATCCACCGTTCCGTCCAACGCATAGATGCCCTTTGGGTACTGCGTTTTTTCTTAAAAATCTTAAAAACACTCGGTTATGATAGCATCTTCTTATGTACAACAAATACTTTGATCAACCCTCACCCGTAACAGTAAATTTAAAAAAATAAGGCCTATTCGTCTTTTCTCCTTGGCCTTTATATTTCAACGATATTTTAGTAGTTATAACTACTTTGACTGGGGGGTTATGATAATTTGTAGTGCATTGTCTGCCTTCAAATAAAGTTGGGCCACTTGTTGCACTTCTTGAGCTTGTATGGCTTGATAAGCCTGTATGCAGTCTACGGGCCAAGTAAGTTTTACGGGATACTCTTGTGCATTACAAAGGACATTCATCCAATAAGCATTGGTTCTGAGGGAATTTTTGAGATTTGTGACAAATGGGTTGATGGCGCGCATTAACTCGTCGGCTGTAATACCTTGTTCGGCAATGGCATTAGCAATGCAAACAATTTTATGGGCCAAGTCACTTGCCTTTTGAGGATCTACGGATAGGATAGCGGCTATGGCACCTCGGTTTGTAAACGTTTCGCTGTGTTGACATACAACTTTGGGAGAATAGGTATCGCCCATTTCTTGACGGATTGTGAAAAGGAGTCGATTCTCCAAAATGTCGCCCAAAATATTTAGTTTCCTAACGTGATCCACATTCCAGATGGACTCTGTGGGCCAAATGACCTCAATGAGCCCTTTGTCTAGGGTGGAATCGCATGTAAAATCTTTGACTTGGGGATGTGTGGGCCACGCCAAGGTGCGTTCTTGTTCAAAACGACTTTTGCTGGCCGCCCTTTCGGGTAATGCTCCGAAAGTAGATTGAAGAATTTTAACCGTTTCATTGCGATCGAAATCACCCACCAGGGTAATCTCCACGTAATCCTTTTCAAACACTGGCTTTAGCCAATGCTGCGCTTCTTCAAAATTTCTTTGCCCAATGATAGATTGTTTTGGATACCCGAAACGTGGATCTTCGTTGGTCAGAAATCTCGGGATTTGGCTTTTTAAGACTCCTTCGGGCGTGTGCGTAAAAAAGTGATACCATGCAGGTATATTCTTTTTGAACAAATCAACGGCTTCCTGCCTGTAGCCTGGTTCCAAAATGTAGGCTCCAATCAAGTTAAGCTGGTCTTCCAAATGTTCGCGCGTTGTTTTGGCTTTGAATACGAAAGCATCATCTTCAACATCGAAGTCCAGATTAACCGACTTGTCTGCAAAAAGTCGATTGACGGTGGTTGCATCGCATTGGGCAAGTCCTCCGCCTACAAAAGAAGAAGAGAGGAGATGTGATAATCCTTCCCATTGTTTATTAGGGATTGAGAGGATCCCTGTTCCCAAGGAAACAGAAATCAAAATTCGGTTATTTTCAAAATCTGTTTTTTTCAAGTTGACCCGTACGTTGTTTTTGAAACATAGGCATTCCACCTGCACATCCGGATAAAGTCGAGTATCGGCAATTTCTCCCGGGACTGAGCCAAAAATAGGTTTTTTGAAAGTAGGTATGGGGTCATTCGAGCTGGGTTGTAAAATTTGTTGTTGATGGGTTGTCCAAATTGTTTGGATAAGTTGTTCATGGACCGTATCTTGTAGATTACCGTGCACAAACAAATACAAACCTTCGTCCCATAAATTCTTCCACACCTTGTTGCACAATTCGGGCGTCAAAGAGCTTTCTAGCCGATTAAAGTAGGCGAATGCCTGTGATCCGGAAACATAAGTTAATTTGGAAACGATGGAAGACACAATGGTATCGGCTTGCAGGTCTGAATCCGTATGTTCTTCGTCTACACTTTCTTGTAAAACTTTCTTGAAAGCCTTTTTGGCCAAGTCGAGCTCTTTTTGTGAAAAACCAAACGTATTTATGTGTCTAAAAAATTGTTCTAATTCTTTGCAAGTAGCTTCGAAATCTTCGTTTTTAGACCAGAAATTAATGCTTGCATTTTCTAACCCCGGAAGATTGTTAAAAAAATTGAAGCTACTGTCTTGCAAATGTGATTTTTTGACGAGTTCTTCCATTCTGTACCCAAGCATAATATCAATCAGTTTCCAAACGTACTGATTTTGGACCTGCTTGAGATCATTATGTTTGGGAACAGGTACCGCATGCAAAGCAGACAAAGAAAAACACGTACTTGTGAGTTCTTGATCGCGGTGCACTTTGATGGACATACCGCCTTTAGGTCGGCCAAGTTGACCCAAATGAGGTGTGGGTATGATGGGTTTCTTGGAGATATTGGCAAAACGTTTTCTAATCCATTTTTGCATCTGTTTTTCACGAAAATCGCCTACGGCGACTAAAGTCATGCGATCGGGTGTATACCAACGCTTGTAAAAATCGAAAAAATCTGAAGATTGAAAAGCGTTAATGGTACTTTCTGTGCCTATAATAAAGCGTTTGGACAGTAAATGGTTGGGAAATAAAAATTCTAATTCTGTTTTTTGCGCACGGTAATTGGCCGAATCTCTGGCCCGTAATTCCGAAAGGATGATACCGCGTTCTCGGTTGACTTCTTGAGGTAAAAATAATCCTTCAAAACATTGGTCATAAAATACATCCAGTCCCTGTTGGAGTGTATCCATATCGTTGTTGGGAAGTTCTAGCTGAAACACGGTGTGCGTCCAGGAGGTAAATGCGTTGGTGTCGTTTCCAAAGCCCATGCCGATGCGTTGAAAGTATTGAATGAGGGTACCGGGAGCAAAATGCGTGCTGCCGTTGAAGACCATGTGTTCTATAAAATGCGCAAGACCATCTTCCTTATCTTTTTCCATGAAAGCACCCGCATTAACGACTAAACGTAGACTTATGCGATTTTTAGGATTAGGGTTATTGAGCAAAAGGTAGCGTAATCCGTTACGCAATTGGCCTTGCTTTAACTTTGGATGGCATCGTATCCGTTGATTTAAGTTGAGGAAATTTTCTTTTTTAGCGGTACCAAACGTATTTAAGCTCGCGCACAAAAGGACAAAAAATAGAATATGCAAACCCAATAATTGGCGAAATGCTTTTATAAAATTCATAATGACGGAAACATTTTTAAATTTTTGTGCAAAAACTAACCCTGAAGCAACATCATTCGAAACTCGTCAAGTAAATCATTGCGGGCCGTTTCCGCTTGCAAAACTCGAATTGCATCTTGATACAACAAATCGAGCGCTTTCCTTTTTTCGACCTTTCTGAGCTCTTGTAAGGTTTGAATAAGTTCTTCCAATTTTGCATGGTAATCCGCGGGCGATAATCCCTCCAAAGAATCCAATTCTGGCCTTAAAATATCG
>JAIRKR010000009.1 GCA_031260015.1 Puniceicoccales bacterium
CCAACAATATCTTCTTGCAGGGCTCGTCGTTCTCCGTCAGTGAATAAACCTGGGTAAGCTTCCAAAGCAGCGTCTAAGTATTTCTCAAATGCATCTTCGAAGTTACCTGCGGCAACCAATTCATTGTAACCGGCTGCGGCTAAAGATTCTGGCTTAATCCCACCAGCAAACGTCTCAATACCTGCCTTGATTTCTTTCGCAGACACATCCTCCAAACCACAGGCTTTGTAATCCTCATAAGCATCTCCTATGGCTAACCTAGCGGTGTTCAATTTTTTAGTTCCAACATATCCATTTACAAAGCCTTGAAATTGTGGAAGTTGACCATGTTTCATTTTGAAAGCTTTTTGGCATTTAGCAGCCCCCTCACAATATATTTGAATTGCCAGGCCAGCTTGACCCTTTTCCCCTTCCGGAAGACTATTTTGCAAGTTCGTAACTTTTCCCAGTGTGACCGTTCGTTGTGCTGAGGGAATCGGCCGGGCTAGGCTAGGGACAAATGACGAAGCTGCAGCTTTCGCTGCACCGGTAGCAGGTTGGTCTCTCTCTCCAACAGGACGACCTTGTGGATCTATAGCGTCTGGAGCATTTGCACCTGGTAGCGGTGTTTTTGCTACTTGATTTGGATCAATAGCACTCATTCTTAAATTTTATAAAGATTTTCTTTCATAGGCAAATAAAATACTACTTGCCGTTAATCATTCGTACCCTAATGAAAAACTTGCGTAAAAACTTGCTTTTTTAGAAAACATCTCGCACTCTAGGACACTTAAATTGCCCGGCTAGCTCAATCGGTAGAGCAATTGACTCTTAATCAATGGGTTCAGGGTTCGAGTCCCTGGTCGGGTACCAAAGCCGGCTTAGCTCAGTGGTAGAGCACCCGCCTTGTAAGCGGACGGTCATCAGTTCAAGTCTGATAGCCGGCTCCATATGTTGGCATGATTTTTGAAGTCCTGTAAAATTCGGATCTGATCCGCCTATTTTGTCTACGTAAATGGGGGAGTTTACTTCAACCGAAAAAGACGTTAAGCAGTAAAGATTATGCCTCTGTTGTGTAAACATGGGTAATCGTTGCAAAACTTTTGTTTCCTTTAAAAAAGGCCCAACAGCCATTCTGCATCCGGAATTCCCTTCTCTAATAGTCTCAGGATAATCTTACGTGCAATGGAATTCGCGTTCCCTGCAGTTGAATTCCCCCATTTCTCAATCAAAATATCTCTAAAAATATTGCAAACATTTTATTGCTTCAAAATACCTATAAATGAACTTGTCAAAAACAAGTAAATACTCTGTTGTATTTCCTTTATTGTTACACTTCATGAAAATAAAAGCAAAAAAATTGTTTAAAGAACCCATCGTCTGGATTGCCGGCGTCCTCCTGTTTTGTACCACCACATATCCTATCTTACCCATACCTTTCGTACGCTTTGCGCTCACAATCAGCGTCACACTTAAGAATTTATTGCTGTTTTTTATCCCATTTCTAATCTTCAGCGGAACCGCCACCGCATTTTCTTCTTTAAAGGACAACGGCTTGCGGTTTGTCCTTACACTCATGGGTGTCATCGTCTTTTCAAATTTTTTAAATTTAATGTTCTCCGGATGGATTGGCTGCTACTTAATTCCATGGACAGCCGACGTTGGACAGAGCATCCCCATCGTGGATCCAGAACAGACAATAATGCCCATTTTTTACCTGAAGCTACCCTCGCTTTTGTCAACCACGTGGGCGCTGGTGGGAGGCATCAGCATAGGTATTGGCAGCACATTGTTTCATTGGTCCAAGACGCAGACGTACATCCGGGCATTACACCGAACAATCATGCAGCTAATGCTGAAGGGGTTTATTCCTACACTCCCGCTTTTCCTCATGGGGTTTGTACTGAAATTGCTCATGGAAGGCCAGCTGACATATTTCGTGCAAACGAACGCAAAGTCTTGTTTGCTTATGGTCAGCTTTTTATTTTTCTACCTGTGCATCTGGTTTATACTGGCCCAAAGATGCTCAAAATTACCTCCATTGACCCTGTTTAAAAACATTTTCCCCGCCATCCTGACGGGCGCAACAACCATGTCAAGCGCCGCCGCTTTACCTTTCTCCATTGAAGCTGCCGCTAAAAATACAAAAAATCCAACCCTGGCCAATGCGGTTATGCCCATTTCCCTCAATTTTCATATGGTTGGAGACACCATTTGCATCCCCGTCTTGGCCATGATTATTTTGAATAGTTTTTCATATCCCATGCCAAGTGTACTCACTTTCGTCGGCTTTGGATGTTGTTTTGTGCTGAACAAATTTGCCGGTGCCGGCATTCCCGGCGGAAGCATTATGATTTCGTTACCTATTTTACAAACTTACTTGGGATTCAATGAAGAAATGTTAGCTTTGATCACCGCATGCTACATGCTCATTGACCCGCTGACAACTTCGGGCAACGTAACCGCAAATAATTTACTCATTATTTTCATCGAAAAAGCTTGGGCCCGTATTACAAAAACGCATCTCCCAAAGAAAAAACATTAAAACAGCCCTAAAAACTTACCGCCGACGGATACTAAGTTTTTGTGTCATCGTAAGGGTTGCTCTCTATCCGTCATGCGGCAAAATATAAGTAAAAACTTACATTTATTTCTTTAAGAACAGAATCGAAAGCGTGTCAACATTTTTTCAAAAAAATTTTAATTTTACACAAATTCAAACTGCGCCTTGCGTTCGAGAACACGTGTTCCGTTACACCGTGTGCAATGGGTATTGGGCGTACAGTACGGACAGGTAACCGACATCAGACGCTGAAAAAGAATACCTTCTAAAAAATTACCCTGCGTATTTTGGGAATACCCTAAATTTTCAAGCCGTTTGCCGGCAATTGACAAATGACTGGCATGCAAAGTTGCCAGAACGCAATGTCCCGTAATGGCAGCATTGACTGCTAAATTTAAAAGAGAACTGTCGCGAATTTCTCCTATGCCTATGACGTCCGTACTTTGCCTTAGGAGATGCCGCAAAATTTCTTTCGAATTGAAATTTTGGCGGAGTTCAATTTGTGTAAAATTTTTATTTGGGATTTCAATGGGATTTTCTAAACTGATGACACGTTTGTTACGCCTATACAGTTCGGAAAGAATGCTGTAATAGGTGGTTGTTTTCCCGCTTCCTATGAGGCCTGTGATCAACCATAATCCTTGAGATTTATCAAAAATTCCCCGTACAAATGGAAGATTTAGGATACCCAATTGACCGAGCGTAAAATCTTTCTGTGTATTTTCGGGTAACAAACGGAGGACAAAACTCTCCCCATGCAACGATGGTAGGCAAGAAAGGCGGCAATGAATGCGTATGCGGTTGCAGTAAAAAGATAGTTGACCATCCTGTGGAATACGACGTTCCGTCGGATCCAGGTGCGCATTTGTTTTTAAGAAGCTTGCCATAGAGTCCAAATAATCGATCTCTAATTGCTTCACATTGATCAATTGTCCCTGGCATCGAAGTCGGATGAGGATGCATTTTTTTTGAGGCTCAAAATGAACATCGGAACATTTTTTTAAATAGGCTTCTAGAATAATATCCTGCATGAGTAGCTGCAAAGGACTTAAAATTGTTTGTTGGTGCTGCTTGCCACCCCGTAGAAGATACCGTTGTATCTGATCTTCCAACAGTAAAGTAGACATGTACGTGGGAATAATTTGTTTACGTTCACGTTGACTCAAAAAACTTAAAAAACTTAGGGTATGCGCAGACGGCTCCTGACAAATTCCCACATGCATACTTACATCGTCTTCGTCTAGGGGAATTATTTTATGCCGCCTAATAAGTTTTGCGTCTATCTCGACCATTTACCCAAAGTAGTGTAAAGTGACTCCACTTGAAATCACAAGTCCTATTGCGTAAAGATTGTGTTAATGCGCATTCGATATGCGAACATATTTCCAGGCAAATTTTAGCGACTTAAATACGAAAACCTTGCGATAGATCTTTGGAAATTAATGCAAAATTTCGTTGATTCATTTGCATATTGATTGATTTTTAGGTGGCTTTTTTAAAATTATAGGCAATGATTCGTAAGGATGTATGGAAGTTGCTTTGATTGCCAAAAATTTGCTTTATTTTTTACTCCTATTCATTAGCTTAACGATACACGAATGGGCACACGCGTGGGTAGCCGACAAATTGGGAGATCCAAATCCACGTGCAGTAGGGCGTGTTTCTTTAAATCCGTTGGTTCACGTAGATCTTATGGGGACGATTGTTTTTCCTATCATTTGCATCCTGCTGTCCACAGGATTTTTATTTGGCTGGGGAAAACCTGTGGTGATAGATGCACATTATTTCAAAAAGCCAGATTTGGGAGAATTGTTAGCAGGAAGTGCCGGGATTTTTGGAAATTTGATCCTATGTTTAATGTGCAGTTTTGTTTTGGCCTTTATCCCCTCTTTGCATTCACTTGCATGCGCAATGTTAACCTTAAACGCTTTCTTGATCACGTTTAATTGTTTACCATTACCTTCATTGGATGGGTTTTGCGTCTGCAAATACTTTTTTAAATTTTCCGAAAAATGGATTCGCTTTGCAGAATGCTGGGGATTCATCATTTTATTAATTCTCATAAACATTCCAATCGTTCGATATTATTTCGGTTGTATGGTGCAGGGTATTTTTACATTTTTCGTGCGGTTAAGTTTAAAATTACAGTTATTGGTAAGTTAATGTTAAAATCGCTATTCGGAGTGATGCTGGGAGGGTGTCTGGCAACAAGTCTTTACGGAGTGAATGTAGACTTTTCACGTCAAATCCATCAAAAATACTGGGTACCTCCGAAGAATTTTGGCGGTCATTCAAAAAGTATTCGCACGACTGCTGGCCGTTTGAAAAGTTTGCCTTCTCGAAAATTATTGAATCGATTCCAAGGGCGTTGTTCCTTTAAAAAGGATGATACTTGCAGGGTATTTCAAATTGCTGACAAAAGAATGCGAGTGCTTACATCGCAAAAAAGCGAAAACCCTCTGAGTACCTACAATATTTTCAAAAAATAAGTAAACGGTTTACAATCACCCCTTTCCTTAACGGGTTGCACGGCATAGGATTTGCATTAAATGACCACCGTAGTGGGTTATTGTTAACACCATCGTTTCTCCTTTTGCTATAAAAGGAAAAAAACAAAATGCTACCGATAGGTAGCATTTTAAAACATGCATAATACTTAACTCTTCTACTGCCTCTTTGACTTCTATGCACTTTTTAAACTAAAGAGACTCAAAAGTCACAGGTAATTTACTAATCCCTCCAATTAGGGGTATATCTCTGAGGCATCTCCTTCGGACCATTGTAAGTCTTGCTCGTCTCTTCATCAATCCAATGAAGACCGTTAAAATAAACACCCGGGCCCTTATAATTACTATAATAAAATGTATAAAATTCACAATAGGAGTGCTTAAGCAACTTAACAGGTTCCCAGTCAACAAACACCTTTCCATCGTCTGGAGTCCCCGTTATAGTAATAAACCTATAAGAACACATAGGGTGTGGGCTTATCTCGTAAACATCATGCTTATCGGCTAACTGGCCACCGGCTGTATAGGATTGCCATCACTATCAAAAACTTCACTCTATTCTCCTTAAACAATACTCATTCTACTTCTATTTTGTTGCCTCTACCTTCTTCAATACTCAATAAAAATGAATTGCGTTTTGGAGAATAAACGCTAAAAAGTTTTGCAATGTTAAAAACTTTGTTCCGAAGGCTTTTAGCCACTTGGCAGGGGAAACTATCGGTGTTGATGCTGATCGCCTTGTACGGAGTAACTTCGTTAGCTCCGATGTTAGCACCTTACGACATCGGTCAACAATGCTTACAATTTTCTTTTCATCCACCCATGTCTTTAAAATGGTTTCAGAATGCCCTGCATTACAGAACCTACGTTAGGGCTAAACTACCTTCGGTGCAATACACACCCACGCAAACTTACGTGCCTGTACATTGGTGGGTACCCTGTAAACCTTACCGTGTTTTTGGATGTATTCCCTGCAGTCATAAATTGTTTGGAGGAGACGAACGGTATCCATTTTTCTTACTTGGGACAGACAATTTGGGACGCGACTTTTTTTCTCGGTTACTCTTCGGAGGACGTATTTCTTTAAGCATTGGTCTTGTGGGTGTTTTGATTACGCTTTGGATAGGATGTTTTGCAGGTTGCCTGGCAGGTTTTTGGGGCGGTTGGTACGATTTCCTCACGATGCGGTGCGTCGAATTTTTGATGGCTATTCCAAGTTTGTATTTGCTATTAGCTTTGCGTGCATCCATTGGGATGCACTTTAGTTCATCAATGGCATATTTTATGATTGTGACCCTCTTGGCTTGCGTTGGATGGACAAAAATTGCTCGTGTTGTTCGAGGCATGGTTGCGGGACTAAGGACTGCCGCTTTTGTACAGGCTGCACAAGCAATGGGGCAAAGTACATTGCAAATTTTCTTGAAGCATTTTATGCCCAACTTAGCCAGTTATTTACTCACCGCAGCTACCCTATGCATACCCAGTTACATATTGTACGAGGCGGCCTTAAGTTTCTTGGGCATCGGCATCCAGGAGCCCAGTACCTCTTGGGGATTAATGCTAAAATACACGCAGGAAGATCTCAAAGTTTTCACGCTTAATCTCTGGTGGCTTTTACTCCCGGGGGTCAGTATTTCCTTAACAATTATTGCCTTTAATCTGCTTGGAGATGCTTTACGCGATAGCGTGGATCCTAAGTTGCACACCTGAAATAAAATGGAACCACTCATTGCCGTTAAAAATTTGAATATAGCTTTTCTGCAACAGGGGATTAAAACGTCTGTTGTTAAAGACGTTTCATTCGACCTATTCCCTCAAGAGGTTTTGGCCATCGTCGGTGAAAGTGGAAGTGGAAAATCGGTTACGGCGCTTTCGATCATGCGACTTTTGCCACCTCCACCCTATTGCACCATCGGAGGTAAAATTACTTACGAGCGACTCGATGTTTTAAAGTTGACGGAAAAACAGTTGCGTAAAATTCGTGGAGCGGGGGTTGCCTATGTTTTTCAAGAACCTTCCACTTCTTTTAATCCCGTATTCACAATCGGTTATCAAATTTCGGAAGCCATTAAATTACACTTGGCGGGTGTTGAGGATGTAAAAGCTTACGCCATCCAACTTCTATGCAAAGTAGGCCTGGAGGGGCAGCACTGTTATGGGGCTTATCCGCATGAGCTGAGCGGAGGGATGCAGCAGCGTGCCATGATTGCTATGGCATTGGCGTGTCATCCCAAAGTCCTCATCGCCGATGAACCTACGACAGCCTTGGATGTGACCATTCAAAAGCAGATTATTGAATTGTTAAAGCACCTGCAACGCACCGAAAAATTAACGATTGTCTTGATCACCCACAACTTTGGTATCGTAAGGGATTTTGCACAGCGTGTCATTGTCATGTTTCAAGGAAAAATCGTAGAGCAAGGGCTGTCGGAACAAATTTTAGCGCATCCGCAGCATCCGTATACGCAAGCCTTGATAGCGTGCATCCCCACTTTAGGGCAACGCAAAGAACGATTGAAGACAATTGATTATTCGGCATTTTAATCGTATGCCCTAAAAAGAGTACTTTGTATCGCTTGAAAAGTAAATTCAAGCGAGTGTTTTTTAAAAGCGTCCCTAAAAAAACTTTATTATGCTTAGTAATACAAATAAACATCAAATTTTAGCTGGTGACGAAACCATGTGTTTTGCTTTTTGATCAATTGGCAAGTATTATGAACAATTTGTTCTTCAAGGGTGTACAAATCTTGTTTTGATCGTTTTGTTTGCGTCAAAAACCGTACCGTTTCCCGATATCCAATGGTCAGAGCGGCGGGTGTATTGTCCAATAAGTAATTGTTTTCTCGTAAAAAGCGTACTTCTTCAATAAGGCCGGTTCGGAGCATCTGTTTTGTCCTTTTCCGCACGCGCAGCTTTAACAATTCTAACGGCCACGTCATGGACATTACATACTTGGGTATGTGCGCAAAAGGCGTTTGCATCCGTTCAAAATTTTTTTGCAGTGCATGCAAAGATAATCCCGTTGTTAAACAACGCAGCAGAGCTTTTTTTACTTTTCTTAGATTGCAAGTATCCAGGGAATTTGGAAAACCTGAAGGATTGAGCGTTTTGAGTTTTTTTAAAATAAAATCGACTCCCATTTGTTTCTCCCAAGCATCAATTTCTCGCATGATGGATGGATTACCCTCGTGCTCATCCGCAACGGGAGCCAAAAAACTTTTTAAATAAAACCCCGATCCGCCGACCACAAGGACATTGTGGTTGCGTAAAAAAATTTCTGAAATACAACGCTGCGCGTAAACAAGGTAATTTTTTATCGAAAAATATTTATCGGGATTAATTAGATCAATGCCCCAATGGGGAACGCACGCTTGTTGTACCTTCGACGGTTTTGCGGTGCCAATATCCATTTTTTTGTAAAAAGCAGAAGCGTCGCAGGATAAAATTTCACACGCATG
>JAIRKR010000026.1 GCA_031260015.1 Puniceicoccales bacterium
CATACTAAAGGAATGGAAAGGCTACACGCGTATTGGCGTTTCCAGTATTTGGAAGCGCCAAAGGCACCGCAAAAGGCAATTTTTGAAGCATTACCCAAAGAGAATAATGACGAGAAAAACCTCATTTTATTGCGTCAAAAATACTGTTATTTGATGTTAAATGCATTTCCCTACAACGTGGGGCATGTTTTAGCCATTCCCTATAGACCTGTACCGTTTTTGAACGAATTATCTAAAGAGGAACGTACCGACTTGATGGAGTTGGTTGTCTTTGCCGAAGATTTACTGCGACGGGCGCTTGAACCCGATGGAATGAATGTGGGCATTAATTTGGGGATGGCGGCGGGCGCGGGTATTCCACAACATTTGCACATTCATGTAGTACCTCGATGGAACGGCGATACCAATTTCATGCCCATCGTGGGGGATGTAAGGGTTTTACCAATCGCTTTGAGTAACATGTGGAAACGATTATCAACTTTTTTGTAAGCATGTTATTTTTTCGCAAAAAGTCCAAAAAAGAGCAGAGCATAGAAATCCGGCATAAACGATTACGTGGCATAGCATCGGGAGAGAAAAAGTTATGTGAAAAGTTGCGCATTGTATTTTATGGATGTGCGTTTTTGGTGGCCGTTATTTTTATTTCGTTTTGGAAACAAATTCCCATAGGCCCCCAATTGTTCTTAAATCACATCGCAAAGGTCAGTATTGCTTCGGCCATAGACTTTGAGTACGAAAGTGATCTTAAAACGAAGACCTTACGTGAGCAACGACGTCAAATGGTAACCCCCATTTACAAAATAGACTTGGAAAAGTTTCGCCAATTTTGTCAAAAAATAGAAATATTGAAGGCACGATTAAATAAAATTTCCACTTTAACAGACGTTCAAGAAAAACAATCGGTACTGGATGCGCTTGTGGAATTATTTGATTCAAAGTATAACATAGCTCTACAGCAAGAAGATTTAGATATTTTGCTGCATATTTCGACGGTTTTGCAGCGTAACCGTTTAATTGAAGAAGGCATTTTTGTCCTGCAAGAAATCGTTCAGAAAGGTATTTTAGACGACAACGAATTTGGACATCAGGTGAACGCCGACTCTTACGTAAGCGTTTCTCAAAAAGATGATTCTCTGGTACATTTGCAGACGAAAGGGAACGCATTGCGGTTCCTGCGCATGAGCTTATTTGTCATGGATGTCGAATACGACGTTGCCAACGCCCTAATGCACATTTTAAAATTCGGTCTAGTGCCCAATGTTATTTATGATCAACAAAAAACTGAGGATAAAATTAATCAATTTGTTGCCCAGACGCCCAATGTTTTAGTGCGTGTTCGCAAAGGTGAATCCATCGTGGAAAGCGGACAAGTGGTTACGCCGGAAGTGTACGAATGTTTTGTTGCTTACCAAGACAAGTTAGCGCAAACCGAAAGTTATCAATTAGGATTCAATGCAATGATGACTAAAAAAGTTTTTTTGGTTTGCCTACTTTACGTTTGTACCGTGTTAAGCTTGCAGTTGTTGCCCACAAAGATTAAAAAATCTTCCCGCTATCTGTGGATAACTGCACTCCTTTTGCTGTTCAATATTGGCTTGATTAGGGGTACAAGTTTACTCTGTTACCATGCTTTTGGTTCTGACAAGTTGCTATTTTTTGCCTTGGTACCGTTTTTACCTCCAACATTTTTGGCAAGTTTACTTATTGCCCCCTTGGTGGATATGCTGGGAGGATTCATGTGCACATTTTTTATTGTAAGTCTAAAAAATTTCATCATTTATTTGGGGTTAGAGTATTTCTTCCTGGATTTGTTAATCGGACTCCTCATCGTTTACTTGTGTCGTAAAGTTTACTTGAAGAAAGATTTGGCAAGGCATTGCCTGGTATCTTATTCCCTGTTAGCCTTGCTAACGGTTTTTTATAGTTTGTTCGCACAGCGCTTGGGGTGGTTAATATGTTGTCAGCAGGTGTCGGCAATTTTTGTGAATTGTTTTGCGACCTTAGTGCTGCTGTGCCTTTTGCCTATTTGTGAAAGAAATTTTGGACGTGCGACCAACATTACCTTTCTAGAACTGACGGACTACAATCATCCTTTGTTGAGAAGATTACAAATGCTAGCTCCCGGCACCTATCATCATAGTTTGATGGTCGCCACTTTGGCGGAAAAGGTGGCCAATGAAATTGGTGCAAATTCATTATTGTGTCGTTGCTGTGCACTCTATCACGACATCGGTAAACTGGTTAAACCCGAGTATTTTACCGAAAATCAGAAAGAAGGCGAAAATCCACACGAGCATCAAACGCCTTCCATGAGCGCTGTTATCCTAAAAAGTCACGTTAAAGAGGGGATAGAATTGGCCAAAAGTTATAATTTACCCAAGGTTGTTATGGACGTCATTCAACAACATCACGGTAACACCATTATGCAGTATTTTTATAAAAAAGCTTTACGCTTGCAAGAGACGAATGATGAGCCTGTGGATCCTTTGATTTTTCGTTACGACGGACCAAAGCCTCAGTTTAAGGAGAGCGCGATTATCTCACTCGCAGACGCGGTTGAAGCGGCTAGCAGAAGCTTGGTGCGGGTAAGTGCGCAGGCGATTGCCGAGTTGATTGATGACGTCGTAAAAGAAAGAATTAATGCCGAACAGTTCAATGAATGCAGTGTTACTTTACAGGAAATCGATCAATTAAAAAAGAGTTTTCAATTTACTTTGCTCAATATGTTGCACGCACGCGTTGGTTACAATGAAAATGGAGTTATTTCGGACAACGAAAAAAAGAAGGATGCTTCCCCCAATACTTCGGCGGATTCTCAAGTGTCGGCGTGAGGGTCAAGACTTAAGGTTAAATTCTTGAAAAATGTTGTTTTTTTACAAAGCGCTTACACCTGGTGGAAAAGATCGATGTGGCCTTTTACTTTCGCGTAGTCATTTAAAAGGAATACGTACGCTATTGGCGGCTGATTTATGGCCTCTTTGTTTATTTTCTATCCACTTTTCATCCCTATTTGCAAAGTGCTTTAGGTTTAATTTTTTGAGGAGCGATAAAAAATTTATGCCCCTACGCGTATGGCTTACATTATTGGAGCGTATCGTATTGGTTATGCAAAGTGGACGCACTCTGATGCAATCGCTTACTTCCATAAGCGCAATGCCCATGCAAGCATTGCAAGGTACCTTTTTAAAGGGAGCCATAGCGCAGTTAAAAGGGGGTCGGTTTTTTTACGAAGTGGTTCAACAACTTCCCAAAAGCTGGGTGGAAGAACAGCACATAAAACTTGTGCAGTGTGCGGAGATGGGAGGCTACCTGCAGCGTGGGCTTCAGTGCTGGCTAGACCAATTGCAATTGAAAGTGCAGATTCGCAAGCAAATTGTGAACAGTCTTATGTATCCGGCATTCGTTATGTTGTTGGCAACGGGCGTATTATTGATTCTATGCTTTTACGTTTTGCCCGAATTTAAAACTTTTCTTGCGTCACAGCACGTGCAATTTTCATGGATTCTGAAGATAATTTTTTCTTTTGGAGAGTGTATCACTTTGTTTTTTCCATTCATACTTTTTGGGGGAATGTTATTTTGTATTGCTTTTAGGCGTTCATTGGGCCCATGGGTAGTACGGATGGCACCCAAATTACCCAAGTATGGTTATTTTGCGGAGCCATTACAATTGGGATTATTTGCGATGAATTTTTCGGCTTTACTGAAAAATGGCGTGTACCTGTTGGAAAGTCTTCGATTGAGTCTCGCGTGTTTAACCTACAAACCTTTGGACACGGAAAACATTATTCAGGATCTCAAGAATGGTACCTCTTTGTCGGTAGCCCTTGATAGACTGCCTAATTTTTTTGTGGAGACTTTGCAATCGGCCGAATTAGGGGGTTGCTTGGCGTCTGTTTTGAGCCGTTTATCTCAACATTACTTGCAGCTTTATAACCGTCGTCTTACCCAATTTATAAAATGGTTTGAGCCCATCTGCTTAATATTAATTGCGCTGCTGATCATTGTTTTAATATTGAGCCTTTTTACGCCCATAACGCACATGTTCCAAAACTTTGACTTTGAGTAAAAGTAACTACTGCAAGGTAATCCTCATGAGGGAATGGGCACAACACACCTGTCGTCTCAATGCCATTCTTGCGTTCTTGCGTTTGCTTTGAGAGTGGAAACTGAATTGTTTAACAATTTGGCCAACTCTTGTGGAAGTTTTTAGCATTCACAAAATCAAGAATTTTCCCTTGACATGGGTCGGTAGAATCGTATTTATGAGTGCCATGAAAACCTGCAAATTATTCTTCTATTTATTTCTCGGAATTCGCACATTTTCATGTTTCGGAGCGCCTGTTTATTATACGCTGCACATGAATGAGGAAAGTTATCAACTTTTTAAGGAATTGGAAAATAGGCATTTACAAAGTAGCGATGCTAAAATAAGTCTTTGGCATATTGAAGAATCAAAACGTATGTATGGTTCACAGATAGGTTATTTTGCAGTGGACTTCCTTGATTTCATCGATTATAATTACTTACAACACAACAATCGATGTTACGAAGATTGCTACAAAGTGGCCTTTTGGTTAGTATTTCTGTGTGAAAGCAAAATCCCTATGGGAGAAGGTACTACGCAAGAAATAAGTCATTTTCTAATTCTATTTGAAAAAGAATTGTGCGACATGTGTGGGCCACGTACGGTACCCAATTTTGAAGATATTGACCTGGTGAAAGCCATAAAAGGCATTACGTTTCAATCGATCCAATCTCAACCGTCTAAAGGGCCAGCTAAACAAATATCTAAACGAAAACAGTGTCTTCTGCTTTAGTTTTTATCGAAGATTAAACACGCGACCAAGGGACACATCCACAAAGGTCGTCTGGGGATGGTTCTTCGTGGAAAGGTGCGTTTTGTGATTGTGTGGGAACAACAGCATTCCAATGACCCGGTGTGTACAACAATACAATAGGAGGGCCATCAAGTCCATTTAAGGCCGCTGAAAAATCAGCTGCAAGGCCAGGACGACCATTTTGATTGTAATAAGTAAACATAAAATCATGATCGGCAGTTGTTGTGTCAATCACAACCAAAGGTCTATTGTGATTTTGATATAAATATTGTGCAACAGCCGGCAAATCATTGAATCCCATCTGTTGACCTTCCGTGCCCAGCGGCGTTGTAACCATCTGCGCAAGATGGGCGAGATTTGGATTCCCATCAGCAATCGCCTGACGTAGTTGTGCTGCCGCATCCCATTGTGGAAGATGTTCTCGCAAAGATTGCTAAAAATTTTAGTGTCCATAACAAGCACTTGTGCAAAACATTTTGTAACTCTTTTTTACATTTGTCAAAAACCTCGAAAACTGTCGACAAAAACGAATTGTGTGTCCAATATAAAAAATGAGTTCATTGCCCTCTATTGGTTCATCGGTACCTAGAACAAATCTTCAAAGTCCTGGACTTATGGAATCGATGCCGCCGCAACCCTTAAGCTCTCCTTGTCAATATATACAATGCCCTACTGAAAACCAACAGGTTGTTACAGAGTATTTAACCAAAATATCAAATTTATCCTCTGGTTTAGCCTTATTAAATAGGCTTACTGAGCTTACTAACTCTACAAATACAACTATAAATGTTACGATTGGTGAAGATGAAGCATTCGAAACATCAGAAATTCGCCGGAAGTCATTCCCAAATTCCAAGATGCTTGAAATTAACATTACACTTTCAAACAACATGAGTTCAATGCAATGTCCTATGTTATGTAAAAAATCACAGGGTGGTTTTGGAGTACGTGCATTGAATATACCATACGAAATCGCTGTTGCCCACGAATTAATACACGTTGCTCATAAGTTAGAATTTCTGAGTAAAGAAAGCGACATAACCGACGCATCTCTTATGAGTGTAAATCGTTGGGAAGGACTTAATTCTGCAAGAAGTGCACTAAAAAGCATGATTGTGGCAAATGATGACGGTTCTGGTTCTGATGATGCTTCAAATGATTCTTTTGAAATGGAAGCAGATCCAAAGTGGGTACTGTTTTTAGATCTTTTCGGAAGTACTAAAGCATTTGAAGAGTACAGGACAATGACAGGAAAAGATGTTAATGAAGATCGTTTAATAGATCTTCAATTTTCCGAAAGACATCTCCTCTCCGAATACTATGACAACTCTTTGTTTTACATGCGTTGGGGTCATTTTAGCAATTTTGAGGAATATAATACTTTACAAATGCAAGACGAATTTTCATTGGTCGAAAAACTGTTATCTCAGGAGGATATAGAAAATTTACCCACTATTATTGAAGACTAAATTCTTATTGACAACGTTTATAAACTTACTCAAATGACATCCAAAATGAGATATTTATCAGTTGTTTTGTGTTGTTTTTCTACCCTCTGTAACCAATATTGTTTACATGCAAACCAAATTTGTTATTCAGAAAAATTTTGTAGTTTCCTGACCCATTTGAATGATTGCACGCTTCCACTAATATCTAATGTAATTTCGATTACAACAAAAGAGGGTCGTAAAACAATTTATAAATTATGCAAAACTCCAACCTCTGGAAATTCAGAAGATAATATTACACTAATAAGAGAGGCGGCAAAAATTTTACAACAATTAAACTGGCAAGAAGTTTATACCCCTGCAGAAAGAAATAGCTTGTTATCGCTATTTTCTCTTTTACTTGCAGGATATGTTGTATATTATGAAAAGTTCGGTGATGATTATACACATGCTCGAAACCATGAATATCTAATTTGTTCAGAAATAGCAAAAATTAAAAAAATACATAAATATTTTTAAAGTTAATAAATTATCGACTTTTTCAGGCGATTACCAGTGTAACTTTTACAAAGGTTACTAAGTTTGATTGTCTAATCCAACCACTTGGCGTCCCGTAGGGGATTCGAACCCCTGTTGC
>JAIRKR010000036.1 GCA_031260015.1 Puniceicoccales bacterium
GCTTGGACGGAATAGGAATGCTTTTAGTCTTTTGGCGAACAATAACGTTGCAAGAGGGTCTAAAATAGCATGCATTAGGAGAAAAATATGGAAGAACGCCTGCAAAAAGTACTTGCACGTATTTATGGGATTTCTCGTCGACGCGCGGAGGAATGGGTTGTGCAGGGCGAAGTGTGCGTCAATGGAGCCATAGCTCAAATAGGATGCAAGATAGATGGCGAGCACGATGTGGTCACTGTAGGCAGTAAAAAATTAAGCCCAAAAATTTTAAATGCGCAACGCGTTCCCGAAGTGTGGATGTTTTACAAACCGAGAGGTATTGCATGCACGCACGACGATCCTTTTACGCTGCGTACTTTGAACGATTTTATTCCAAAGTCTCTAAAACGTAAATGGATATTCGTGGGTCGTCTTGATAAGGAAAGCGAAGGACTACTTCTTTTGACCAACGACGGAGCTTTTGCAAATAAAGTGGTGCATCCCTCCTCGGGCATTGAAAAAACTTACCGCGTGCACGTCGATTTACCTTTCGACGTATCCTTAATTCCAAGTTTAAAGCAAGGCTTGCAATGTCAGGGAGAATATCTGTTTTGCAAAGAAGTCAAGGTGGTAAATTCAAGGAAGATAGATGTAACGCTCTCGCAGGGGAAAAAAAGGGAGATCCGACGTTTATTAGCAGCCTACAATTACGATGTTTTAAGATTAAAAAGATGGAGGGTGGGCCATCTAATTTTGGATAAACAATTGACACCTGGCCAAAGTAGACGTTTATCTTCTCGCGAAATTAATTTGATTTTTGGAGCAAAATAACGATGATGTACAGCATGCGGTTAAAAAATGTTTGTCTACTGTTTGTGCTACTCGTTCAAAGTACTTTTTCAACGGCGGCCTTGAATCCTTCGCCCAAAACGCCTAATCCAGCGCCAGAACAGCGCATAAGTCGCGTTTTTGAAGGAAGATTGGAGAAAATGAATGCTTTTCTTGCCATTTTTTCAAAATGGAACTATGCTCTCTACGAAAAGGATAAACGCATTGCATTTCTAGAATTTAAGGAAAATGTACGCGCTCCAAAAATTGCCGACTTGTTTCTACAAAAGAATGTTCTTGTTCGAGGAATTCCCAAGTACGTTAATAAAGATCCTTACTTGCTTATTATGGTCGATGACATGTGTGAAAGTGAATAGAAAATACGATGTCTCATCCTTGCAAATTACTTCAGGGCCGTGTTGTTGCCGATGTTATCTTGAATGAAATAAAAGATGAGTTGCAACGCGTGCGTTTTCAACGTTCTCCCTGCGTTGCCTTTTTACGCGTTGGCAATGATGGGGCTTCTGTCTCCTACGTGGCCCAGAAAGAAAAAATGGCCCGTTCTATCGGCATTAAAAGTATTTTAAAAATTTTTGACCCAGCAAAAATCACCGAAAACCAGCTTATGGAGGAAATTAAAAATTTTAACCTTGACCCTTCGGTTGACGGTATCCTGGTGCAGGCTCCTTTGCCCAAAGCCATAGATTTTGTAAACGTTTGTAATACTATTGCCCCCAACAAGGATGTGGATGGATTCGGGGCAGAAAATCTAGGTCGACTCCTGCAAGAAAAAAGTGGATTTACCCCATGCACACCGGCGGGTATTGTGGAACTACTTAAATTCTATAATATTTCTCCTGCGGGCAAGCACGTGGTCATCGTCAATCGGAGTCTCATCGTTGGGAAACCGTTGGCAGCCTTACTTACAAAGCATTCCCTATGGGGTAATGCAACGGTAACGCTCTGCCATTCACAGTCCGAAAACTTACCTCAGCTTACGCGGCAAGCGGATATTTTAGTGCTGGCTTGCGGAAAACCAGGCCATTTTGATGCCCATTTTGTTAAACCTGAAGCCATTCTCATCGATGTTGGCATTACGCGTGTCCCCGATGGTTCCCCACAGGGTTATTCACTTCAAGGGGATGCCAATTTTGAGGCCGTTTCACCGATCGTTCAAGCAATTACTCCCGTTCCGGGTGGCGTAGGCCCATTGACCGTTGCTTTATTGATGCGTAACACGCTGAAAGCATTTAAACTTCAAAATAATTTTGCCGCATGAACATGTTGCTGTCCGTTTTACTGCCTCCGGCAAAAATTGGGTATAGAATTTTAGCAACGCTATGCGACTTGACGCTTATATTTTTTCTAAACGCTTTCATCATTGGTAAATTGTGGTTGCCCATTTATCATCCGGATGCACTTATGCAGCTACGTTTTCTCATTGAAGCCCACTTAAGTCAAATCCAAGCCGGTAATTTTTCAGAGTTTGTACAACAGATCAGTCGTGATACGGTACTTGTCGATACACTGATGAATGTTGACCGCATCCTATTTTTAGTCACGTGGCTTTACTATGTAATCAACGCGTTATCTTTTCAGGGAGGTAGTCTTGGAAAACAAATGTTCAATCTGCGCGTTTTGAAGTTATCTTCGTTAAAAGTTCCCACTAAATGGGATTTTATTTTAAGATCGGGGATCCAAACGTTTTTTATCTTTACCGCTTGGCCTTTTCTCATGTGCTTAAATCTTTGTTTTATGTGCCTTAATTCACTCCGGCGCGGTTTGCACGATTGGTTCTGCCAAACCTATGTGGTGCATTTTGGAACGATGGAAAAATTGCAACAAAAATTAAAGGAAAAATCATCCATTAATCAGGAGCTTAAACCTTAAATATAAAAAGTGTTTTAAAAACTTTTGGTACAATAAGCTTTACTTTTTCAATCAAAAACGGTCTTCTAAAAAAGCTTTTACTATGGGAAACTTAAAGAAAAAACGTATTCTAAAAATGAATAAGCATAAGCGACGGAAGCGTTCCAAGTCCACAAGACATCGGAAGCGCACGTGGTCTTTGTAAAATTTATCATCGGTGAAAACAAAATCTTACAACGAAAACACCGCTTTTTTTTCGTGGAGTACCATTGGATTTGTAAGCTTTTTTTTATGCATATTTACCCTGCAAATAATCGCAGTAGTGTATTTGTGGACACATTATCCCGTTCAAGAACGCCTTACTTATTTTCTTAAACTTTGTCATGCACATTTCGCCTCGCATGCGTTTTATGTTTTTTGGGCAATGATTATCCTGCCTATATTTGGCTTTCCAATAACACCTTTTTTTATTATGGCAGGCAGTGCCTGGGGAATTCGTTGGGGACTCACATTTAGTCTATTGGGCATCGGCATGGGCCTTACGTTTTCCTATTTTTTTTACAGGTACTGTTTACACAAGGTGCTCTTTCGCATCCTATTTAAACGTTTTAACATGCCGGAAGTGCGCACCTACAGTTCTTTGGGTAGCATCCGATGGGTACTTATCATTCAATTGATACCCGGATTGCCTTATATGGCGCAGAATTACATTTTATCTACCGTCAATGGCATTAATTTTTGGCACTATTTGAGTATTTCATGGATAGTCCAATTCTTATGGGCTTACGGATTCGTATGCGGAGGCAACGATTGGATTCGTGGGAATTTGGGTATAAAAGCCATCCTGCTGCTCTGTTTTATATCTTGGGGAACCCATCGACTTTATAAATATCTTCAACGGCAAAAGCGGTCGCATGTTGAAACCTCTCATTAAAGATATTTTATCCGTTCAAGAGCTTTCACTCTGCATTCAACAGCTTCTTACGGATGCCTTCCCTTATGTTGCCGTATGCGGTGAAGTTTCGAATTTAAGACAATCCAATGGGGTTACTTATTTTACACTTAAGGATAGATGGAGTCAAATTGCGGTTGTATTCTTTAAAACGGATGCCTTAAAAATACAATTTAAAGAGGGGAAAACCCTCATCGTCGACGGACGTATTGACGTCTATGTAAAAACGGGACGTTATCAAATTATAGGCCGCGGCGTACGTGAAGTAGGTTATGGGTACTGGCAACAGCGTTTGGAAGCCCTTAAGCAAGCGTTAACCTCCGAAGGACTTTTTGATAAAAGTAGAAAAAAGACTTTGCCCACTTTACCGAAACATATCGGTGTTATTACATCGAAAGAAGGGGCTGCCTTTAGAGATTTTATGGGCATCCTTCGACGTAAACAGTGGAAAGGACGCGTAACGCTTTTTCCGTCACTCGTACAAGGAGATCGTGCAGTACATACGCTCATCAAAGCCTTACGGGCGGCAGACAAAGTACAGTCTATTGATCTTGTTGCCATTGTGCGTGGCGGTGGAAGTCTCGAGGATTTATGGTGTTTCAACGACGAAACTCTTGTGAGAACCATAGCCAACAGCAAGAAGCCGATTATCTCGGGGGTAGGACATGAAATTGATCACACGTTGTGCGATTTTGCTGCGGATCTTCGCGTTGAAACACCCACGGCGGCTGCCGAAAAAATTGCGAATGCATACGTGCAGTGCATTCAAAAAACGGATGCACTGGCACATCGATTCAAATCGTATGCGTATGTCCAGTTCCGTACGTTCAAGCAAAATTTTCTTCTTGCAACCCAATACTTATCGAAGGTTGATCCCAATAACAAAATTCAACGAGAGCATACTTTTATCAAAAACTTACAGAGACGGTTGCAGCAGAGTTTTCATCAATACTTAAATCAAAGAAATCATCAGCTTGCACGCTACTCCTTCCAGCTTGAATGCTTTCACGTTCAGAATCGAATTGCACAAGCCCTACAGCATTTACAACAGCAGAAACAGCGCTTCAATCTTTCTTTGCGGCATCATTTGCATACTTTGTTTCAAAAAGTGGATTTATGGAAGACACGACTCAAAAATGTAAGTTTGGAGTCGTACGTAAAAAAAGGATTGCTGGTTCCATTGGACGTTTTGGGGAATCCTAAAGCCTACACAAATTTTAAATCGGATACAATGTTAACCGTAATTCACAAGTCTGGAAAGTATTGCGTGCATGTGAAATCCAAAGAGTGATCCTTTACATTCAATCCCTTGATATCTTTGCAACATTTATAAAGCTTTTGCGGCAAAAAGTAATTGCAATCCGAATTCCATTTTTTAGATATCTTAAAAATTATTGGCATATGATATGCTACGTTACGGTATGTTATGAGCCATTATAATATTAATCCATTTGACTCAAACTTATGGGGCGCAGATGGAGAACCTCTCACTGGGTCAAATATGGAATCTTCTACTCCATCTATTAATAATGATGGGCACCCTGGACAAAATAAACATCCCACAACGAGTGCTCAGTCGAGTTCCTCTGGACCTAACATAACTACCCCTAATCCCATTCAAAGGACAGCAGTCGTATCATCTTCGGAAGTAACCCAAATATGCCAAATACTCAAGAAGAATTTTACTGACTTTGCAGAAAAAGTCAAAAATCTTAATCTTTTTAATGGTGCCCAATGGGGTGCAGTCGGTAGGAGTTTTAAACAACTTTGCAAAACAATAGCGGATGGTACTTTCGATGAAGTAAAGTTTGCAGCTAAAGACTTAGGGAACGAGATCAAAGCACTTTTTAGACAAAGAACAACACCGCAAAATGTTGTGGAAAATGCTGGTAACATACTCCATCGAGCTGGTGAAGCGTTGGACCATGCAGAAACTCTAGATGATATTGGAAACGCTTTCGGCCACATGTTTCAAGGACTTGGAGAAGTGGTGGCGAACGTTGCACAGGATGCTGGCAATACTTTACAGCATCGATTTAATAGTTAAGTTGTTGGCAAAATACCACCCGTAAGCATTGAGAAAGAGATTCCATAATGGAAACTTTACCCGCATAACTATTGTCAAAAATTCAATTTTTATGTGAAAATTCCCCTTTCAATGACCGAGAAGTAAAAATTACCTATGTTCATCGGTCATAGCTTTTAAAAAAGTATGCCAGGCGAGTGTTGCGCACTTTAAACGAGCGGGAAATTTGCGCACACCCAGTAAGGCTTCCAATTCTCCAAGATCGTTGGGAATTGGGGTGGATGTATCGCTCAGTAATTGAATAAACTGCTGCGTTTTACCTATGGCATTGGATAAGCTTAATCCGCAAAGTGTATCCGTCATAAGCGAGCTCGACGCCTTGCAAATGGCGCATCCTTCGCCCGTAAAACTTACCGCTTTGACGACCTCGTTTTCTATTTTTACAAAAATGGTGACCTCATCGCCGCACAAAGGATTACTACCGTAAGCTTGATGTGTGGCGTCCGGCATGGATTCAAAATGGTTTGGATTCCTGTTATGGGCCAATAAAATTTCTTGGTAAATGTCTTGCAAACTCACGATTTGAATACGGTTAAAGCTGAATAGATTGCTTCGGCGAGTCGATCTACGTCTTCAAAAGTATTGTAAATACCCAAAGAAGCTCTCACAACACCTCCTCTGCATCCCAATCGGTGCATTAGCGGTTGGCAACAGTGATGCCCGGCTCTTAGGGCGATATTTTGATCGTTGACAATGGTGGCCACATCGTGAGGATGTATTTTATCGACCAAAAATGAAATAACGGCCGTTTTTGTTTCCGGATGACCGATTAATTTGACCCGCGGAATCGCGCTTAGCGTACGTTCTGCGTAGGCGATCACGGATTTTTCATATTGCATTAACCTTTGCCAGTCGAATTGCTGCAAATAGGTTATGGCTTTTCCAAATCCAATAACGTCGGCCACGGGAGGCGTTCCGGCTTCAAAACGTTTGGGAATACCTGCTTCGGTAAAAGAGTCCATAAATACGGATTCCATCATTGTTCCTCCGCCATGATAGGGAGGTAATTCTTCTAACCATTTTCTTTTTCCATAAAAAAATCCAACCCCCATGGGACCGTACATCTTGTGACTTGAGCCCACGTAAAAATCACAATTCATATCTTGGACATTGATTTTTAAATGGGCCAACGCCTGGGCTCCGTCGATCAAAACAAGCGTTCCACTTGCGTGAGCACAGGCAATGATGTTTTTCAGATCAGGGGTGGTGCCAAGGACATTGGAGACCTGCGTAACGGCCAATAATTTGGTGCGAGGTGTCAGCAAGGTTTGTAATGCACTTACCTCTAGGTTTCCGTCTGCATTAACGGACCAACCTTTGACCCGAATCCCTCGTTTTTTCTGCTGCATTTGCCATGGAATCAAATTCGAGTGATGTTCCAATTCTGAAACCAAAACTTCGTCACCTTGTTGAAAGTAGCGTTGGCCGATAATGTCTGCTAAACAGTTAATCGATTCGGTGGCTCCACGCGTGAATATTACTTCTTCGGGATATTGAGCCCCGATAAATCGAGACAAAGACGCACGCGTATGCTCGTAAGCTTCCGTTGCCCGATTGCCCCATTCGTAAAAACTACGATGCACGTTGGCATTTATGCGTTGATAAAAATCAACGAGCGCATCTATGACGCAATGTGGTTTTTGAGTGGTGGCAGAATTATCCAAGTAAACAATCCTTTGTCCTTTTGCATTACAAAAAGAAAGCGCCGGAAAATCTTCTCTAATACGCTGAGCATCGAACGTTTGCATGTTACTTATGTCTATTACCTAAAAAATAACAAACCCTCCACTGGCTGCCCGGCAAGGATTCGAACCTCGACAAAATGGACCAAAACCATTTGTGCTACCATTACACCACCGGGCAACTTAGCCTTTTAATCAATGGATAAGGGGTATTAAAGTCAAGCTCTTAAGTTGCATACTTTTCACCCACACCAACATGCCTTTTGGAGAGAAAATATGGAGAAACGCAGCCATAAATGGTTCAATGGATTGAAAATTTCCGTGACCGCATTACCTTCGCCGTCATAAATTGCAACCGAGGCCTTTCGGAAGCGTTTTTTATGATTTTATGACTTACCCATGTTCCTCCGTGATGAACCCAACGGTTGTATCTACACGGCATTGAGGAAGAGGTTGGCTGCTCGACTTTGATGCATAACTCGGTATGCAATTTGATGCCATTATCCGGTCTCGCTGTATTCAGAGCCTAACCCTCCTATGCACTTTTACTGGTACAATCTCAACTACCTTCTAGACTTTCACTGGATTCAAGGGCATTGTATGATAATATGAGTATGCCCATGATAGCAATATTCAACGCAAGGTTAAGTGTGGATTTCGGGCGTAACGGGGTAGTGCAACAACCCTTGTAACAATCCACAATACAACAGACACTGCCGCCCGGTAAAATTACTCCATACCTACGCGTGCTTTAAGTGGACCAAGGCCTTCGTGCATTTGGACACCGATAACCTTAATGGTCTTAAGCTTCGATAAGCGGTAGATTTTCCGAAAAGTTAGGCATATATTGCAGTAAGCCGCACAAGCCTTACCGCCCTTAAGCTTATTAATCAAAATGGTTTTGGCGAGATCGCATTACTTTGTCCCTAAAGACTCGAAAACGGTGCAAAGCTTTGTAAATACTCCAGCTTACGTCACGGTATTAGGGATTTTACTACGATCGGTCTGAGTCCGTAACAAACGATTTTCTTACCCCCCTAATCTTGGCTTCCAACCTCGGTTTTGCCCTAAGGCGTATGCATCTTGGCCAATGGATTGAACAACAACCTAAAACCCTCAGGGTAGCAAAGGATTTGTCTCCGAAAAACCCCCGAAAAACCCTTGACGGAGGTAGGTAGGAAAGATACAATAAGTTAGTAGTGAAGACCTCAAGACCTCAAGACCTCAAGACCTCAAGACCTCAAGACCTCAAGACCTCAAGA
>JAIRKR010000038.1 GCA_031260015.1 Puniceicoccales bacterium
AAATCCAAAACGACCCACTTCACCTACGGAATAGGGAGGAAAATTGTAGTGTAAAATGAATGATTTTGATTGAGCACCTCCCGTTAATCCGTCCAAATCCTGAGCATCGCGACCGGACCCCAAGGTAGCACTGACGAGTGCTTGGGTTTCTCCACGTTCAAAAATAGCGGAACCGTGGACAATTTTCGGCAAAACATCCACCTCGCAAGAAATTCCCCTCAATTCGTCTGCCTGCCGATGGTCTAAACGTAATGATTCGTCGAGGATAGCAGTACGACAGAGCTTTTCCCGTAACTTTTCAAAGGCCGTATCAATTTCATCTTTTGCCGCAATTTTATCAGCAAATAGTTGCAATTCTATGGCACTTTCAACAAGTTCTTTCTTAAGTTTTTTTATTTCCCCTTGCAGGTGTTGCTTGGATGTCTTGTACCAGACATTTTTAAGGCGTTCTCCGAGCGTTTTTTCACAAAAGTCGACAACATGATCCGCAACGCAACGAGGTTCGTAGGATAACTTTGAAGGATTACATTGATGAGCCAATGCTTCCTGCGCCGTTAGGATAGGTTGGATGGCTTCGTGTGCGAAGTGAAGCGCTTCTATAAAACGATCTTCCGGCAACTGATCCGCACACCCTTCTATCATTAGCGCATCCTCTTTATTCCCCACATAAATGAGATCTAAGTCGGACTCAAACTGTTGGTCGTTCGTTGGGTTAACAACAAATTGACCATTTATTTGCCCAACGCGTACGCAGGCAATAGGTCCGTTCCAAGGAATATTGGAACACATGAGGGCAGCCGAGGCACCATTGACCATGAGTACGTCGGGCTCATTGTTAAGATCGGCTGCCAATAGAAGACCTATAACTTGTACTTCATTGAGAAAATCTTTTGGAAATAAAGGACGCAAAGGACGATCGCACAAACGTGAGGTTAAAACTTCTTTTTCGGTAGGTTTCCCTTCGCGCTTAACGTATCCTCCGGGGAAACGACCGGCGGCAGAAAATTTTTCTCGATAATCCACGATGAGAGGAAAAAAAGTTTGATTTTCACTGACCTCTGGAGCCATTGTTGCACTCACGAAGACGACCGTTTGTCCCGATTGAATGGTCACCGCCCCATTGGTTAATTTTGCTATGGACCCGGTTGAAAAGGTCAAATCGAGCCCATTTACTTTAGAGGAATACTTTTGCTTTAGCATAAAAAATTACTACTTGTAAGATTAAGACGATAAGGTGATTAGTGACGTAGCCCTAGACGATTAATGACGTCCTGGTATTTTTCAAAATCATTCGATTTTAGGTATTCAAGCAACTTGCGTCGTCGATTCGCCAAAGCGATAAGACCACGACGCGAATGAGCGTCTTTTGCGTGTAACTTTAAATGCGCCGTCAAATCTGTAATACGTTGGGTTAATAAAGCAATTTGTACTTCGGGAGATCCGGTGTCGCTCTCATGTTTTTGAAAAGATTTTAAAATCGATTGTTTAGTTTCTACTGTAATAACCATATCTTTTGTTTTTATATCAATAATTCATCTTTTAGCTGAAACATTTTATATTCATTTTTCAAGTAAAAAGTGAATATTTATTGAGCGACGTACCTAGAAAAGCTCCCAAAGAAACAAGCAAAAAATAAATTATCCCCATAACCAGGTTTTAAACTTATACAATTTTCATGTTGAAACGCGTACATTCTTTCTTCAGATTGACTCCCTATGACAGGAAATTTATTGATTATGCAATCGGGAATTGCAAGTGTTGTTGGCAATGCAACGCTGTATGGCATTCTTTCGGAAGCTTTAAATTATGAATCCATTGAAGAGGTTTACGGTGTCTACGGTGGATTTGTAGGATTGCAAAAAGGTCACTTTCTAGATTTGGCAGCCCTCTCGCAGCAGACGGCCAAAATGCTTTTATCAACGGCGGGGGTTTCCATGCAAAGCGAATCCATGACATTTGATTTTACGCATTGCGATGTAAGTCAGATGATTCAGCAGTTACAATCAAAAGAAATCCGTTATGTGGGTTGTATTTGCGATCAGGGCGCCCTCAATCATATGCATTGCTTAATTGAAGCGGCCCAAAGCGTTCATTATGATCTCCACGTGATTGCAATTCCCCAATCCAATGTTAATGAATTACCACTGGCGGATCATAGTTTGGGATACGGCAGTTATTTGAAATGCTTGAATGCCCACGTGTCGGAGTTTAATCATTGGTTGCGCACCTCGGGAACACGTATAGGCATCTATGAAGTTTCCGGAGGTACGCACGGTTGGGTGGCCGCCGGCGTTGCCCTAAACACCGCTTTATTCAAATGGAAACAAGGCATCCATACGGACAATCCATTTTTAGTTTGTCTACCCGAACAGCCGCTGAATGAATCGCTGTGCATTGAATTAATCAAAGAAAAAATAGATGCGTGCGGTTACGTCTGCATGGTTGCCAATCACCAGTTGGTAAACGACCAAGGCGAATTTCTCGATTTGAGCACGTATTCCGGAAGTACGGCTCACTACTTAAGTACGCTTGTTCAAGATAAATTAGGGGTACCGACGCAAATAAATTCCTGTCAATTGCAGATGCAAGCCCTATCACATTTTATTTCTAAACAAGATCAAACGGAAGCCATCGCGTGCGGACGTTCTGCCGTACAACAATTGATGCGTGCGGATGCCAACGGAAAGGCTGCCGTTGTTTTGCGCCAAGACTGCGATCACTACGATTTTGAAGTCGATTTCGTAGATTGGAATAAGTTGACGACGGGGCTCAAATTTTTCCCCACCGACTGGACAGATAACGCAATGTGGGTCCACTATCCTTTCGTAAAATATGCACTTCCATTAATCCAGGGAGAGGTGGAAGTTGCGTATGAAAAAGGCTTGGCACGATTGGTGCATTTATAGTCGTTGGGGGATACCGGAGGTTTAATGGAGAGTGTTTTAAAAAATTTGGGCAAGTGATTCACGCATCTAGGAAGTAATTTTTATATGCCAAAAGTATTGTTGTTCCCGGGCCAAGGTTCGCAGGTCATTGGAATGGGGAAAAGCTTTTACGAGCAGAGTCCGTTGGCACGCCAATACTTCGATTGGGCAGATCAATACTTGCCGTTTTCATTAACCCAAATTTGCTTTGAGGGACCGGAAGATCTGTTGAAAGAAACACGTGTATGCCAACCCGCATTGTACGTATTGGGTTATATTATTTTTGCTTGTTTGAAAGAAAAAAACTACTTCGAAAAAGGAATTGCTTGCGCTTGTGGATTAAGCTTGGGCGAATTGACTGCCTTGGCGGTGGCGGAAGTATTCGACTTCGAAACGGGATTGCACCTGGTAGCTGAACGCGGACGACTCATGCAAGAAGCGTGCGATTGGGTTCCTACGGGGATGTTGAGTTTAATTGGGGGCAAGGTTGAGGCTGCGGAACAATTATGTCGGTCCTTGGATTTGGACATCTCGAATTTAAATTGTCCAGGACAGATCGTTGTTTCTGGAACGTTGGATGCGCTCGATAAAGCTCAAATACGCGCAAAAGACTTAGGATTTAAATTGGCAATACCTTTGAAAGTTGCCGGCGCTTATCACTCTCGGTGGATGAAACCTGCAAGGGAAAATTTTGAAAAAATATTGGCCCCCATATCATTTCATCCACCCGCAATAACGGTGCTCACAAACACAACGGGGGACGCCATAGCAGATCCTGAACAAATTAAGCAAGCGTTGGGAAAACAAATTACTTCCACGGTCCAATGGGAGTCGTGTTTGCGTTGGTTGGTCAATAAACATTTCATCCATTGCTTGGAATGTGGTCCCGGAAATGTTTTGGCCGGATTGGCTAAACGGACGGACCCCGTGTTGCAGGTAACGCCGCTGAATGAATGGGAGCATTTTTGGGCCTTAATCCGTTGAAGATTGTATGAAGTGGATACGTAATTTTTGCATCATAGCGCACGTAGATCACGGGAAAACAACGTTGTCGGACCGTTTACTAGAACAAACGCAAACGATTGAAAAACGTAAAATGCAGGAGCAATTGCTAGATTCCATGGATTTGGAGAAGGAAAAGGGCATCACCATCAAGTGTCACCCCGTAACCATGCACTGTCGTTTGCAGGGGAATGACTATACCTTGAATCTCATTGATACCCCTGGACACGTCGATTTTTCCTACGAAGTATCGAGAAGTTTGGCTGCCTGCGAGGGAGCTCTCTTGCTGGTGGACGCATCCCAAGGCATCGAAGCGCAGACGGTTGCCAATGCGCAGTTGGCATTGCAGAACAGCCTAACGATTATTCCCGTACTCAACAAGATTGATTTACCCAATGCCGATGTTGAAAAAGTAAAACAGCAACTGGAAGACATTTTGGCAACGCCTTCCGACGAAGCTTTATTGGTAAGTGGAAAAACGGGCGAAGGCATTGGTGAGCTTTTGCAGGCTATTGTCGAAAAAATTCCTGCACCCCAAGGAGATGTAACGGAATTGCTGCAAGCGTTGATATTTGACGCAATTTACGATTCTTACAAAGGATTAATCTGTTATGTTCGAGTATTTAATGGCAGTTTAAAGGCGGGCCAAAGCATTGTAATGATGCGCCAAGGGGCGGCGACGCAGGTCAAAGAAGTGGGCATTTTTACGCCAGAAATGCAAAAAAAAGACGAATTAAATGCCGGAGATGTTGGATACGTTATTACGAATATAAAGACGCTGACAGAAATAAAAATGGGAGATACTTTAACCCATGTTCAAAGGCCTGCCAAAGAACCACTGCCGGGGTACAGAGAAGTAAAACCTATGGTTTTCAGCGATTTGTATCCCTTGGATACGAAGGACTACGAACGATTGAAGGCAGGGTTAAGTCGTCTGCAGCTGAATGATGCCGCCTTGACTTTTCAATCTGAAAATTCAACCGCCTTGGGTTTTGGATTTCGTTGCGGATTTCTGGGCTTGTTGCACATGGAAGTGGTACAGGAACGCTTGCGCCGAGAATACGATCTGGACATCATTACAACCTATCCGAGCGTTGTGTACAGGATCTGTTTAACGGACGACACATGGATTGAGGTTGACAATCCCTTGCGGTTACCCGATCCTTCTCGCATTCAATACATCGAAGAACCAACGATTAAGGCATTTTTGCACATTCCAAGCGATCGCATTGGAGATGTTTTGAGTTTGATAATGGAAAAACGGGGCGAATGTTCGGCCACGGAGACGTTGGATGAACAGAAAATGTTACTGACGTGTTTATTGCCGTTGAATGAAATTTTACTGGATTTTAACGATCGTTTAAAAAGCATTACGCATGGGTACGGTTCCATGGATTACGAATTGAGCAAATACGTACGTTCGGATTTGGTAAAAATGGATATTCTTGTCCATGGAGAAACGGTGGATGCATTCTCCAGTATTGTCCACCGATCTAAGGCCGAACAACAGGGACGTGCATTGTGCGAACGATTGAAAGACTTGTTGCCGAAACAGTTATTTAAGGTGCCCATTCAAGCAGCTGTGTTTGGAAAAGTGATCGCGAGGGAAACGTTAAGTGCTTTGCGTAAGGACGTAACGGCAAAATGTTACGGAGGCGATATTACCCGCAAAAGAAAGTTGTTGGAAAAGCAAAAGGAAGGGAAAAAACGTATGAAACAAATTGGTAAGGTGGCCATCCCTCAAGATGCTTTTGTTAAAATTCTAAAATCGGACACAATGCACTAGCGCTTATAAGACAAATGATAGCAAAAGTCGATACGCGGCAAGCGTGGACGCTTGTTTTGTTGGCCGCAGGACATGGAAGTCGTTTTGGAGGCCTAAAACAGTTGCACGTGTTTGGAGAACAAAAAGCGACCCTAGCTGAATTTGCAATATTTGACGCATTGCGTAACGGCTGCGGTCGTTTTGTGGCCGTAGTCAATGGGGAGACAATAGCAGGATTTGAACGTATATTTCGTCGAATGAGTTTAGCAGAGACTTTTTGCATTGAGCAATGCACGCACGATATTCCCCGCGACGTGTCCATGGATATCCGCAAACGTCGGCAGCCTTGGGGAACTGGGCATGCCTTATGGACGATAAGAGATATTGTTTCAACACCCTTTATGATTGTCAATGCGGATGATTTTTACGGTCCATCGGCCTATCCTTTAGGAGCCGATTATCTCGCTCAGGAATCGAAGCATTATGGGTTAGTGACGTACCCATTGGCAAAAACTCTATCCCCGAATGGATACGTTTCCAGAGGCTTATGTACGGTGGATGAAAATGCCTGGGTTACCCACATTCGCGAGTGTACACGCATTGGGTTGAATCAGCAGCAGATTACGGTTAACACAAGTGGAGAAGTTTTATCTCCAGACACCTTGGTCTCAATGAATTTCTGGATTTTAAGACCTAACATTTTTGACGTGTTGGAAGAATTGCTTATCCAATTTTTGAAGGAAACACCCGATATTTTGACGGCAGAATTTTACTTGCCAGAAGCGATTTGCGAGGCATCAAAACTCTTGAATGTCAAAATTGCGAGCATTCCCAACAAGTATGATGCGTGGTTGGGTGTTACTTATGTGGAAGATGTTTCGAAAGTCAATGAAGCGCTGCACGATTTTACAATTTCTAAAATGTACCCTAAAAACTTATGGGAAGCGTATTTGTAGATAAAATACGGTCTTTCTTCCGACAATTTGACAAACAATAGGGGTACGTTATTAGACGAATAATAATTTTGGATCTTCATGCGATTAACTTTGGAAGATAAATTTCAATCTTTATTGTTAAATTGGTATTCGCAAAATGCTCGAATTTTACCTTGGAGGACCAATCCTTCCTTATACAAGACGGTGGTATCAGAGTTCATGTTACAACAAACGCAGGTTAAAACGGTGCTGCCTTACTTTGAACGTTGGATGCGCCTGTTCCCCAGTTTCGAAGCATTATCGGAGGCAAACGAATCGACTGTCTTGATGGCTTGGTCGGGACTTGGATATTACGCGCGTGCAAAATGTTTGCACGAATGCGCACGCGTCTTCGTAAAAAATCCGATTTACAGTTACCAAGGGTGGTTAAATTACAAGGGCATAGGAAAATATACGGCCGCCGCCATCGCAAGTATTGCTTTTAACGAGACGGTTGCGGTGGTTGATGGGAATGTAATGCGTGTTTTGTGTCGACTTTTAAGCATCTCTGAGCCATTTAAAACGAAAGATGCGGCGCTGAAGATTATTCGGCCTATTTCGAATCAATTCTTATTGAAAACGGATCCGGGCAGGTACAACGAAGCCCTTATGGAGTTGGGGGCGATTGTTTGCACAAAACAAAAGCCTCGTTGCGACGTGTGTCCCGTCAAAAGTTGTTGCAAGTCCTACCAAAATAATACGGTACACCTATGCCCATGTTTTGTTCAAGTAAAGCGAACCCATTGTAAAATGCAGCGTTATTGGATACGCGATACTCACTCGTTTCTATTGGAGCCGTCAACGGTAGGTCGGGTATTTCAAGATACATTGCGAGGTTTACTGGAATTACCCACAATTACACCTCAACGAATGTCTGTAGTAGGGTTGGGGAAGCTTGTTTTTACGGGAAGAAGAAGTATTGGAACAAAAGACTTCATGGAACAAATTTACTTACCTCAAAAAAAGGTTAACTTGCAAGCACTTATATTGCTTCCAGAATTTTCAAACTGCGTACGTGTCACATTCGATCAACAGCAACATTTGGCCTTTACGGGTCCCCATAAACGCTGGATTTCAAAATTTTTGCAATGAACGAATTTTAGCTTTTTGCTTATTTAAAAACAAAATGATAACCATGCTGAACCATTCCTGGAGCGCATATACGCGATTTATCCACATGCTGATAATAAGGTTTTGCTTGTCGTGGTGTGGCGAATTCTCGTAAGGGAGGGTAGCAAGGATCTGGTGGGAGTTTGGCGAATAATTGCTCGTATTGGGGAGTATTCCAAATAGGTATGTCGTAGTCATTGGACGAGTTCTCGAACCAATCACAGCCATTAAGCCAATGTTCATACCGTTCGCTGCGGAATGAGCAGCGCCGGCCACAAACTCTCTCATGATAATGCTTCAAAGCTTCATAAATTCGAGGATCCGCGCTTCCACGCCGCACCTCCACTTTGGGAATTTCCTGCTCATGCATCTCTCGTAAAGCCGCTTTGTCTTCATCCGATAAGTTCGTAAGCAAAATCCTTATAAATTCTTTTATTTTTATAGTGTGGGAAAACAATAGTTCAGTCGGTATACCTATCCTATCGGGTATTAGGTTCATATCTTTGTATCGATTAATTAACTCTATGATTTGATCCAGTGATAAAATTTGATCCAGTTGTAAATAACTATCCCCACGTTTTACAGGGTAGCCAAACCCATCGGCTATAGTATACTTTACTGCCTGAAGAACACGATCTTTTAGATCTGGATTTTCATAAAGGTCTATAGTCTGGACGATTATATCTGGATGAAGGGTAAATTGAATTAGAAAATAACGTCCTCCAAGGGTACACGTAGGAGGAATCTCACTCGGAGGATCGATTATTACATCTGACACATCAGTAACAGTCAACATCCCTGATTTAAAATCTAGCCAATTTTGGTATGCGCTGTCTCTACAGCATATTTTATGTCGATACAGAAACGTATCTGCTTCTACAATGCTTTGTAAACATTGATGTAAGTTTTCTTCAGCATTTTCTACCCCAAAATTAGTAATAAAATCTCCTGGTGGCTTACGACTGAACAACATTAATCTTCCTTCTTTATGCGGAAATTTATCTTTGAGACTGTAAATTCGCTCTTCCTCTTCACACATATTTTGACAATAAAGTGGTGTGAAAAATTGTAGATTGGGTGGACATTGCTTGCCTTTTAGGTGTTGATGTATCAATTGACTATACCGAAAGACATTCACATTGTTCTTTGAAAACAGTACCCGATAAGCACCTGTGATGACGTAGTTACGACCCTTGGCCGTAGTGACAAAATGTTTCTCGTTTCCAATCGAAAAATGATCTATTTTTACCTCTACAACCTGATCATTGGGATCTTCCAATGCGACACATCGCCGAGCAAAGTCTTCTACGGAAAACGCTTGTGAACATAAAGTCCCTAGGCTCCACAACCCAAATATTAAAATACGTCTAAAATTTCTCCTTGATGCACTTCTCACGTGTTTAATTTTTAGTCAATCTATATCAAACGTCAACATTGTTTTTAAGGTTGTTATTGAGATACCGCCAAAGATCCAGACAACATTCTACGAAGGCATGGAAGTTTTCTAATGGATTTGTGTAGCCTGATCCGACAAAGCCGCAGCTGGATTTGGGGAAGTCTCAACAAATATACCTTGGGCACCCGCCGCTAAGGCGGCTTTGGTTCTCCTATCTCTGTGTTGAAAATTTATTTAAAAACAAGTTTTTTGTCGTGCCAGCCGTCCCGTGTGTACTTGTCTTTTGAATAAAATGGAAATAAGGAAGCATATAAGGCTCTTTCGGCTTCGGTGATTTGGTTGTATTGAATACCTTGAATAGAGATATACCGACTATTGTCCGTGTCATCAAACATTCTTCTCTGAAAATCGCTCTGGTAGCCATAAACCCTTGAAAGATAATGCCGAAAAGCTTCACAAATTCGAGGATCTGCGTTCCCACATTGTGCATCCACTTTGGGAATTTCCCGCTCATGCATCGCTCGTAAAGCTGCTTTATCTTCATCTGATAAATTTGTAATCAAAATGCTCACAAATTCTCCCCTTTGCACGGTGGGGCTAAAAAATAAACGAGCCGATATACCTACTCTATCTGGTATTAGGCCCATACCTTTGTATTGATCAATTAACACTATGATTTGATCCAGCGGTAAATAACGATCGTCAGGTGTTACAGTGTGATCAAACCTGTCGGCTATAATATGCTTTACCGATTGAATGACACGCTGTTTTAGATCTGGATTTTCATAAAACCCTATAGCAGCATTCAATAAATCCGGAAACGCCATGAACATATTTGGGAGATGCCATTGCCCAATCATATTATATTTGAAAGAAGGAGTATCCCGGTTGATACTTCTTAGATCTGCAGTGTTTACAATGGTCAATACATCCCCTTCAAAGTCAAACCTAATCCCGCCTGAATCAAATGCATGCCCCAACGCTATACCATTTTTGTATAGCCACATGTCTGCTTGTGCCATGCTTTGTAAAAACACCATGACTTTTTCTTTATCAACTTTTTTTACCCATATCTTATCATCAGGCGATCCTAATGTCTTAGGTGTCCACAATAACACCTGGTCTGTTAGATCTTGCGAGCCTCCATCTTCGATACCGTCACTTGCTACATCCCCCACAATTCGTGAATATATCGCTAGTTTTTTTTCATTGATTTTCTCTACAAATACCTTATTAACAGGTTCTCCTGGTACCTTCGGCATCCATAACATCATTCGTCCGGTTGAATTGGGTGGGAGTTCATCTTCGATGCTGAAAATTGTCTCTTCACCTATAATTTGACAATAATGTGGAAGGACAAATCGCACATTGGGTGGAAGTTCATTACCTTGTAGGCATTGATATACCAATTGACCACCCCGAAAGTCATCCAACTTTCCTGGTAGAAAGTTTTTCAAATTAATGACTTTGATGACGTAGTTGTTACCCTGGGTCGTAGTTACAAAATAAATCCCTAAACTTGTCCCATGTATCAGAAATTTTTGTAGCTCTACCTTCTCAACCTGATCATTGGGATCTTCCAATGCGACACATCGCCGAGCAAAGTTTTCTACGAGAGACGCTTGTGAACATAAAGTCCCTAAGCTCCACAACCCAAATATTAAAATACGTCTAAAATTTCTTCCAGATGCGCTTCTCACGATTTCGATTATTGGTCAATCCATCTCAAACGTCAACGTTGATTTCGAAGTTTTTGAGATACCGCCAAAGACCGAGACAGCATTCTACGAGGGCGTGAAAGTTTTCTAGTGGAATTTGCGTGGCCTGATCCGACAAAGCCGCAGCCGGATTTGGGTGAGTCTCAACAAATATACCATGGGCACCTGCCGCCAAGGCGGCTTTGGCCAAAGGTACCGCATAGCGTCGATCGCCGCTTGTGTAGCCGACACCCAATCCCGGCATCTGCAAACTATGCGTTGCATCAAAGATAACCGGACATGCATTCTCCTTTAGGATGGGAAATGCACGCATATCAACAACTAAATTTCCGTATCCAAACGAGGTTCCACGTTCCGTTTGCCAAATCTCAACGGCATTGAGTGTTTTTAGTTTTCCAACCACAAATTGCATGTCGGTTGGCGATAAAAACTGTCCCTTTTTGACATTGACGATCCGATTGGATTGTGCAGCCGCAATGAGTAAATCGGTTTGCCGGCACAAAAAGGCGGGAATTTGAATTACATCGCAGATGGGAGCTACTCTGGCGGCCTGTTCGGGCAAATGGATGTCCGTAAGTACGGGGAGTTGGTAGGTCGATTTGATGTCGGCTAAAATTTCAAGACCTTGTTCGATGCCAACGCCTCGAGGGTTATTGATGTGGGTCCGATTGGCTTTGTCAAAGGAGGCTTTAAAAATTACTTGCAGATTTTCTTCATTTTGATTTTGGATCTGACGCAATGTTGCGGCGACCTCATGGGCTATGTCGGACGATTCTAGGGCGCATGGACCTGCGATAAGCAACAATTTAGAAGAATTAAATAGAAGCGGAGGCATGGCTTACTTATAAAATTTGAAAAATCTGCTGCAAGGTATTTTCTAATTTTTTTGAGGGAGACGAACTGGGAGGTTCTGCCTTTTTGGTATTTAACAATTTCAGCAAATCACCGCAATTGGGCGATTGGAGTGTTCCGTCCAAATGAAATTTGGGGCCTATAAAATATCCCAAACGATCTGTATTTTGCGTATCAAATGAAAAATATCGCATCCATGGACCCTCTTTCCCGTTGAGTTGAAAGTCAAAATAAATGTCTTGCTCTTGGAATTTTTTTTGCGGATCCATACCGATGGTACCTTGGGCATAGAGAGCAAAGTCGTCATTTCTGATATGTGCCCCTTGGATCCTTATGGCCTCATTGAAACTTTTTTGAAACGTAGCTACCATTTTTTGAAATGGTATGGATTGACAGTAGGCGGTTAAAAATCCCAATGTACCCATTTCCGTAACTTTACCTCCCACCAAGAGTCCCAACGTATTTGTTAATCCACCGATTGCTTTTGCGGTTGTACTACTTTGTTGGAAAATTTTTAAGTCACCATCGGTACATTCAAAAACGCCCTTCCCCTCCATATTGCCCAAGGGAAAAGTTTTAAGATCCGTCTGCACGTGTAAATTTGCACTTAGGTTGCAAGTTCCTCGGACGGCGGGAGAGTTTTTAGGATACACGCCCGTATTTCGAAAACACTCTATACTTTGGGCAATATCGATTTGTTCTCCGCAAAGATTGCAGGTCACGTCGTAATCTTTTGCATTACGTTGCAGCGTAAGATCGGTTGTCCAATGTCCAGAAAACGGTTCGCACGTAGCTTTTATTTCAAGTTGCCGTGCATCCAAATTGCATGTCGTATTTAGGTTTTGCAGGGACATTTTATCGCATACCACATTTTTACAAACAAAATTGAGCGTACCGTTCCACGGATACCAAAAAGGCTTTGGAGACACAGGATGAGCAGCGGCATGATTTACGGATGGGCAGTTGGATAGGGCAGGTTTTATTTCCTCGGCAAGCGCTAAAGGCATTGAAGCTATTTTTTGACGCGCCGTATCGAACCAAGTTTTGCAAAAATCATAAATTTCTTTTACATCGTCGACGTAAATTGACCGGCTATCCACATGACCTTTAAACGTTGGTGTATGACCGAAGTCACAACTCAAATCGAGATTTAAATCTGTTAAATGCTGCGGATGCCTCAGTTCAATAGGTCCTTGAACCTGAAATGCCGTCAAATTTTTTTCGTGAGATGTAATCATCCCTTGACCATCAAAAGTACAACGCCCCGCTAAGGGAGTTATGTTGAGGTGATAGTTGGCCATTATGTTTTTATCGACATTCCAATGAACGGAACAATCTCCGAGAACACCCGAGAAATCACTCAAAGCGGGTTGAAAGTTTAAATCATCCAATATTGCATGCAATTGACCTTGGCTTTGTTCAACCTTGCAACCGTTGTTGAGATTTATGGTAGCGTGTACATTCCCTTCCAATAAAGGCTTCGATTCGGGTTCGCCTTGAAGGTAAACGTTATCCAGGTGGCACGTAAGTTTTTTACCTTCATTGTATTCGAAGGCGGGAAGCGCTTTACACGTTTCGAGGTGAAGGCAGGGTTTCGACGTTCCCAAGGGTTGTATGCAACTCAGGCGAGCGCCTTCCAAAAGGAAATCTCTGTTGGAATAAAGCAACCAACATTGGTCCTGTGTTTTAAGTCCCCCAGACCACGATAAAAGGCCAGAAATTTTCCTCTGTTTTTGAAATAAATTCATGAAATCTAATGGCATTTTATGGCATTCAACCGACAACACATCGCCTTTCAATTCCGGGAGATGCCCTTGCTGAATTGCTTTTAGAGGTAATGGGGCAGGCTGATTGAATTGTACGTTTAACCGCGTATTGTCGGTGTCACTGTCTTGAACTTGCACATTAAATTTGTCTAGCAAAACCAGATTTTTGCACTTATCCCATTCGAAATTGTATTCCACAGACGCATCTAGATTATTGCAGGGTGCCCACAGCCACGGTTGCGCAATAGGCTGCTGTAAAAGAGCTTTGGAAGAGACATGAAATTGCCCTGCCAGCTTTACCTGCCGCAATTTTTTACCGGCATATTTTAATTGTCCACGTTGCGTACTTTGAAAAAGCTTTTGGTAAGCATGATCGGTGGCCTGCACATCCATTTCGTACGTTAATTGATCCAATTGTGGGTCAAAAGTCATGTGAGGCCGAATATTTACCTGCAGGTTTTGCATCGCAACTTGACCGTGTTTTTGAAGATTAAATTGGGAGATACGTATGGGTTGCACAACCTGAATACTCCATTCTCGTTTACTTGCATCCCATAAAAATTCGAACATACTATTGTTCCATTGCCCCTGCAGTTTGTACCCGTATTTTTCGAGTAATGGGGTTAACATTTCGCAGGGTATATTTTGCAAATTTAGGTCAAATATTTTTTTATTTTGGTTAAAAGTTTTAAAATTTTTGGATTTTGTATGAAAAGTTAAGGCTTGTACCAAATTACCCGTCAAAAAAACATGCCGTGTGTTCTTTTGTTTTAGCAAGCAGTTAAATTGTTTGAATTCTATACTATTTTTACGCACGGATGCATCCAGTTCCGTTTTGAAACTCAGCACAGGAAGATTACTCAAGCTTGCATGCCATGTTCCGAGTTGCTTCATCCACGCGCTGACGTAAGTATGCGTATCAACGTCCAAATGAGCTCGATTAACGCTTATTTCTCCGTTGGCCATAATGGATAACGGAGGAATATTATCTGAGAAAGTTTTAAAGAGCGTATGATCAAACAATCCTTGCCATTTTAATATCAAATTTTGCGGTCCTTTATCCAAAAAGTCGCACGTGATTTGCAGATCATTTGCAGGACCATAATGACCCTCTACTCGTAAATATTCTTTTTGTCTGTTTTGAATATCTTCTGCAAAAATGTTGAGTGAAAACAATGGATAAAGTCTGCTTTGATTCCTGATACGCGCTTGATTTGTAAGGCGTAGCTTGGTAAAATGTCCCTTCGCATTGGTTGCCAATTGCAGATGACCACTTAAATTTACTTGGGATACCTGCACATTATCCGCAATTTTAATTTGTGCCCCATAACTTCCTTCCGTAGTTTTATCCGGGCAAACGTTTTTTAGAGTTGCTTGGCAGTGTGTAAAGGTAAAATTTTTGTAGGTCCCTTGTCCTTTCAAATTTAAGTTCTCCAAGTACACCCTAAAAGGAAGTCGTAGATGTTTCAAGGGACCTTGTATATGTTTGTCTTTTTTTCGGGAAAAAATAAATCCGGCCTGTTGAGTCGAAATGGATTGAACTTTGGATTTTGGATCCCGTACATCGCAATGCACATGACCTTCCAATGTTTGAATATGCAAACCTTGCCCTAAGAAAAATCGCCACGGTTGCCATTGGAGGTTGAAGTCGGTAATTTTAATATCCAAGTTCTTTCGTTGACAGTGGAGGGCATCCATTTTTACGGCATTCCAATTCCCTTGATAATTTACAATTTTAGTACGATCGCACAGGCAGCTTAAAACACCGTACAAAAGAATTTTTTGCCCAAAAGAAAAGCTAAATAATAAGACGAGAGAAGCGAATACGGTTAAAAATGTAAGTCCAATAATTGTAAAAAGCCGCCTGCGAATTTTTTTAACCATGGTTGGAGTAAAGGTAGAGAATTTTTCTCCCACCGCCAACGAATTTTTACAACTTTCTTGGATCAACGGGAATATAAAAAGTGTTATTTTGGCAGTGCATAGACGTGCTAGAGGGGGGCGACGACTGCTACTGTCCGTGTTTAATAAAATATATATACGCCTATACTTGCCTTTTTGCGCGCATGAGGTATTCGTAAATATATGCGTTGTAACGAATCCAATACCCTATCGCGAGAAGATGCTTTTATGGTTTTAAATGCCTTGTCTAGGATAGGTTGGGTAACGATGAAGAAGTTATTAAAACATTACAACAATGACGCGGTCGCCATATTTTCGGGCACGTACGAAAACCATAGAGCCATTGGACTTTCGGAAACCGTGAGTCAAAACTTAGCTACTTGGTCACAATTATTTTCCCTTGAAAAGGAGAAAGAAAAGCTGCGTAAATTACAAGCAGAGTTTATAACGTTTGAAAGTAGTCATTATCCACCTTTGCTAAAAACTATTTATGACCCACCTATTGGATTGTATTGCTACGGTCCCATGAGGGCATCCAGCAACACCATTGCCATTGTGGGAACGCGTTATGCTTCACTTTATGGCTTGCAAGTGGCAGAACGTTTGGGATGCGAATTGGCAGAACGCGGATGGTGCGTCGTCAGTGGATTTGCAAAAGGAATCGACACGGCAGCACATCGGGGGGCCTTAAGAGGTAAAGGCTCTACGGTAGGTATTTTGGGTTGTTCCATCGACCGCATTTATCCTCCCGAAAATGCATCGCTGTACGCACAATTACGGCAACAGGGATGCCTTATGTCAGAATTCAAGTTAGGGTCAAGGGCCGATCGCATGAGCTTTCCAAGACGAAATCGCATTTTGTCCGGCATCAGCCAAGCAATCGTTGTGATTGAATCGGATACGCAGGGGGGGAGTATGCTAACTGCATCTTTTGCGGTGGAGCAAAATCGACAGGTATTTGCAATCCCTGGGCGCATCGATGCCGACATGAGTCGTGGATGCCATCATTTAATTCGCAACGGTGCCACGTTGGCCACATGCGTGGACGAAATTTTAGAAGATTTACATTCTGCTCCTCCGTGGACATTAAAGTTGGACTTGGAATCACAAATTCAAGACTTACGGTTCGAAAACGTGGAACATTTGTCCTCGGAAGAAAATAGTATCTACGAAATTATAAAATCTAAAGGTCCCTTGGGAAGTTCGCAGTTGATCGAGATGACACAACTTTCGGTGGAAGCGCTGCAAACTGTTTTATTTACTTTGGAATTACAGCGTATCATTGTTCGTCGCAACGACGGCTTATTTGAAGCTTAACAATAAGTAACTTTTATGCTTCTTTATTCAACTTAAATAGTCTCTTATGAAGAAGATATCATTGCTATGAAAAAATGGAGTGGGTATTTTGTTTTTGCTTTGCTGACGGTACTTTTTTTTTGGCAGATTGCATTTCGACCTTTGGCAAATCCAGACGAAGGACGTTACGCGGAAATAGCTAGGGAAATGCTAATCTCGGGCGACTGGATAACGCCGCGATTGAATGGCATACTGTACTTCGAAAAACCTCCCTTTGTTTATTGGTGTACGGCAATAGGCCAACGTATCTTTGGAGAAAATTTATGGGGGGTCCGGTTCTTTAACACATTGTTTACACTGTTAACGTGCCTGAGTGTTTATCGTTTTTGCGCTCATTTTTTTAATCATAAAGTAGGTACGCTTGCTGCAGGTTTATTAGGAACCAGCGCGCTCATGTTTGGCATGAGTCAAATGTTGACACTAGACGGGACCCTAGGATTTTTTGTAACGGCAACCCTTTTGTCCTTTGCATGGGGATTTTTGGAGGCGGATAACCGCAGTGCGCAAAGACATTTTTGGTTGGCGTACATTTTTATGGCGTTTGCCATTTTAACGAAAGGGCTCATTGGAATTGTCTTCCCGGCCCTCATTGGAATTCCTTGGCTTATCTACACGGGATACTGGCGAAAAATGCGACAGGCGCACGTTGTAGGAGGTTTTCTACTCGTCCTACTCATCAATCTTCCTTGGCATTATGCCATTGCGGTTAAGCATGCCGAATTCTGCAGGTTTTATTTCTGGTACGAACACTTCGAGCGTTATTTCCTACCGACACACAATCGAATGAAGCCATGCTATTTTTTACCGGTAAGCTTTCTGGTGGGTCTAATTCCATGGGCATTTTTTCTGCCACGGGCACTCGTACTAAGCTTTAAATCCGCCAGAGAAAAGACAAAGCGTAACATTTTAGTTTTTGGTTATTTGTGGAGCGTTTTATTGATAGCCTTCTTTTTACATTCGCAGTCGCAACTGATTCCGTATGTTTTACCCGCCATTCCCGGCCTTATTTTACCACTCGCTTACGCATTCTCGACACCTCATTTCTTACGGCAATGTCGTATAGAATACTTCGTCTGGGCCGCAGCGTTTTTGATTACGAGCTACCTTCTTCCCGGCATCGTTGCCAAAAGGGCTTTGGAGCCTTTTCCGCAATTTGCTTTGGTGAGCACAGAGCTTGTCTTGATTACAGGATCTGTAGGCGCACTTGTTTATTTGAAGAAAAGACCAAAACTTTCCTTCGGTTTTCTCACAACAATTACGTGTGGCATCTATTTTATGCTTCCTTTGTTTTTCCCTTACTTTCAGCGACTGAATGCCTCCTGGGTCAGTCAAGTCATTTTGCAATCTTCCGAAAAGCCAAGTATTGTCTACTGTGCCTACGAGTATTTTCAAGACTTACCATTTTATCTAAAGCAAGTCGTAGGCATTGTGGATCACGTGCCGAACGAACAATTGTTGGGATATCAACTGGAAGGATGCGATCGTTACATTTCTCAAGAACAGTTGGTCCATCAATGGGCCTCAGAAAAGAAAATTTATGTGGTCGTTAGGCGTCGTCACAAAGAAGTTTTTGAAAAGAAAATAACTCACGTACCGTTTTACATCTTGACGCAAGACTTGCATTTTATTTTATATTCTAACCGCTTATGAGCGAATTGAATACGCCGAATATTTCAGTTGTTGTGCCCGTTTACAACGAAGAACCCAACATAGATGAACTTTGTTCGCGCCTCGTAAAAGTGTTGGAAGCTGCAAAACGCTCATTTGAAATCATTGTCGTAAACGATGGCAGTAAAGATCATTCCATGCAAAAACTTTTGGAATGGTACCATCGATATCCCAACCATTTCAGAATCTTAGAATTCAATTGTAACTTCGGCCACCACAACGCAATCTTTGCCGGATTTGAACACGTACGTGGCGATATTACGATTACGCTCGATGCGGATTTGCAAAATCCTCCGGAAGAAATTCCAAAACTTTTGGAAAAGATGGATGAGGGCTACGATTACGTCGGCAGTTATCGTTTGGGAAAACGGCAGGACGTTCGTTGGCGTTGTTGGGCCTCAAAATTTAACAATAAAATCCGTGCAAAAATTACGGACATCCAAATGTCCGATCAAGGTTGTATGTTTAGGGCCTACAGGCGCTCCATTATTGATGCCATCGTTCGCTGTGGCGATTATACCGCATTTATTCCCGCTTTGGCCTATAAATTTTCTTCACGATATGCGGAAGTGGGTATGCGCCATGCCCCTCGCTTTAAGGGAGAATCTAAGTATGGATTGTACTATTTGCTGCGAACACACTTTGATTGGATGACGGGATTTTCTCTCGTACCTTTACAAATGTTTACTTTGTTTGGTTTTGCATTATCGGGGTTTAGTTTTTTGCTCGTTTTGTACATACTGGGTAGACGCTTATGCATAGGTCCCGAAGCCGAAGGTCTCTTTACCTTGTTTGCCATTTTATTTTTCATGTTAAGCGTGGTTATCGTAGGCATTGGACTCATAGGGGAATATGTGGGGAGGACCTATCAAATTATTCAGAAACGACCCCGTTACATCTTGAAAAATATTTATCAACAGCCCAATAACGACATCGACTCCAAAAAATAGTTCGTTCACGCAAGAGACATGCATGTACGCTTCATTAAAAAGCTAAATACGCATTCAAAAGGCTTTATTTTTGTTACGCAAAAAGCTTTAAAAATGTGAAATGCATTCCACAAACAGCATCTCCGTGCATTATTTTAGTCCTTAGAAGCAGTTTGTTACGTCGGGACTTTAATCAGCAAGGGCGTACTGCTTAAGTTTATTGCTGAGGGTACGTGTGCTAATCTTTAAAAGAGAGGCCGCTTTTGTTCGGTTGCCATGCGTTGTATTTAAAACATGCAGGATATGTTTTTTCTCAATTGCCTCTAAATCCAACGTTGGATTTTCCAACAACGTTGTACTTGCTTGCGTATTGGGCGATATATTCAAGGCTCTCTCACTAATTTCCTGCTGGTCATTGGATAAAATAACAGCGCGTTCTATCGTATTTTGCAATTCACGAACGTTGCCGGGCCATTTATGAACTAAAAGGGCATTTTTTGCTTCGTCCGAAAATTCATTTAACGTTATGCCATGCTTGCGAGTATAGCGTTTTAAAAAATAGTCTGCCAACAAAAGAATGTCGTTGCCGCGCTCACGTAAAGGTGGAATTTCAATGGGAAATACATTGAGACGGTAAAATAAATCTTCCCGAAAGTCGCCTCGCTCTACCGACTTGCTCAAATCTCGATTGGTGGAAGCAATAACACGCGTATTTACCTTTAAGGTTTTTGTGCCTCCAACACGCTCAAATTCTTTTTCTTGTAACACTCGGAGGAGCTTCGCTTGCAAGTGCGGTGATATTTCGGCAATTTCGTCCAATAAAATGGTCCCATTGTTTGCCAACTCAAATCGGCCGATCCTTTTTTGCAAGGCATGGGTAAACGCACCCTTTTCATGACCAAAAAATTCACTCTCGATCAAATTTTCAGCAATTGCTGCACAATTAACGGTAATGTAGGGTCTACTTGCCAAGTGGCTCAGCCGATGGATTTCCCTGGCTACCAATTCTTTCCCCGTTCCATTTTCTCCGGTGATCAAGACGGTTGCTTCGGTCGAAGCCACTTTTTTGACAAGCGCCTTAATGTGTTGAATGGCAGGCCCTTCTCCCAATAATTCTTGCTGCAAGTCCCCTTCGGCACTATTACACGAAAAAAATTGATTTACTTTGATCAAATGACTGTAGGATTCAGTTTTCTTTAAAACAACTTCTATCTCCTGCAAAGAAAAAGGTTTTATGATGTAGTCGAAGGCTCCCAATTTCATGCATTCGACCGCAGATTCAATGGATCCGTAACCTGTGATAACAACCGTAATGGGTTTTTCTATATTTTCGGGTAACGTATTAAAATGTTTCAACAGCCGGGTTCCGTCTCCATCTGGCAAACGAACGTCTAGAAATACCAGGTCAAAACTGTCTTTACCGAGAACACTTTCTGCATCCATTAAACTTGAAACGGAGGCGACCGTATATCTAAGATTACGTAATTGTTCTTCCAACGCTTTACGGATTACCAATTCATCATCTATAATAAGTACTTTGTCGAATTGCATAACTGGATCGTTTATTATAAGAAGATTTAATTTTTTGCGATGAAACGCAAAATCAACCCCTTTTTTTCATAATAAACCAAACAACCTGCAATGACAATGAAAAAACTTTTAGATTTTATTAAAATAACCCTTCCTACCTATCTTTGCGAGATAAGTTGGATCATAAAATGGCTAACGAACTAGGCGACGGCCAAATTTGCGTTGGAATTTTTCAACACGGCCCGTTGAATCGACAAAACGTTTTTCTCCCGTATACACAGGGTGCGAATCGGCAGTAACGTCGCGAATCACGACATAATGTTCGACGCCGTTAATCATTTCCTTACCTTTTGAAACCATGGTTGAATAGGTTAAAAAACGTTTGCCCGAAGAAACATCCACAAAACAAACGGGATGATAGTCAGGATGTATGTCTTTTTTCATTTTTACTTCTCAAATGTGTAAAATTAATACCCCTGTCGTGCTTTGTACCGGGGATTTGCTTTGCAAATAACGTAGATACGGCCCTTACGCTTTACCACTTGACATTTTGCGTGCCGAGTTTTTAGAGATTTAATCGACGAAACCACTTTCATAAATACTTATTTATTAAGTAAAATGGTGCAATCCACGGCATGTCAATGCATTTTTTATAAAATCACATCACGATGCGGGTAGCAAAGGTAGTTCAATAAAGTGGGTATTTTATGCCGAAGACCATTTCGGAGAACATGCATTTTTTAACATGTCCAAATGCTTTGGCATCAAGATGTTATACCGCGCATGACAGAGGGTTAATGCGTATCGTTCAAGCATGATATTTCCTCAACGCTGTGGAAAAAATAAATTCTTCTACGGTGGTATTGGATGAACGGCTTAGAATAAGTTTTATAAATCTTAAATGTTTATAAGTTTTTTGTTCTTTCAGGGGGGTCCAACATTTATGATGCTTGTGCCAACGCTGCCATTGAATGGAGTAGTGCGGTGGAATTCTTAGAAATAAAACTCTAGCGTGTGGTTGTTGGGAAGGTTTTTGCGATTGAAGAATAACGTGCACACAACCACTTTCAAGTTCTACCTGCAAGGTACCGTGTGCCCATATAATTTGTTTTCCCGTTTTTATAATGGGCGCAATAACCGCATGAAATGTGGCAAATGGGTCCGAATGGGGTGTTAATGAGGGAGACTGTCTCAATAGGTGCGCAATGCAGTTTATTAAAATCCCTAAAACAAATAAGCACAAGGTTACTTCTAAAAAAGTAACCCCACACTCTGATTTTTTGTGCATTTTATCGTTTTTCTTGCAAAAATAGCATTGACTTCGATTTTTTCAATGCTTCTATTAATTGAAAACAAAAAGTTCAATTAACTCAATTTTTTATGAATAAAGCAGAATTAATCGTTGAAATTCAAAATAAATTAGGCAAAGATGCTACAAAAGCCTGCGCAGAGCGTTCTTTAAATGCTGTACTTGAAGCGTTTAAATCGGGCGTCGCTAAAGATGGTTTGGTACAACTTGTTGGTTTTGGTACTTTTTCAGTATCTGAACGCAAAGCTCGTAAGGGGATTAACCCTCAAACGGGTAAATCGATTCAAATTGCAGCTTCAAAAACTGTTAAGTTTAAACCCAGTACTCAGTTCAAAAGTATTTGCTAGCCTACTTTGAATATAAGATGAAATTCTTATAGGGTGGTGTACAAGAGGGCTTTTATATTTTTGTTTAATTTTATTTTTAAAGAATAAAATTATGAAGTATATTTTAGTAGACGAGGCTAAAAAGGTAATTCCAAATCCAAATATTTTGATTAACTTGGTTTCTAAACGTGTCAAACAATTGAAAAATGGTGCTGAACCATGGGTACATTCGTTAGAAAAATTAAGCCTAGAAGACATTGCCCTGCGTGAAATTATTGAGAAAAAAATTACCTTTGAGTTGTAGTTTTTTGTACCCATGTCTGGAACAAAAAAGGAATCTCAAAAAGTTATTTTTAATCGAAAGTTAAGTCACAATTATTTTATTGGTAAAAAGTTTGAAGCGGGTTTGGTTTTAACGGGTACGGAAGTAAAGTCTTTACGCTTGGGGAATGCCTCCATTGAGGAGGCGTTCGTTAGATTGGATCGTAGGGGTTGTCCGATGTTGATGAATGCGCATGTTCATGATTACCGTTTTGGAAATATTTACAATCACGATCCACTGAGATCCCGTTTTTTGTTGCTGCATACGAATGAAGTCAATGAAATACGCGGTGCATTGGAACGAAAAGGCGAAAGTATTTTGGCGATGAAAATATTTTTTAAGTCGGGTTTGGCAAAAGTCGAAATCGCAATCTGTACGGCTAAAAAATTATTTGATAAACGTCGAAGTCTCAAAGAAAAAACTGAAAACCGAGAGATTGCGAGAGCTTTGCGGCATCATAAAACGTGATACACGTTATTTTATTTAGGCCCGAAATTCCTCAAAACACGGGTAATATTGGGCGTTTATGCGCTTGCACGCAAACAAAGTTACACTTAATTCATCCGCTGGGGTTTTCTCTGGAAAATAAATATTTAAAGCGTAGCGGCATGGATTATTGGAGTTTTTTGGATGTCAATGAACACGCTTCGTGGGATGCATTTTTGACCCAAAACGAATGCCCAAAGCGTCTGTGGCTATTGACAACGCACACGGATCGACCCTATTGGAACGTTCAATTTGAGGAAGAGGATGGCATTTTATTTGGGAACGAAGGCCACGGTTGCCCCGATTGGTTACATCAACAATTATGGGATGGGCGCCTAACGATTCCCATGATGCATTCAACCGTAAGATCCCTCAATCTTTCTTCCAGTGTAGCAATTGTTAGGTACGAAATATTGCGTCAGTTGCAAACAATCGAATAAGACTGACGATTATTAGGGGACCTTGCGCGGTCGTTTACAAACTTAATTTTGAAGGTAATGTACCATTGCCTAATTGCATTCGCCCTGCATAACCCATTCCTCCGCGCGTCGACGAGAAATCCCATAAATGCGTGCAAGTACTTTTTGCAGGCGTTCTTCCATATTTTTCTCCTAATGCATGCTATTTTAGACCCTCTTGCAACGTTATTGTTCGCCAAAAGACTAAAAGCATTCCTATTCCGTCCAAGC
>JAIRKR010000049.1 GCA_031260015.1 Puniceicoccales bacterium
ATGATTGGCAAAAGGTCATGTGTTATCGATGCCTTCGGAACGTTTTTCCAAAATAACCCTTTGTTAATTATTTTCAGTTAAACAAAATATCACTTATCATTTTCCATTTTGAGGTAAGCAGTAAAACTATTCCTGACGGTAGGGGAGAGTGCGTCGGCATTGCCTTGCCGCATTGCGCGGTACCTGTTAAGTATCCTAGATATTGGTTGTTATGTTAAAGATACCGTATAAAACGACTTTGGTTTTACGGACGACGTTGGCAAATATATACAATTACCCCTACAATGATGCACGTCAAAAAAACGCCTAACCGTTACAATTGCTTGCAAATTCAGCATTCACAACAAAACATATAGGCGTAAACTTTTATAAACACAACTACCGCATTCAATGGTTTGTTTACGGAACAACTCACCCACCTCTGCAATCGTGTTAACAGTAATACGGAACAAAACCACAGTCCTAATACCACTGCAACCTAAAACGAGAAGTTTGAATGGTTATACTTTCTTTTTACATCAATAAGGTAATGGAAAATCTCTACATAAAGATTCTACTTTGTCTCGAATTTTTTTGCTTCCCAACAAAGAGCCTTCCTGCAAAGTTTGATGCATGAGCTCCGCAATGACTTCCATGGCTTCACCACCCATACCTCGTGACGTTAAAGCGGCCGTCCCTATGCGTAAGCCACTGGCCTGAAACGGGCTTCTTGTTTCTCCAGGAATTGTGTTCCTATTAACGGTAATTTTATTTTTTTCCAACAATTCCTGGGCTTTTTTACCCGTTAAATCCGGATGCGAAGGCCTAAGATCAATCAGGAACAAATGATTATCGGTTCCACCGCTTACCAACGTATATCCCTTTCGGGCAAAAGAATCTGCCAGGTGATGCGTGTTTTGAATAACCGCCTGCTGATATTCCCTAAACGTGGATGTCAACGCTTCTTTAAAACATACCGCCTTACCCGCAATAACGTGCATGAGAGGACCTCCCTGAGTCCCCGGGAAAAGAATCGCATCAATCTCTTGGGCGTATTTTTCTTTGCAAAGGATAAGACCTCCGCGAGGCCCGCGTAAAGTTTTATGGGTGGTTGTGGTCACAAAATCAGCGTAGGGAACCGGAGAGGGATGTAGACCGGCTGCCACCAGCCCAGCTATATGCGCAATATCGGCAAGGAGATAAGCACCCGACTGCTTTGCAATTTTTCCCATACGTTCAAAATCAATTGTACGCGGGTACGCCGATGCCCCAACGGTAATCATTGCCGGTTTTTCTTTCATCGCCAGTTTTTCTAAATTATCGTAATCGATGCATCCCGTTTGTAAATCGACTCCATAATGTACCACATTAAAAAGCATACCGCTTACATTTTTTGAATAACCGTGCGACAAATGCCCTCCATGATCCAATTGCATGGTCAATAACTTATCTCCAGGGCGCAAAACGGATAAATAGACAGCCACATTGGCCTGCGTTCCCGAATGTGGTTGTACATTGGCATGATCGGCGCCAAAAATCTGCTTTGCACGCTCAATGGCCAAGGCTTCAATTTGATCCACGTATTCGCATCCCCCATAATAACGCTTACCGGGATATCCTTCGGCATACTTATTGGTCAAAATGCTTCCAACGGCTTCTAGAATAGCCGGTAACGTAAAGTTTTCGGAAGCAATCAATTCTAATCCGCACTGCTGCCTATTTTTTTCTTGTCGAATCAAATCGGCCACCGTGGGATCCAATGAGTCTAACGATTGAGGGGGTAAACAAAAATGTTGCATGTAAGTTGACTGTAGAGGTAAAACTTAAAAAAACAAGTTTTTTCTAAAATAAGGAGCAAACGAAAATAGAGCACGACCTCACATTTCAAGATTGAATAAGCGCATAATAGGGTTACCTCTTTGCCGCATTTACATGGTATTCATTTATTATTCCCCCAGCCTAGGAAGTAACTTATTCGGTATTGCGCTATTATTCGCCTACAAAATCTTGTACCACTATTTCAACCTATAAATCCCTTTACTCTTCTCCTGGGGTCTCTATAAAGTTTAAAGGATGCGTTAACGGGAGAAATTTCATTACGCTAAAAACGATGGACACTGCAAATAGTATCGGATGCTTTCTCGAAGGACAAAAAGTTTATCCTGCAGGTTGGATGGACAACGTCACCCTTCTATCCGAAGATACCCTTTCTCTTTACGGCACCTGGTCCAAAACCCAAGATACGTTGAACTTTTCATTCCATCCTCCAATCACTCCGGAGACAATTTTTTATTTTCAATTGCAATCATCCCCTTCGCAACTGATAATTTCCATTCCCAACAATGCAACGGTCGCGGTCCTTGAAGCTCCATCCAGAGATAAGCAGTATGTACTTGGAGAACACGCCTCTCTGCAACACATCAGCCAAGCTCAAGATTCAAATTTACAATTCATCTTGCAGACAGGTTCCCACCTTAACCATTGGACGCACGGGCTATGTCCTACAAATTGTCACGAGAACGTATCCGTTCGCCTGTTAGGGCCCAACACCCATGTCGATTGGCGAGAATGCTTTCTCTGCAAAAACAATGTCCACGTGGAAACATGCATAAAAATTGAACACGAAGCCCCCTACACCCATTCCAATTGCTGCGTAAGAAGTATTTTAGACAACGGGGCGCAATTTAAATTCCAAGGTGATATCACCGTACAAACCACGGCATTTCATTCCCAAACAAGCCAAAATAATTTGAATTATTTGTTATCTCCACAGGCGCACGTACTGTCTTCTCCACGCTTACACATACACAATAAGCATGTTGTTGCAACGCACGGCTGCGCCACGCAACCGATTGATTTAACGACGCTCTTTTATCTGCAAACTCGAGGCCTCACCTATACGCAGGCACAAAAATTATTCTTAGTCGGATTTTTACGCGAGACTTACTTGCATTTACCCCAATGGATGGACCGCATGGATAGACTCCTGGAACAAAATCTAAACGATGATTAGTGCAACCACTCTCGCATCCCAAATATGGGATCAATTACGCACCGTTCAGGATCCAGAAGTTCATTTAGATATTGTCAACCTGGGGTTAATATACAATGTTCAGCTTGCAGAAAACAGCTCGGGTGACGCTTACACGGTTACGATTGATTTAACGTTTACTTCGCCCTCTTGCCCGATGGCCCCTTATTTGTTTCAAGAAATTCATAATGCCGTTACCCTATTGGATGGAGTGGAATCCCTTAATATCAATCTCGTGTGGGATCCTCCGTGGTCCAAAGATAAAATCTCCCAAGAAGGGAAAATGGAATTAGGGTTATTGTAGTTTTTGCAGCGATGGAGGGAATCCATTGTTGCATACTTTTTAAAAAATTACATAGCATCTTATGGTGAAAACGTTTCAGTACCTCTATTCAAGCTTTTTGCTCATTATAAACATCCTTTTCAACGTTAGGCAAATTCTATGTAATTTACCCTTAGAGTCTCTTCCGGTAACGGAAATACTTTAACAAAATATAAATCCATTCCCCGCAGCACCGACGCTAGAGGGTGCCGAACCAAATTGTGCAAATCTTTCGTATCTCTGCGTTCCAAGTGATTCAACGTTCAAAATACAGTGTTGGTGGAGAGGATAAAATATCGCCCACAAAAGGACATAACGTTGCTTCAGTTCGTTTAAATATACCAATCCTCATTAAAACAGTCCTTATAAATAACACCGCATAGCGGCACATCTTTGAAAAGCATAGAAATTTTAAACAAAAAAAGTTGCACAACCCTCATTTTCATTTTAAAATAACCTAATGAAGGTAGTTTTTTGGGGAACCCGAGGTTCTTTGCCATCAACGTTTACAAAAGATCATTTACACGTACACTTACATGACTGTTTGCGGTATGCATTGGATCCCAATACGGGCATAAAACAAGGGCAGTCGATCGACGATTATCTAAATCAAATGCCGAAACACATTACCCATACCTATGGCGTTAATACATCGTGTGTTGAAATCGAAAGTCATTGCGAAAATGAATACATTTTGTGCGATGCAGGTACCGGCATTCGAGATTTTGGGACGTCATACGCACGTCGTGGTAAACTTTCTAAACCCGCCTGTTTTCACTTATTTTTAACGCATTTGCATTGGGATCACATCCAAGGATTGCCGTTTTTCGTTCCCTTGTACGTTCCCGGAAACAAAATTATTGTCCACGGTTATCATCATAACATAGAGGAATATCTTCACCAACAGATGAATCCACCTTGCTTTCCCGTTCCTTTAAAAGCCGTAGGTGCGCAACTTACCTTTGACATTAAACCCCCCTGGGAACCCTTTGAAGTATGCGGATTTAAAATTCAGGCACTTCAACAAAATCACCCCGGCATTTCTTTCGGCTACCGTTTCGAAAAAGACAATAAAGTAATCGTTTATTCGAGCGATTGCGAACACACGGAAATGGCTCATGAAAATGGATACCCTTTTATAGAATTTTTCAAGGACGCAGACATTCTGATCTTTGATGCAATGTACTCTTTAGCCAACGCAACCATCATGAAAGTTAATTGGGGCCATTCAAATAATTTTATGGGGATTAAACTGGCTGCAAAAGCACATGTAAAACATTTGCTCCTCTTTCATCACGAGCCCACAAGCGATGATAAAATGCTTGAACAATTTCTGCTTGATACGATTACGTACGCGCAACTTTATCACAAGGAACGCAAAAGTAAACCCAACGATCGTTTTCCAACAAATATTTCTCTGGCCTCAGACGGATTTGTTTTAGATGTATAATCATGAAGCTCCAGCGTGGATTTTCAATACTAGAGTTGGTAGTAGTCATGACAATCATCGCCATTTTAAGCAAAGGGGGCAGTATGTGGCTGCAGTACCAAAGGCAACAGTCGTACGCGCAGTTGCTCGTCCAACATTTGGCCATTTACGAAAGCGCTTTATCGATGTATTACTCCGAACACAATGGCACTTTATCCGCAAATTTCACCACCAATACACAACTGAAAAATATAGCCGATCTGGCCCCTTATTTCCCCTATAACTTTACCACAGCTATCCTACCCATCGATTGTTCCTTCACTTTATCCATTGATAGTAGTAATATAAAAATTATTTTAAATGGCATTCCAAAAAATTTGTCGAAGCTCGTAGATTCATTTAAAAAATTAGTAGCCAAAAACTGCTACAGTGGGCGGATTAGCTCTGCACTCTCGGGTAACTCCTATCAAATTACTTACATCTTGAAAGATAGTTCCACCTCTTACCTTTGATATTTTACGGTAAGAGTTTACTTTTATAATATTCAAAATGACAGGCAAATAATTTCGGACAACTTTGCAAAAATGGTGTATCTTTAATGAAGTTACGCGCACTTGAGGACAAGATCCATCTTGCCCAACGTACACTTTGATAAACAGGAGCTCTTTGCCAAAGATGACGACAAATCTCATAAAAACTACTCAACATGCACCATTTGCTCGGCTTGCCGTTGAAAATCGGCCAAATCTTTTTCGGTGCAGCGCCATGTCCAGTTGTGACTGCCTACAGTCCCCGGTGTATTGATGCGCGCTCGCGACCCTTTGTTTAGCCAATCTTGTAAGGGTATAATGACCCACTTCGCCGTTGCCTTCTGATGAGCTAAACGAATGAGATCCAAGACCACCGTCTTTGCACTCGATGAAATCGCGTATTTCCTCAACAATTGCAAGCAGGTTTGTTGCACTTGTTTGGGAGCCTTGCTGAACCAACCACGCGTGGTATCGTTATCGTGCGTACCGGTATAGACCACCGTATTCTGAGTCCATTTATGAGGTAAATAGGGATTATTTTCTCCATCGAATGCAAACTGCAAGACAGCCATTCCGGGCAAATTTAAGGTACGTTGAAAGGCACGCACCTGCTCATTCAAATCTCCCAAGTCTTCCAATAGAAAAGGCATCTTGGGGAAATTTTTCTTCAATTGATTAAAAAATGCGTGTTGAGGACCTTGCATCCATTGACCTTCACGTGCATCCACCGCACCGTGAGGGATAGCCCAATAGTTGTAAAATCCGCGAAAATGGTCCAAGCGAACAAAATCAAACCATTCCAAATTTTTCTTCATTCTTTCCACCCACCAACGATAGTTATTTTTTTCCAGAAAATTCCAATCGTACAGAGGATTTCCCCACAATTGTCCCGTAGGAGAAAAATAATCAGGGGGAACACCGGCAACGTATTGCGGATGATCTGATGTAGGGTTCCATTGAAATAATTTTCGATCTTCCCAAACAATTGCACTGTCCTCTCCAACGTAAATCGGAATATCACCCACAATACGTATGCCCTTCCGTCGAGCATAACGTTTTACATTGGACCACTGTTCGGACAAAACCCATTGCACAAACGCAAAAAAGTCCGTGATTAAAGCGTGAGATTTTTTATAATTCTGTACTTCTTTATTCTCGTAGGCCCGCAATTCCTTTGGCCAAAGCCACCAAGGAGAACCTCCAAACCGACCCTTGAGCGCGCAAAAGGTGGCGTACGAATCCAACCAAACGCGTTCGCGCCTTTTGAATTTTTCAAATCGATCCCCCCCATGCTGAGTTTTTAAAAATTGATCGTACGCCTGATATAAAAGAGGGGTTAAACGTGCCTTAACACGTTGATATTGAACCCGCGTGTTCGAAAGCGATTGAAAAACATCGAAGGCATTTTTGGGTATCCATCCTCTTGAAATCAAATCCGAAACATCGACAAAATAAGGATTTAAAGCAAATTCAGACAAAGGTTGGTAAGGAGAGCATCCGTACCCCGTAGGTCCCAGCGGACAAACTTGCCAATGGGTAATACCCACCGTAGTTAAACCGTCTATCCATGCGTAGGTCCGAGAACCAAAACAACCTATCCCCTGTTGACTTGGTAAAGAAAAAACAGGTAACAAAACACCTAAAGTATTATTTTTTTTCCCCATTGCGAAACCATATTAAGAAAAGTACTCGCACATGGCCAGCAAAATCGGATTTTATCAGGCAATACTTCCATATCTTCGGCCGTCTTACGATACATTTATTCGTAGACTTTCCCAAAAAATACCTTCTAATAAGAATGTCTCCCGTATTTTCCAACCCAGGTCCAAAGAAACTGTGCCCCCGGCATAAAAATTTTTAATCCCACAGGCATTTAGTTTTTGGAGATTACACATAACTTTCTGTGCAACAAAGGGAAAATGCGTGTTTTAAGAAAAACCTCCTACTTGTCTTTGAGAAAAGTTTGCCACCATTTTTTTATGTCTTGTTCATTGGATCGGGCAAACATAATTGGCAAAAAAGCGCTTGACCTGGCACGTTAAAAAATTCATTTGTATAAACGGTTTTTGCGGATGTAGTTTAGTGGTAAAACTCCAGCCTTCCAAGCTGGATTCGTCGGTTCAATTCCGTCCATCCGCACCAAACAATTTTATTTAACTGACTCGAAACTTTAGGTAATATAAAAGAGTACCCAATTTAAGATCCTATAACGAATGTTCGGTGATTAATTAAATGGCTTTTGAACTTATCTTTGATATAACATCCCCAAGTTAGGGATTGTCCTATGCATTGTTTGTCATAAAACCAACAAGGATTCTATCTGTGCCTCTGGTTTTATGTAACAATGTGTAAATATTTTCCCCAAAAGGTCATTTTTTACCTACTTTTTCATTATGAATAACTTGTGAATAAGCCTTTTAAATGTTGAGAATGTTTGTCAAAAACTAAATTTTATGAACAAAAATTCGCACATTTTTTCCTATTACCCAAAGATTATTCACAATTTAGAAGAAGACGAAAAATAGGATAGATTGCCGAGAAACAAGAATCGTGCCAAGTTATCCACAGGCATAAAGATAGTGATATTTATTTATAAATATATACCTCTTTTATTACCTCATTTAAAATCTTGCCTTGAGGATTAGTCCTTGACTGTATTTATTCTAAAAAATAAAATATGGTGTGTTGTTAAGAAAAGTTTTTTTGATTGTTTGTGTAATTTTTTTAAACCGATCCGATGGTTTTGGGAATTCAGACGTCTCTTCTCATTCTGCAAATGAACAGGTAACGGCGCATCCGACTCTGCCTCAACATCCACAGCCGGAGTATGGCAATCGCCTAGAAACACAAGACACCTTCTTTCGTCCCTTTCTTTGGCAGCATACGCATCAGAATCAAGAGGAGGATTATTTTTTGTATCCGTTAGGTAGGGCATCCTATCGGAAAAAGGAATTTCAATGGTTTACGTTTCTTGGGTTGTGGCATTACAATCGACAAATTGAACCCAATAAAATGCACACTTGTACGTTCTTTCCATTCTACTTTTCAAAAAAGGGAATGGGGGAAAAAGAGGACTACGAAGCTATTTTTCCGCTCGGTGGCCGCGTTAAGAATTTTTTAGGACGCGATTCTATGGAATGGTTTTTGTGGCCTTTGTGGGCAAAAACAATCCGCAATGGTAACATTCAATACTGGTATCCATGGCCTTTTATCAACAGGCGTTGCGGTTCCTTCGGGGAAGGTTTTGCATTTTTTCCCTTGGGAGGACATTTTTGGCAGCGGGATTATTACGAAGAACGTTATTGCTTGTGGCCTTTGATCTACGAACGTGTCTACGAACAACCGGATCGGTTGATTCAAAAAGGGTTTTTACCTTTTTTTGCCTACGAAAAGACGGCGCGTACAGAGGATTTATCCATTATCTGGCCTTTGTGGGGACATCGCTGGGAAACCAATCCTCACTACGAAGAAAGGCGTATTTTATGGCCTTTGTGGGTACAAGGTGACGGAGAACAAAGATACATCAATCGGTGGGCACCTTTCCATACGTATTCCGAAAACAAGGTGCATCATACGTCTAAAGAATGGTTTGCGTGGCCCTTCATAAAACAGATGGATTGGAATGAAAAGGGTTTGAAAATCCACCAAGAACAATGCCTCTATTTTTTATTTTGGCAGCAGACGCAAACCAATGCGGATAAAAATTTTTTGGCCCTTAAGGCACATTTTTGGCCGATATACAGTTATTGGGATAATGGGCAAGGGCACCGCCAAATGCAGATGCTCAGTTTATTTGAAGTTTTCTTTCCCGGCAATGCAGCCGTAAAGCGCATTTATAATCCCATGTTCGCCTTGTATCGTTTCGAAGAACAAGACCACAGCCGTCGACAAAGTTTATTGTTTCGGTTAATTCAGGAAGAAAAAACACCTTCTTTGAAACGTTTCCGAATATGTTTTATATTGGACTATTTGAATGCGGAAAATGAGAAAAAATTTTCTTTATTTAAGGGTTTGTTGGGATATCATAAACGCGGAAATCAAAAAACGGTGTCTTTTCTGTGGAAACAGTTTAAATCTATCGATCTCCCCAAAAAAAGAATTTTACATCCGAAAAACTTATGAAGTTATTGCAATTGTGGGCATTTATTTTTCAATTGTTTTTTGAAACGTGTAGGGAATTGCGGTATTTGCCAAGGCAGGCAGGACGGTGTTTTGAACAATGCTGCATCATGGGTTACCAAACGTTGCCCATTGTGGGAATTTTAAGTCTCTTTATGGGGGGTATTTTGGCTTTGCAAACCGGTTACAGTTTGAGTAAGTTGCCGGGAGCTCAAAGTTTTTTAGGAAGCATTGTGGGATTATCCATGTGTCGCGAGCTGGGGCCTCTAATGACTGCATTTTTACTGACGGGACGGGTCGGTTCTGCCATTACCGCCGAGTTAGGTTCCATGTCCGTCTACAAGGAAGTCGATGCATTGCGGACGATGAACTTGTCGCCGGTCCGTTTGTTGGTGATGCCACGCGTTGTTGGAGGACTCTTCATGATGCCTTTTCTAACCATATTTTCAACGGTATTGGGGTGGTTAGGGGGATGGATTGTGACGCAGTCGGTCGACTTTATCTCCATTAATGGATCCATTTATTGGCGCAGTTTAAAGCAATACGTGGATGTCGAAAGTATCAATGATGGCCTTCTAAAAGCAGAGATTTTTGCATTGGTTATTACGTTAATCAGTTCGGCCATAGGTTTGCAGACAAAAGGAGGTCCGCGGGAAATTGGTAATTCGGTGACGCGTACGTTGGTGCAGTCCATGATTGCCATATTGATGCTCGACTATTTTGTGACTAAAGTTTTATTATGATAACGATGACGAACACAAAACAGCTGTTTTCGGATACGCTCAATCGTTTGCCCGTTTCCATAGAAGTAGATCATCTGAAAAAGCAGTTCAGAAATTGTGTGGTTTTGGATGATATTAATCTGAGGGTAGAGCCGGGCGAAATTTTTGTGCTCATGGGGCCGAGCGGTTCTGGGAAAAGTGTATTTTTGGATTTGCTGGCAGGTTTGAGTAAACCCAGTTCGGGGCGTTTGAGTATTAATCAAGAGGATTTACAGTACGTTAAAAAGACAAAAAAATACGTGATGGGTCTTGTATTTCAATCGGGAGCCCTATTCAATTCCATGACAATTTTTGACAACCTGGCTTTGTACTTAAGGGAACACAGGCTATTCGATGAAAGAGAAATTCAAAGTCGTGTGACCCAAATGTTGGATATGTTGACCTTAAAGGGAATTGCCCAAATCATGCCTTCAGAGTTATCCGGAGGTATGCGAAAACGTGTTGCGCTGGCCCGCGGGTTACTCATGGAACCGGATGTTTTATTATTTGACGAACCTACTTCGGAATTGGATCCCATAACCGCCGCTTCCATCATTGAGCTCATTGGGTATGTCAATAAACAATTACACATTACCACTCTCATCGTTTCACACGATGTTCTATTGGCCCAAACAATTGGTCATCATATTGCTTTACTAAAAAATGGGTTTATTCGAGAAATTTACACACCACAAGCGTTACAGCAATCGTCGGAACCTTTCGTTTGTAATTTCTTGAATCCAACCATTAATCTTAATCACCCAAGGTTTTTGCCACCTACATCATGAAAACAAAATTGTCGGATATTTTACGTGTTTTTTCTTTCGTTCTCTTTGGAATCATTTTGATGTACATCGTTTATACGGTTTTAAATAAATTGTCTATCAATAAACATGAAGGCTATTGTTTAAAGGCTTTGTTTTCCGACGTACGTCAGTTGCAAATAGGTGATGATGTGCGGGTTGCGGGTGTACGGGTTGGAAACGTCATAAATACGTATTTGGATAAAGATTTAGCGGTGGCCGTTTTGCACATCGAAAAGAGATATCTCATACCGGAAAATTCGGTGGCGACTATATTAATGGCCGGATTGTTGGGATCTAATTATGTGTCCATTACACCCGGCAATTCTCATGTCCTATTGAAGGATGACGCCTACGTAAAAACGCAGCAGACATCGGATTTATCGTCCGTTGTGCAACAATTTAGTAAAGTGGGTAAAAAATTAGATCGTATTTTGGGAGGCGTGGAGGAAGGCTTGATGGGAAGCGACGAGAAGGATAATACCACCCAAAATCCTTCGCTGTTGAAAGAATTTGGAGATTTTTTTAGAGATAACCGTCCAAAATTAAACAAAATCATTGATCACTGTCAGGATATTACGCATCAATTGGCGGCCGGTGAGGGTACGTTGGGTAAATTGCTGATGGAAGAACAAGCGTACAATGATCTGTTGAACATGATGGATTCTATTCGTGTGGCTGCCAATAAGGTCGATGGCCTTTTGGGTCGCTTTGAAGATTTGGCCGATAAAATCACATCGGGTGATGGGTTGCTTGGAAAACTGATTGCAGATGAGAAAACATCCCAAGATTTTGATCATATCGTTAAAAACATTCGTGAATTTTGCGAAAAATTGAATAATAATCAAAGTACGCTTGGACGTATCATCGGTGATGATGCTTTGTATCGTAAGGCGGAAGAGGTTTTAAATAAAGTAGAAAAAGCGGGAGATAGTATCTCAAATGCGGGTCCTGTAACGGCCGTAGGAGTTGCCGCCAGCGCTCTATTCTAATTCATTTGGATAATATTTTTATATGGAGCAAGCACTGTTGGATTTTATTGAACAACAGTATGGAAATGTGGAAATAGCTCAAAAATTCCCCGTATCTTGTACATCCGCATTGGCCGAAGTTGCTTTTCAAGAGATGGTCGCTAAATTACCGAGGAGATCTGTATGCCCTTTTTGTGTGCGTTTGGTAGGGCAATCGGGTTCTGGAAAAACAACCCAACTGTTGCCTGCAATTGAGCACGTGTTTCAGCAAGCTAATTTATTTCCTATTTTTCTGGCGGTACGCAATTTTGTTCATTATCACCCGCATTTAGAAGCTATTAGGGAACAATATGGAGAAGATTTTTTGCGAGAAAATACAAATGCTTTTGCACTTTCCCTACTGGTTTTGGTTTTTGAGAAATGCGTACAAAAGCGTTATCCGATCGTTTTTGAAGTTACATTGCAATCTCCTTTGTTTGAGGCGCACATCCATACTTTGTTGGAAGAAAATGATTACGCCTGCGATTACCAATGTTTGGCAATCGCTAAAAAGGATTCGGATGCGTGGATTCAGACCCGTTATCTGGCAACGCAACGGCACGTATCCCCAAAATCGTCGCAGTTTTTCTTTGAAACTTTGAATCCAGCGCTTAGATTTTTGCAAACGATTCACCTTCCGAATCGATTTTTTATTTGGAATCGTTATCGATTGGACCCTGACGTAAGTTCTTGTCAGGATCCGTTTTTATTGGAAAAGGTTGAGCAGGCACGATTGGAAAATAACCAGTCGGTGTTCGAAGAAGATGTTTTACGCGAGGCTAAAAAACAATTTTTAAGCCGTTTTTATGCGCAAAATCCGATTATCTAGGGGGCCAATTTTTGAGCTTTTGGATCTTATGGTCGCCATTTTTAAGCTAGATTTCTTATAAAAGAAGTATCTTTTTGGTTTTTTTCAAGATTGTTAGGCTTCATTAAAATTAGCAGATCTATGGGGCTCTCTATGTCCAAATCCACGAAAATTCTGAGGAAAGATCATTGAGTAGGTAGCCAGACATACCGATAACCTTGGAAGTTGATAAACTAATTGTGTACAATAGCTTGGAAGTGCCTTGTGGGGTTAAGGCCATCGTTACTTTCGTAGTAAACGAAAAGGCACTCCGGTCTAGCATTAAGACTCTCATCAAGAATGGTTTCTACGCCTGATTGTTTTTCAGGGATGGCCCCATGATTGCTACCTTCTGTTGTAAACCGATAATAATTCCATACATCGCCAACATTTGTAATTACGACGATAGGTTGCCCAACTGCTTGAGCAATATATTGGAAGTCTTCAATGGCTAACCATTTTTTCCAACCAGCAATCCTTGTTTTTTGCTCTTGAACTAGACCTGAGCCGTCATCCTCTAATGGCACACAGGCGGCAGCAACTTCGCGCAACTCAGATATTTGTTGATGTAGATCGTGGGGTGATATTTGCGGATTTAACCCACGTAATATGGCCGCAATGCCGCAATTACCATCATTTGGAACATCCAATTTCATATAATTAGTTTGGTGAGCTGGCTCTTGGAGTTGGTCCGCTGCGGTTGGTTCTACAGGTGGTAATTCTAGCCTAATTTGTGTATCTGGCCCAATTGGTGTAAGCATCTCACGCGAAACGCCAAAAACACGCAGTGGGTCTAAAGCAAACTGGCTACAAAACTCTCGAGCATTGTCTAATAATAATTGTTTGTCCCCTTCGTATTGTAATGAATTGTATACGGTCAATAAAGCCGGAGTATTTCGACCATACCCTGTTGTAATATGCCTTGTGGTAAAGAGCCGATTAATTGCTGAAAAAGCTCCATGCAAAAAAGCCCCGTCTAGAGGCTGGAGGTCACCTTTCAAAAATATCTCCCAAAAGTTTCGAGAATATGCACTCAAACCTCCGGTAGATGTGAGCTGACTCTCTATGGCGTTGTTAGCCATAGAGTAATGTACCGACATGCCATTATTGTTAAATAAAAACTGATACGCATCAACGAGCGCCGTTTGAAAAACATTCTCAGACGTATTTGCTATTTTGATGATAAATCGATCGTGATCCAATTTTCCTGTGAAAGGAGTGCTAGATAAAACAGATTTACGAAGACCTCTTGCAGACGGTGGAAAGATATTCCCAATAACTGTAAGATGTCTTGGGTGCCCATACGCACTTTCCAGCGCATCTGCGCTGGAAATACTGCCACAAAAATTACATCCACTCTTTTTTATGACCGTTTGTAACCAGAGGTTACAACTCTCTTGATCACTGCCGTGATGAGATTCCATCATTAAATTAACGCTACATAACAACTGCCTATTTCTTTTACTGATTGCCGAAACTATCAACGTATGCATCAAGTGTAGCTTGCTGGCAACATTTAAACCTGTAACAAGCTGATATAAATTTTGGTCGAATGCATCGCAATTCAAAATTGCTTGCTCGTCCAGAGTCTCGAAAAATAATTGCTCTGCCTTTTCATCCACAATTTGCGTTATAGGATGTTGATTTCCTAAAATAGCTTCTAGGGTATTTCCTGTGGCATCTCCCGTAAACAGAATGTTACTTCCTTGATGTTCAAAAAGAAGAACAAGACTTTGGGCATTTTTATCTGCAGGATGTATTAATCCATTAATTGGTATTAAAGTATGGAAGTGAGCGCATTTACTACCTAAAGTTTCTTGGAGAACCTGCTCTACGACTGCTAGTATACAAGGCCCACTGGATATCCACTCTTCGTCAAAAAAAAGTGATTCCAACTTGGAAACATTGGGCCTTCTGGCATAAGGAGCAAACTAGCATTACTCCTTCTCATGGGAGTATGATGGCCAAAAAAATGACATTGTTGTCGTGGGATCTGTAATTCCCACAAATGATTTGAAAAATCTTTCATTTCTTGCTCATTAGTTACGCCTATAAAAAAATTTAAACGTTTTACCCCTTGCTCTACTGCAACCCTAGCAAGAAAAGGAATATATGAATAATGATCAATATCCAGATGAGTAATCACAAAGCTAACCCTGGAAACATCTTTAAAGCAATATTCGATAACATCCGAATACTTCTCTGCAAATTCATCCCATTTTGGGGATGAATTTCTCTTTGGTAAATAAGACAGTCTTCCTGGTATTTGAGTCCCTGCATCAACAACAACTGTTCCGGATGGGCCTCGTAAAAAGACACAATTCCCCTGCTTTACGTTTAAAACAAAACAAGAAACACCATCACCATCTGGCAAAAGAAACGGTCGTTCTACTGAAGCATCTTTTTGTTCTTTTAGTAGCGTTTCAAATGCTTGAGGAAGAAATTCTTCGCTATCACTATCGCTACCTCCGTTTCCATAACATATTATACAGCCACTAAATGCTAATATAAAAATCAATCTGGAAATCATTTTCATGGATTGTAGTACTATAGCTGTGGTTGTGCTACAGTTTTTATGGTACGCGCGTAATTTTTGTAAAATTGAACATTAGTTTCATCAGGCGTACAACTTTTTGGATCTACTGCCGCATTATAATAAACTGTAAGCGCAACAAGTATTGCCCCCTTATACTGTCGCCAAACGCCCAGATCTATCTGCATAGAGTTTTCTGGATCTAGCCAGCTCATAAGGAAATATTTGACTAAATGACTATTATCGACACCGGTCATGATTGGTGTTGAAGATTTTGCCAGCTCCGTTGCTTGGGCTTTAGCTTTTGAATACGCTTTATAATACCTGTCTGCAATTTCTTTATATTTCTCAGCTTCGACCGTATCGGTTTGTTTTTGACTTATGCTGTTGTATAAAATATATCCATCAAAACATTCGCCCCCAAAGAAAAACCAATCAACCAGAGAAAATTCGTTATCTTCGCTTTGTGCTACTGCAAGATGTGAAGCACCAATCCCAGGAGTATCAGTGTCAGAAATTGTTTCTAATTTTTGTGCAATTTTTTCAGCCGATGAATCCCTCAATTGTATTAGGAGTTTACCGTCCCAAGGTCCGCTTGCTAGCACTTTTTCTGATGGCCCAGCGTTAACAAAACGTAACGTAGCCATGATACATAATGTAGACATCAATATTTTTTTCATAGTACATCTTTCCATTTTCTATGGAAAATTACACTCATTTATTTTTGTCAAGCCTAAAATTAATCAAAAATCTTCAATATGTTGAATATTAAGGATGTTGAGATTTAAATCAGCTCCATAGGGAGGCTTTGAGACCAACAGGTTGAAGGTCCACGGTGTACATCCTTGAATTTCCATTTACGCATCGGATTGGATGGTAAAGAATTCCGGTATGATTTGGACTTCAAGGATTTTACCTTTGTATTCGTCGGGTTCGGGGGTTTGTAAGGTGAATTTCAATTGGCTAGCCATAAGAGGGCACGCATAGGTATCCAATAGGACATAATTCCTGTAGTTTAGGGGTTGAGTATAAACGTTGGATCCAAATCGAAAAGAATGGTCGTAGGCTGAATCTTCGATGTTAAAATACAGCCCGAATTTTTTGCCAACATCCGCGTCATTTGAAACGTTGAGGATAGTTTTATCCGTAACGCTGAGAGGAGAACGCACTTTTTCTAGATCGCAAACCTGTCCTAGGGAAATCATGCACGAAGTTGAAACTTCCGTATCTGCATTTTCAAAATGGGCATTATATGCAACATTTTGTTCAATTCTGTCTTTCAATGTTTTTTGAGAAAAATCGGCAAAAATTTGGTTGGTCATGGGAAAGTCATTGATCGTATAGGTGTATTGGATGCGAAGTGAAGATAAGAGCCAATACCATTGGGCAATGGTTTCTTTGGAAGTTACGATGTTGGGCGCAAGACCGGCTTCCGGATTGTGTACGGGTAGGTGCGATGATACGCCGCATTCGTTTACGAAAACTCGAAAGGGAGGTAGGGTGGGCATAAGGGAATATTAACGTTGGAGTAAAAAGTAGGTGGTTTTAAAAAAATATGTGAGAAAGATGTGCATGAGGGCTGTCCAATAAACACTGCGGAAGTTCCGTGAAACTAACCCATTAGGAGGAAAAGATCCAAACTTTTTTTAGCACACCCGATTCCACAACATCGTAAGCCCGTAACTGCATTTTAACGTTTTCGGGTAACAAGCTTGCATCCAATTCGATTTGCTTGGACCCGTCGGCAACGACGAATTTTGTGTATTGGCCCTGATCGCTTGCCGACTGCATCGTGGGTGTATGCGTTGGGAAGTAGGTGACCGTTTGCGATGCCAACGCAATGTTAAATCGCATTTCGGGGTTATTGGAAGTGGTTCTTAGGCGATTGGCACGCATGAGTTGAATAAGATCGTTGGGCCCTAAATGTTTGGGAGCTCCAAATTTGAGTTCTAGGGTTCCCGTATCCACGTACGTGATTTCTTCTTGAATGACCGCAGCCATACGGGTCCAATCCCAAGCACCCTGTTGAAGATTGAGAACGGATCCCATATAGCTCTCTTCAATTTCCGCCTGTTGTAGTTTGAGTTGGCCTTCGTATTGCAACGTTGAAACGGCTTCGAATAAAACTTTTGCAAGCCCATTTGGGGGTAAAGTACTTCCTTTGACAAAATTACAATGGCGGTATGTCTTGGAAATGGCGTCGGTGGTACACAAGCGTAGAGAGATGAAACGATTTTTAACCGTACTGGAAGAGGTTGTGTAGTGAACGTAGGCTGAAATTGTTTCGTACTGAGCCTTACAATACATCCATGGAGCGATGGTACCTTCGATGAGTTCGTAGGGTAACGTACTGGTACGCTGGATGTTTGTAATTTGAATATGTTCGTTGGTAATAGGTTGTAGAAAAGGACAATGCTCTTTCCACCATGCCATGGAAGTTGTGTCGATGGGTTCCGTTTTAACGCGTTGTTCTTGTAAATGGGTATGAGTTCCTTCCAATTCAATGGTTAAGACCAATGCATTAAATTCTTCTCCGGTTGCATTTTGGGGGTAAGCGTCAAATGTATTTGTTTTCCAAGTGTTTTGTCCTTCCGAATGCGTGTGTTCGTATTTCAAAACCACGGCATTGACTTTTAGGT
>JAIRKR010000053.1 GCA_031260015.1 Puniceicoccales bacterium
AACCTTCTTCCGGACGCATCAGTCGTTATGGAATGGTCGCCTACGCGAGCTCACTGGACCAAGCAGGTCCGTTGGCGCGCACCACAAGAGGTATTGCAACCCTTTTGCAAGTTTTATCGGGAGCCGATCCCAAAGATTCGACGTGCGCACGTGTGCATGTTCCGGATTACTTGGCCGCCGTGCAGTCAAGCGAAGGGAAAAAATGGACATTGGGAGTTCCGGAAGAGTACTTTGGAGAAGGATTGGATTCGGAAGTAAAATCTTCGGCGGAACAGGCAATTCATTTTTATGAAACGCAAGGGTACGTTGTAAAGCCAGTTCATCTGACCTCTCTGGAGTATGCAATTCCCGTTTACTATATCATCGCAACCGCTGAAGCATCTTCCAATTTGGCGCGTTACGATGGCATTCGTTACACTTACCGTAGTCCACGTGCAAAGAATATTGATGAAGTTTACGATCAGTCCAGAAAGGAAGGGTTAGGAGAAGAGGTCAAGCGTCGTATTTTACTGGGAACCTACGTCCTCAGCAGCGGTTACTACGATGCGTTTTACGGCAAAGCTCAAAAGGTAAGGCGGCTTATTTACAATGATTTTATACGTGCATTTGCGGAAGTAGACGCCTTAATAACGCCTACTTCACCCTTTCCGGCTTTTAAAAAAGGAGAAAAAACAAGCGATCCATTGGCAATGTATTTGAGTGATCTTTATACAATTTCCGTTAATTTGGCTGGATTGCCTGCAATTTCTTTTCCGTGTGGTTTTACCAGTAACGGGTTGCCCATAGGATGCCAACTCATTGGAAAACCGTGGGAAGAAACAACTTTACTGTCAATGGCATACGCGTTTGAAAAACATCATCCCTTTAACCTTAAAATTCCGAATCTTTGATCTATTTTAATATGACGCAATACGAGGCTGTTATTGGGTTAGAGGTCCACGTTCAATTAAAGACGCAATCGAAATTGTTTACGCGAGTACCTTATCGTTATGGTGCCGAACCGAATACCTTGATGGATGAAGTTGTTTTTGGATTGCCGGGTTCTTTACCCGTACTCAATAAGGCGGCCGTTTTAAAGACAGTGCAAGTTGGATTGGTATTTGGCTGCGAAATTGCACGTCAATGCAAATGGGATCGCAAAAATTATTTTTATCCGGATGCCCCTAAAAATTATCAAATTTCACAATTCGATCAACCGCTATGTCGCGGTGGATGCGTTGAAATTGAACTTGAAGGTCCTGCCAGGAATATTCAGGGAAAGCATCGCAAGGTAGCTCTGAATCGAATTCATTTGGAAGAAGATGTGGGTAAATTAACCCATTTTGGACAAGAATCTTGGATCGATTACAATCGTGCGGGTGCACCGCTCATCGAAATTGTGTCCGAGCCCGATATGCATTCTCCGGAAGAGGTTTTTGCCTATTTAAAATCTTTGGTCATGCATTTGCAGTACGTGGGGGCTTCCGATTGCGATATGGAAAAAGGACAATTGCGGTGCGATGCAAATATCAGCGTAAGGCCTCGGGGAGCAACCGACTTAGGGACCAAAGTTGAGTTGAAGAATTTGAATTCAATTTCGGGTGTGTGCAATGGCGTTCGAAATGAAGTCAACCGACAACTGCACGCCATTGAACAGGGTAAAGCCGTTGTGCAGGAAACGCGACGTTGGGATGCCGATAAGTCTGAGAGTTTTGTCATGCGATCCAAAGAAGATGCCCATGATTACCGCTATTTTACGGATCCAGATTTATGCCCAATTTGTTTATCGGAAGCAGATATTCAGGCTCAAAAAAAGACTTTGCCGGAGTTTCCATTCGACAAGCAGGAACGTTATTTGCGGACGTTACAATTGCCGTATACGGTAACTTCCGTCATTTGCCCCGATAAAAGGTTAAGCGATTTTTTTGAATCCGCTTTGGGTTTTTATGCTAAAAATCCTCTGGGTATTGCCAATTGGATTGCAAACGATTTATTGAGAGAACTTGCCGCGGAGGATGTGCATCAGGCCTGGAAAGATTTAAAAATGGATCCCCGTCAAGTCGCAGCCTTGGTAGAATTGGTGGATTCAGGCATCCTATCTAAACAGAGTGCAAAAGAGGTATTTGAAACTATGTTTAGGACAGGCGAGGATCCCCAGAAGATTGTGAAGGATAAAGGATTAGAAATTGCCGTAGACGTGGATGCTTTGAAAATGATGTGTACGGAAATTATAGACGCTTTCCCAAAACCTGCCGAAGAGTTTCGTTCCGGAAAGGAAAAGGCTTTGAATGTGTTAAAGGGGCAAGTTGTAAAGCGTACGCAAGGGAAAGTTCCGGTAAATGAAGTGGATCGCCTTTTGAGAGAACTCTTATCTTAATGATGGAATAGGGCGTGTAAAAAAGTCTGCAAGCGTGTAGTTCTTTCAACGAGAGTTTTGTGGTATGCGGCTAATGAAGTAGGAGGGCGACACAGCGTTTGAGGAGAGGATTGAAAGTGTTCAATAAGCGGTAGGATGGGTATTGTAACATAAGAAAAAATGGTTTGTGCTTAACGAATATTTAACTTATTTTAAAATCTTAGTTTGGTAGAAATAATTTATAAAAAAGATTAAAAAAAGCTTGCCAACATTAGAAAAGTTAACAAGATGAGCCGCGTGAAAAAATATCTATACTTAATTGCATTCAAATTAATGGCGACGCTTCCGGTAATGGCTGTAGTGTGTCCAATTTGTGGTCAAGAAGGACATGATCATGATTATTGCCCTCAAAATCCGAATGTGATATGTCCCTATTGCTATGTAAGCATGCAAGGAGGATGTCACCAGCCGGATTGCCCAAATAATGATCTATGTCCGCATTGTCATGTAAGTGGACCTCATATGCCCGGTTGCCCAAATAATGATCTATATCCGCATTGCGCCCTAATGGGAGGAGATCATAGGCCGGATTGTCCAAATGCGAACTACTAAGGTTTACGAGATCTATAAACCCTACGTATTTTCGTAGGGTTTATTTTTTGAATTATAAAAGGAGGTTTTCAACTTTACAATGCTGGCTTTTTTTGAGACAATGAAATAAGTTGGATATGTGTTCACTTGAAGAATTTTTGACCTATAGGCCGTGTTGTTTTACACTTTCCAATGGACTCAAGGTCATTTTTTTACCCGTTGATCATGCCGATTTGGTTGCGATTCAGGCGTGGGTAAAAACGGGCAGCATTCACGAAGACCGATATTTGGGTGCGGGTATTTCCCATTTCGTGGAGCACATGGTTTTTAAAGGGACGGAGCGGCGTACGTACGCGGATATTTTTTCGGAAGCACAAGCCTCGGGAGCCAGTCTCAATGCTTACACGTCGTTTGATAGGACCGTTTATACCTACGATGGTTCATCGGAATCTGCGGAATTGGGATTGGATATTTTAAGCGATATGCTGCTGCATCCTATATTTCCAGAAGAAGAAATGCTTAAGGAAAAAAAGGTCATTTTGCGTGAGATCGACATGTGCAACGATGATCCGGATGATCGACTCAATCAAGTCGTATTTGAAAACGCGTTTCGCAAGCATCCGTATCGATTCCCCATCATTGGCATTAAAAGTATTTTTGAACAATTGACGCGGGAAGATTTGATGGAATACTGGCGTGAGCGTTATCTTATCAATAACGTGACGTTGGTTGTTGTGGGTAATTTGCCACCTGAATGGATTCAAGAAAGGGTGAAGCATTATTTTTCCGCATGTTTGCCAAAAAGTTTACGACCGATTTTGATCCCTCGAGAACCTTTCCAAATGGCAGAAAGAGTGGAACGTTTCTATGGGGACTATCAATTGGTTCGTGGTGCATTGGCATTTAAAATTCCAGGACTGGGGCACAAGGATGGAGCTAAGCTGCAAGTTTTGTCCAATGTACTGGGTTGTGGTGACAGCTCGCTTTTGCATCAAAAGTTGAGAGAAGAGTTAAGATACGTTTATTCCATCGATGTATCCACTTGGATGGCTGATCAAGGGTTATTTTGGATACAGTACGTATGTGATGGAGAGAAACGTGCTTGCGTGGAGGAGTTTCTGTCAAAAAATTTGCAGTGCATGGCGGAAACAGCTATTGAAACAAAACACGTGCAGAAGGCACTTAATCAAGCGATTGTATCGGAAATAGATGCTCAAAAAACGGTGGCAGGGCAGGCACATCATTTGGGATGGGCTGACACCTGCTTGGGAGATCTACAATACTCAAGGCACTATTTGGAACAGTTGAAACAATTGGATGCTAAAAGTGTAAAAGCGATTGTGGGCAAATATTTGAAGCCCACAACCTGCACCAAAGTATCTTTGGAACCCAAAGCATTGGAAAAGGTTTTTTTAAAAAAATCTACGGAGGTTCGTACGCATCCTGTGGAATCGATGACCTTACCTAACGGTGTACGTTTGGTGATGCAGCATAATCCGTCTTTCCCAAAAACACACGTACAAGTACTCAGTTTGGGAGGTGCTTTGTATGAATCTGCGCATCAACGGGGTATTTCGCATTTGGTGGCTTCTTTGTTGGTGAAAGATACCCAAAAGCGTACGGCCCGTGAAATCGCGGAAGCCGTTGACGCAATAGGGGGCCAATTTAATAGTTTTACGGGGATTAATCACATAGGATTGGCTTTTGAATCTTTGCCTCAAAACACAGCCTTAGGATGTCATTTATTAGGGGAAGCACTGCGCATACCTCGATTTAAAGAGGAAACATTTGAAGTTGAAAAGGCTTCTCAATTGGCTTCCATTCAGGAGATGATGGATGATGTATTTTATGTGGGATTTAAAAAAATGCGCCATCAATTTTTTGGGCAACATCCTTACGCCATAGGTCAGTATGGGATTGAGGAAGATGTAAAAACGCTGCAATTAGAACATTGTTGGGATTATTTTAAAAAAATTTTTGTCGGTCCCAATTGTGTCATATCGGCGGTTAGTCCGCTACCTACGGATGAATTAATAAAGTTATTGGAGCCCATCGGTAATGGAATTTCTGAAAATTGTTTTAAAAAAATGTCCGATGAGATCTCTTTTACTTCCGAACAGTACTGCGAATGCCAATTGAACAAAGAGCAATCGATGGTTTTCCAGGCCTATCCCATGGCGGGCATATGTTCAAAAGACTACTATGTGGCCGATTATTTGGAAGAATTGTTCAACGGTTTGTCGAGCCAATTTGTCATCGAAGTAAGAGAGAAATTAGGTTTGGCTTATACGGTCGGAGCCACGCGTTTAACGGGATTAAATCGAGGTATGCTATGCTTGTTTGCAAGTACTCAGGCATCCCATTTGAAGACGGTTGAGGCAGAAATGTTCAAAGCGACGCAACGTGTCTTGGATCGGCAGATATCTTCCAAAGAATTCAATCTATGCCGAGCACATCTTAAAGTGAGTCAGCAAACACGTTTGCAAACCATCGCCAAAAAAGCATTTTATGCCGGCATCAATACATTATTTGATTTGCCGCAAAATGCCTGGTTAAATTATGAAAAAGCGATCGATAATGTATCGTTAGAAGAATTTTTTGAGCGATCCAAAGCATATTTACAACCGGATTTTTCTCATACCTTGTTGGTTTCTTCTGAAATGTGAAGCAAATATCTTTGTTTTTGGCAGGTAGAAATTTTTAGGCGGCAAAGCTCCCTTAGCCAAGATCCTGTGTTGCGTCTTTCCTAAAAAGTAGCTTTGTTTTTGTTGCTATTTTCACGCACGATTATGTGAAAATGGAATTATTTATTTGTGAGATGGTTGTAATCTGTTATTTTTATTAGGGTTATGGGAAATCCGAAAGATATTACGCATTGTTTTGCCTTTGATAAAATGCAAAAATCGCAAAAAACTCCACGGGGTCAACGCATTCGTAACGGATTTGTATGCGGTACTTACCTTCTGTTAGGTGTATTAATCGCAATTCAGTTTTATTTTTTGTTCATTATTTAGTGTACTGCAATTGTCGTTCGGTAAAGCGAAGATTGTGTCAAGACCGCAGTGGAGATAACATAGAGAGGCATCAAATGTTTTACCTTCATACCAAGGGAGGTTGTGGGGTTAAATAGGGATACGATGCAAAAGTGTGTTGCCCTAATGTTGAAAAAGAAGCAATAGGCAGGTATGTCACGTACGTAAGGCTTTTTTAAAGAAAGTAGCGTTTTTGTTTGTCGGAAATGGGCATATGAAGGAATTCCATGACGTGTAACATGTCTTCCCAGACGGTTCTTTTGGCTTCTTTGGTAGCATTACGTAATAGGTAAGACGGATGGTAAGTGACCAGCAGAGGAATTTTTTGGAAGGAAAACCATTGACCCCGGCAATCGCGCATGCGTCTTGAGGAATCGTGTCCCAATAGACCGCTCACCGCGGTGGCTCCCAAGGCAACAATTACTTTAGGTTGGACAATGTCCACTTGACCCTTGAGGTAAGGTAAGCAAAATTCCATTTCTGCCTGCGTGGGGGGACGGTTTCCAATTCTATTGGGGGTCTCGGGACGCCAATTCATAATGTTCCCAATATACACGTGGGAACGATGGAGGCCCATTGCTTCAATGATTTTTGTCAACAGTTGCCCGGCTCGTCCGACAAAAACTTCCCCTTGCTCTTCTTCATCGGCTCCCGGTGCCTCGCCACAAAAGAATAGGTCCGCATCCAAGTGACCGTTTCCGAACACAACTTTTTTGCCTGGATGCACGTGCGATAGACAGGTGGGACACGTCAAAACGCGATTTTTTAGCCACTGCCAACGCTCTTGTTTGGTCCCTGAGGGTAAAATTAATTGTTCCGATGTGGGTATTAAATCTTCCTGCGTCAATGGAGGATTTTGGGGCATTGAAATTGTTGGACCTGTCGCGGAAACGAGTTCCATCGTAACCGCATTGCGAGTTGTTTGTAAGAAATTTTGTAAAACACCCGCGTCTAACGGAAACGTGCTCTTTTCAAAGAGGGTTGTTTGAATGTTTAGCAAATTTTTTAATTCTTTGCAAACGTCATCCCGCATGCAATCAGTCCATTAAGTTTAAAAACGTACGTTTGGGATCCATATCCTGTTCGTAATCCACATCTTTAAGTCCAAACCCAAAAAGTTTCAGAAAGTTTTCTTGATATCCATGAAAATCACTCAATGTTAGCAGATTATCGGAATTGATTTTTTGCCAAATGGCTTTTACTTCCGATTGTACTTCGGGCGTCAGTTCCAGGTCGTCCAATCGAATACAAGTTTCACCCTCTTTACCAAACGATAGGTTGTCAAATAACGCAGCAAACAAGCGGTACATTTGTTGAATACAATCTTCATGCAACCCTTTTGCCTTCATTACCTTAAATAAAATTGAAATGTACAGAGGGACCACGGGGATTGCAGAACTCGCTTGCGTAACAACTGCTTTGTTAACCGAGATAAGCGCACGTCCTTGCAGTTGACTGCGCAAAAATTGGTTTAATTTTTCTGCCGTTTGGGCCAAATGTTCCTTGGCACGTCCAATGGTTCCATCTTTGTAAATGGGCCACGTGATTTCAGGTCCTACGTAAGAGTAAGCCAGGGCCGTTACACCGTTCATCAGTAATTGTTCCTGCTCTAGTAGACGGACCCATGCCTCCCAATCTTCGCCTCCCATAACCTTTTTTGTGTGCAATATTTCATCTTCCGTAGCAGGTTCAAGGGTGGTTTCAAATACTTCGGCTTTATCGGTGTTAACCGTTTTTCCGGAAAATTTTTGGCCAACAGGTTTTAGAACAGATTTGTAAACATTTCCCGTGGCATCTACCCTTTGGGGAGCCGCTAAGCTGTAAACAATGCAATCGATGGATCCCATTTTTTCTTTCAGTGCTTTGACGGCTTTGTTTTTAAAATCTTTGGAAAAAGCATCGCCATTCATGGAAAAAGCTTTTACGCCGTACGCTTGCGCCACTTTTTCAAAAGCTACCGAATTGTACCATCCGGCTGAAGCCGGTTTATTATCTTCGCCGGGGCGTTCGTAAAAAATACCGAAAGTATCTGCATGTCCGCCAATAGCTGCAACAATTCGGCTAGCCAACCCATATCCCGTTGAAGCACCTATCACAAGTACACGTCGAGGGGCATTTTTTAACGGCTTTTGTGCACGCACATAGTCAACTTGCTCTTGAATGTGCGACATGCATCCTTCCGGATGTGCCGTAATGCATATAAACCCACGAACTTTCGGTTTTATAATCATGAAAGGCATTTTGCCCAACTTCTTCCATGAGGTCAAAAAATTTTTGTAAAAAAGTTTCCTTTTTTAAAATTAAAGATTTAAGGTAAAAAACATTAGAAATCACTAAAATTTTGCTGCATTTTCGTTATTTGTAAGGTAAGCATCTCGTGTGTGATGACTGTAGAGAAAATAAATGATTGGAGGAAATGATATGAGGTTAAGTCAAAAAATAGAAGAGGGATTAAATTTGCAGATGCATCACGAATTTGATGCGGCGTACACTTATTTAGGGTTGGCTGCGGCCTTGGATGCAACCGTATTTACGGGATTTGGGCATTGGATGCGTAAACAATACGAAGAAGAACTTACGCATGCGATGAAATTTTATCACTTCATCAATGAACGTCACGGTAAAGTTTGTTTGCAAAACTTAATCAAGCCCGATTTTACGACAACAACGCCTTTACAAGCCTTTGAAAAAGCTTACCAAACTGAATTGGATAATACGCAAAACATTCACCGTTTATACGCTTTATCGGTGGAAGAAAAAGACTATGCGACTCAGGAATTTTTGCATTATTTCATTAAAGAACAAGTTGAAGAAGAGAGCAGTGTCCAGATGATCGTGGATCAATTAAAATTTGTGGGGGATCGCCCTGCAGCCTTATTCAGTTTGGATCAACGTGCCGGCCAACGATGAATAATAGTGCATTGGATTGTTTTTGAAAAATGCTTATTGTCGATATCGCTCGAGCCGCATGATCCCTTTCGCCGACCTAAGACCAATCAAGAGACACTCGCTTGCAAAGTCATTTTACGCATAATACTTACAACGGTGTCCTAGGTTTATTGGGGTACCCTATGATCGACTTAGCATGCAGGTGGTGATATCCAAGCACTTAAGCAATCATTTCCAACAGTACGTCCTACACTCATGGTTCTTCCGCCCTCACGCACGGCAGAACAGCTGTCCTTTTCCCATGGTAACCGCCTTTTTAAAGAGTCGTACTGGGATCTAATGCGAGAGTTCTTCGGCAATGCGAACAAGTTCTGCAAGCGATTTTGCCTCCAGTGCGGCCCCTCCAATAAGACCTCCGTCGATGTCTTGTTTCGATAGCAATTCCTTTGCATTGCTTGGTTTAAGAGAACCTCCGTACAGTAAACGAACCTGTTCTGCAACGGCCGCATTGTAATGAGAATGCAACCATTGTCTTATAAAATGGTGTACCTCTTGTGCAATTTCTGGAGTTGCCGTTTCACCTGTGCCAATGGCCCAAATGGGTTCGTAAGCGATGGTAACGGCACGCATATCTTCGGCAGAAATGTCTTTTAATCCGCTTGTCAATTCTCTTTCAATCACCGCAAAGGTCCCTTGCTTCGATTGCCTTTCTTCCAACGTTTCTCCAACGCATAAAATAGGTTTTAGACGGCCTTGAAGTACCGTTTTCATCTTTTCATGGATGCACGCATCCGTTTCGCCAAACAACGTTCGTCGTTCGCTGTGTCCCAGGATAACATAGGTGACACTCCATTCGGTCAACATGGATAAAGAAATTTCTCCCGTAAAAGCACCTGACGCTTTTGCGTGAACATTCTGGGCTCCCAATACGATGGACCCTTTCAAATGACGGTAGGCTTCGGGGATCGATGTAAAGGGTGGACAAATGAGAATTTCACTTTGCGTGGGAAGCGTTAAATGGGATGACAATTCTTCGAAGAAAGACTTTGTCTCTCTTGCGGTCTTGTTCATTTTCCAGTTGCCTGCAATTAAATAACGACGCATATTTTTCTCCTTTAAATAAAAAATTACTTAGTGTTTTAGGGCTTCTATCCCCGGTAATGCTTTACCTTCCAGCAATTTAAGGCTAGCGCCTCCACCGGTACTTAGAAATGATATTTGTTGGGCACATCCACTTTGGTGGATCGCCTTGACGCAGTCGCCTCCACCCACAATGGTGGTACCCATGGAAGCCGCCATTGCTTGGGCAATTTTGATGCTTCCTACGGCGGCAGCTTCTATCTCAAATACACCCACGGGACCATTCCATAAAGTTGTTTTGGCTTCGTGAATAAATTTGGTATAAATTTCTATCGTTTCGGGACCTATATCGACGCCTTCCCAACCTTCATCTATGGAACCGTGAAATGTTTTGAGTGTACCCAAAGTACGATGTTCTCTATCCATTTTATCGGTGGCCACGGTATCCACCGGCAAACACAATGCAACCCCTTTGCTTTTAGCCTTTTGCAAGAGTTGCAACGCCAATTCAACCTTGTCGCGCTCCACCAAACTACTTCCCACCGTTTGTCCCTGCGCTAGAGCAAATGTGTAGGCCATGGCCCCACCAATCAGTATGCGATCGGCTTTGCTGAGCAAAGCATCAATCACGTGGATTTTGTCACTTACTTTCGCTCCACCCAAAATAACGCAAAATGGTCGATCGGGGTTCCCCACTTTCTGCTCCAAATACTGCAATTCCTTTTCGATGAGAAAACCAATGGCTTTGTGGGGCACAAATTCAACCATACCGACGGTGGAAGCGTGCGCTCGGTGCGCTGTCCCAAAAGCATCATTTACGTAAACGTCTGCCAATTGTGCCAACGATTTAGAGAATTTGGGATCGTTGGCTTCTTCTTCCGCGTGAAAGCGTAAATTTTCCAGCAAAACAATTGAATTTTCGGCCATTTCTCGAACGGCTTCTTCCACAACGTCTCCTATGCAGTCTTCTAGAAATAAAATCGGTTGATTGAGTTTTGTTGCCAACGTTTGGGCTACGGGCCTCAAACTGTATTTGGCTACCACTTGACCCTTGGGGCGTCCCAAGTGGCTTGCCAGAATAACCTTTGCGCCGCGTTCTAACAAAAATTGAATTGTCGGCAAAGCCGCCACAATACGCGTTTCGTCCGATACATTTCCTTGCGCGTCTAAGGGAACATTAAAGTCAACGCGCACAAATACCCGCTTACCTTCAACCGCCACATCTTTTATCAGTTTTACACTGCTCATAACCTTTAGGATTGTAACAGTATTTTACGCCTTTTGAAAAGCTATTTTTTCAAATAAATTTTTTTGTCCCCCGGCACACTTTGCGGTAAATTTTTTACGAAATGCCCAAAAGCTCAACGAGTATTCCAAAAATCTATATCTATTAGGAGAACAGCTTACCTAAAATATCATGCAACCAAAACATGTGAAATGTAAGACCATCGATCTTACGTGAGCACGGAGATAAAACTTGCCTTTGCGATATCAATACAGGCTCGCTTGGATACAAAATAGCCTGCTCCCTTCTTCTTTGGGCTTTCAAAGTGTGGCAAACTAAAATTATAAATTCTTAAAATATAAAAAATAAAGCGAATGCACGTTTTATTTTAAAAAGTCTTTTAGACCTTCGTGGGTTGGCTGCATGCCTATTTCACCCTTGTGCCAGTTAATGGGACACACTTCTCCACACATTTCAAAATGTTGTAGTGCATCCACCATGCGCAAAGTTTCTTGCACGGAGCGGCCCAAAGGCATATTATTAACCACCTGGTGTTGAACGATACCTTGTTTGTCGATGAGAAATAAGCCTCTGTAGGCAACCAGTGTCCCTTCCACTTGTAAATGATCTTGTTCGTCGTAATAACAAGTACCCGCAAGAATGCCGTAATCGTTGGTAATCGTTTTGTTAACATCGGCAACGATGGGATAAGTTATACCTTGAATACCGCCTTCCTTTTTGGGGATTTGTAACCATGCCCAGTGGCTAAACTCACTGTCGGTGGAACATGCAATGACTTGTGTTGACCGACTTTCGAACTCTTTTAGAGATTTTTGGAAAGCGTGTAATTCGGTGGGACATACAAACGTGAAATCTTTTGGATAAAAGAACAGTACGATATATTGATTTCCCAAATACTTTTCTAGAGAAAATTTTTCAACAATCTGATTGCCGTTAATCACCGCATTTGCGGTAAAATTAGGGGCTTTTTGGCCAACCAATGTAGAGATATGATGACAGGTATACATGTGTTACATCTGTATAAGTCTTGAGTAATTTTTTCAAGCTTTTATTTTTAATGAATGAGAAAATTAACCCAAAAACTATTTGCCTAAGGCCTTGACAAGATTTTTGGAAAAAACGCTTGGCAAAGGGAGAAAAGAAACTACCGTATTTAGCCGAAGGTGGGGTATCCAAGTGGCTAAAGGATGCAGACTGTAAATCTGTCAGGGGTTCCCTTTCGAGCGTTCGAATCGCTCCCCCACCACCAGATATTTTAAAAATCACCTATCTGAAAAGCGCTTTGTTGTAGATCTTCGTGCGTCAGCTTTTTTATTAATTTTAAACGCAATAGGTGAGATATGCTTTTGAGTTTGAAGAATTTTTTTAGAGTACTGTAGGCTTCATAGCCGCAGTGTTCGATAAGGTTAAAATGTTTCTTAAAGCAGCACGCGTATAGCAGCTGAGACAAGTGATCGTAACAAATGGTATCTTCAATGCGGTCGCTCTTACACGCTTGCGGCGGAGTTAGAAATTTTACATCGACTTGGATTTGTACGGACGTAAACTCTTGAAATTCTTTGGGAAAGCATCCGAGTGAAATGGGAAATTCTTTAGTTTGAAATTGGAGTTCTGCCGTAGGCCATAAGTCCGTGTTTGCTGAATTGCGCATAAGGCAAGGCTTGCCACAACTACTGGAAGTAAAAGTAGTAGAATTTATTTTGTGCGTTCCGCGCATGGAGATGCATAGGTGTTCTGCTTGCATTTCGACGCGTACGCCTTGCGCTTGCGTAAGTTCAAACAACGTATTTGCGATTTGGTACGTGAGACGTTCTTGAATTTGTAGTCTTCTGGAAAACATATCTATAATACGGTATATTTTTGACAAGCCAATGACTTTTTTGTTGGGTAAATAGGTAATATCGCAGTGCCCAAAAAAAGGTAATAGATGATGTTCGCAGAGGGAATAAAATGGAATTTTTTGAATGTAGACGGGCGCATCGTTGTCGCAATCGAACAAGGCATCGTTAAGAATTTCTTGTGCCGATTGACGGTAACCTTGCGTCAATTCAAAAAAACTTTGGATGACCCTGTGAGGGGTCTTTAGGAGTCCTTGTCGGTCAGGATCTTCGCCACATTTTACAAAAAGTTCTCGGAAAAATAATTCGCCCGAGTCATGCAACTCGGCTGCGTGAGAAATGTCCTTATCCATGACGATGAAAATTAATGCTTCTGCTTTTTGCGTTGTACATCGGCCAATAGAGTAGACAGTCGGCCATTCGAAAAGCAACATAAAAGCGTGGGGACTATGGGCTTCAATCCTTCAATGCAGGCAATAAGCTCATCGAGTGAATCGAATGTGTTTACTTTGATTCCGTTTTGTTGTAGCGTTTGCCCAACTTGAGCAGGGTCCATGGGTATTAAAGGTTGAACAAACTTGTCGCAGTAGATGTTTGTTTTTCGTGGAGCAAGCCAAACTTCGTCGGCGCGATAAAAGGTTGGGTAAGATTGTTGTGCAAACCACATGGATGCGCTGGTGTTGCACGCGGGTTCAAAGCAGGTAATTAAGTAATGGTGTGGATAATGTGATTTGAGCGTTTCCAACATGGATTGTATGGCGGCTGGGTGATGTGCAAAATCTTCCAGAATTGTCAACTGTTCGGACTCAAAGAGCATGGATTGACGCCGGCGAACTCCCAAGAAAAGTGTAAGGCGTTGAATATCGATGGAGGTATATTGATTCACGTAGCAGGTAACGATTGCCAAGGCGGCATTGTGGGCGTTAAATCGACCCAATAAAGGGAGGCAAATATTGGCAAAGATGCATTTTTCTGATTGGTATAGGTCGAATTGACTCCCACGGGGTGTTGCCGCAAAGTTCTTGATTTGCCATTCATTTTGACTTTCAAACCCTACGCGATGCGTATGCGTCCAATCGCATGGAAGTAATGCCGTCACATTCGGATCGTCGCCATTCATGACGATGTGTCCGTGCGAGGGTATCATACGTGTCAGTTGGTAAAATGTACGCTGAATGGACTTGAGATCGTCAAAAATATCCGCGTGGTCAAATGCAATATTATTAATGATGAGCGTATGCGGCCAATAGTGAAAAAATTTACTTTTTTTATCAAAAAATGCCGTATCGTATTCGTCGCCTTCCAACACAAATGGAGCCTTTGCATCGCCCAAAGAAGCGCCGTGTTCAAAATTATTGGGTAATCCTCCAATCAGGTAGCCTGGATTACAAAACTGTTTCAGCAGGTAGGTTAACAGAGCGGTTGTGGTCGTTTTACCGTGAGTCCCCGTCGCAACAAAAGTTGGACGCCGCGGAATAATGTATTGTTCTAAAAACTGTGGGAAAGAGTAAAGAGGACAAATGGGTTCGTTGAGCAAATATTCAATTTCTGGATTTCCACGAGAGATAACATTCCCTACGATGACGCAATCGGGTTTTAATGTTTGCAGTCGTTGCACATCAAACCCTGCGTGGGTTTCTATCTGATTTTTTACGAGTAGACTGGCAATGGGATCAAAGAATTGCGCATCGCTGCCTATGATCGAATGTCCTAATTCTTTAAGTAGTAAAGCTACGTGAGCCATGGCAGTGCCGCAGATTCCCATCAAATAAATCTTCATGAAGGTGCTTTTTTATATTGGGTGTAAGGGTATGTCTAGCTTTTTTGTAACTATTGTTACTCTTTCATTGGTGTTTGAATTCAGGTATTAACCAGTAACTGAGTTTCTTTTGCACAAGCAAAAACTTGAGTAAAGTTGTAGCCATGTGTATGGTTATTCTATCTCTTCAAGCAGCGCATCTGCAATTTTATCCAGATGTCGCGGTGTAGGATAGTGTGGATTTTGAATCAATTTTTGAGCCATTTTAACTTTTTCAGGCCTGATGTCGGATGTGATTTTAGGGGGTGGTAAGGTCGCCGTGGTCGCTTGCATATTTTCGGAGAGTTTACATTCAAAATCCTGCGCATTGGGTTTTATGATCTGTTGCATAAGTTCAGGGGAATTTTCGGCCGCATGTGCCTGACTTAACTGCTTCTGTTGTGGATCCGTTGAATTATTCATATGTATATGGGAGGCAATGGCTGAAAACCACAGGGAGTGCACAAGACATAGAAAACGAGATCATTTAAGTACTTATTATGTAAAATTTCAAACATATTTGTTTGATTTATTGATGCGTAGTTTTTAAAAACTGCTTGGACATGAGTGAAGTGAATCCAATGTTTTGTGGTTTATGTAGAATGACACGTTGTGTGTAAAATAGTTTTTAATGGGTAAGCATGAAAATTTCGTTTCTATTAAGTGTTGTGGGGTATGTACAATGGACAACTTGGGTTGCTGCAGTTCAAAATTATGTGTTGGCAACCGACGATAAGTACGTCATGCCAACGGCTGTGGCCGTGCAATCCGTAAAAACTAGTGATCCGTACAGTACTTTTCAAATCATTATTTTTACGGATGGTGTATCCCGTGAAAACGTTGATAAACTGCAAACCATGTCCAACGAACGGTGTACGATTGTCCTGGTCGATTTGCAGGAGCCTCAATGGAAATCAATGCCAACGATAGATGGTCAGCAGATAGATTTAATGGACTTTGCAAACAAAATTAAAAGCGATAGATGGAGTCGATTGGTTAACCTACGCTTGCTATTCCCGGATATCTGGTATTCAGGTTTGTTGCCGGAAAGCGTACAAAATCTCGATAGTTTTTTATGGTTGGATTCGGATCTTATCGTTGTAAAAAGTTTAGCCCCTTTATTTGACGAATGTGAGTGTATCAATCAGGAGATCATTGGCGCAAATTTATACTTTCCGCTGCACGGAGGTGTGGGTTGGGTGAACACGCAGTATATTTTTGATTCGTCGTCCACAGATCAAGACGATGAACACGGATTTGCTCGTATCAGTGGAGGAGTTGTCTTTTGGAAGATTGAGATGTTGGTGAATCGTTTTATTTTGCAGGGATTCAATGAATTTTTAGCATTGTATTGGGAAAGAAAACGTAGAGAAAGAGAAAACCCACAAGAGGAGACTATCATGGGTGATTTTCTGAGGCAGCAAAAACGCGTATATTTTTTTAGTCCACAGTATAATGCGAATCCTGATCCCGCATTTCAATGTAGCCTTTTAACGGCTTGGCCAGAAATTCCAACAGAAGCAGATTATCGCCAAAGAATTCATATGGGGCTCATTAGAAATGATGAACGGGGCAACCCTTTAACTGCTTTGGAAGCTCAGAAAGATATGATATGTTTTAATGAGCATATGCAAGCGCTTTGCAAAGGAGATGTGTGTATTTTTCATTGGGATTGTGTAAAAAAACCATGGAAAAAAAGTCGTTCCACCGTTTACAGTGATATTCCAACATGTTTATGGACTATCTGTCGCCAGCAAACACCTTTTAAAACATCTTTCCCTACTCCTCAAAAAATAGAAATAGACTTGACAGAATAAGCATTTAAGGTCAGGGTTCATCTTTTATTCGTCACCATGACTCGTTTTTCAGATTTAAATCTTAACACATCTATTTTAAAAGCATTGTCGGAACAATCTTACAAGACGCCAACACCGATACAGCAACAAGCCATACCGCATATATTAACCGGGAACGATTTCTTAGGTATTGCGCAAACGGGAACCGGTAAAACAGCAGCGTTCGTTTTACCTTTATTGCATCGTTTAAGCGAAGATCGTACTTCGAAAAATTGGCATTTGCCCAGGTCGATTATTTTAACTCCCACGAGAGAATTGGCCGCGCAAATCCATAAAAAACTAAAAGATTATGGGAAATACTTAAAATTAACGTACGGTGTTATTTTTGGTGGCGTTAATGAAAAACCTCAAATACACATGTTGCATAAAGGGGTTGATGTTTTAGTGGCTACGCCGGGCCGATTTTTAGACCTTTTGCAACAAAAATGTTTTTCGCTGAAATATGTCCAGTGCTGCGTATTAGATGAAGCGGATCGCATGTTGGATATGGGATTTTTACCGGATATAGAACGTATTGTTAAACAATTACCCCAATGCCGACAAACTTTGTTATTTTCGGCAACGTTACCCAAAGCAATCGAGCACCTATCGGATCAATTTTTAAATCATCCCGTACGTATAGACATTACACCGCCGGCAACAGCTTCCAAAGATGTTGAGCAAAGCTTATTTTTTGTGCAGAAATCGCAGAAGCAGGAACTGTTGCGCAACATTTTAAAACACGATGCTTGCAGACGTGTGTTGGTTTTTACGCGCACCAAGTTTGCTGCCGATCGAGTTTGCAAAGGATTGAAGAAGGGGGAGGTGGCTTCGTCTGCCATCCATGGAGATAAATCGCAACGGGAGCGCGAAAGGGCGTTGAATAAATTCAAATTGGGAACCATACGTGTCCTGGTAGCCACCGATGTGGCCTCGCGAGGTATCGATGTGGCGGATATCACTCACGTAATTAATTACGACTTACCCGAGGAGCCCCATGGTTATGTGCATCGCATTGGACGAACGGGGCGTGCCGGCAATAGAGGATGTGCTTTTTCGTTTTGCGATTCTGAAGAAAAATCCCTGTTGAAACATATTGAAAAATGTATTCAAAAAGAAATTCCAGTGACGTCGGCAAAAGTTTTTTGGCCCGATTTCGAGCCCATTAGGGTGCCTGAAAGTGAAAAAACTAAAAAAACTCCAAGGGCCCGCTTTTATAATGCTAAATTTGCCCGAAAGAAGCGAAGCAGTGCGTGAGTGGGTGGCATAAAATGTTCTCCATGAGTAGGGATCACATTTTCAATAAAAAGATTTGCAAAGAGTTTTTTGTGTGAACTATGATTTCTTTTGATTGTAGGATTTAAGAACGCTAATAAAAAAACAAGAGGATTTTTGATGTCTCAGGGTGTACGTCCTTACGAAACAACCGAAAATAATTATAAAACAGCCGATGAAGTGAGTCGTGAATATACGTATTGGCGTCATAGACTTACGTATGGCCTCATTGTAGGGTATGCTTCCTTTTATCTTGTAAGACAAAATTTTTCAATGGCCAAGACGTCTCCGAAATTCCCTTTTAGCGCCGAAGCGGTGGGGTGGGGATTTTCTGTTTTTTCCATTATTTACGGTGTTTTTAAGTTTGTAAGCGGCGCCATTTGTGACCGTTCCAATGCCCGTTACTTTATGCCTGTTGGTTTGGCGTGTGCGGCATTGGCCAGTTTAATCGCAGGGTGCTGTCATTCGGCATTCTGTTTCGGTTTGATGTTGGCCGTGAGCGCTTGTTTCCAATCGATGGGCTGGCCTTCTGTTTCCAGAACTTTAACCCAGTGGTTCGGTCCACGTGAATTGGGTATGCGGTGGGGAATTGTAAACGCTTCGCATCAAATAGGCAGTATCTGCATTCTATTGGGGGGTGCTTGGTTGTTGGAGTGCTATTCCTGGCGTTATCTTTTTATTGTTCCGTCCGTCATTTGCTTCGCCATCGCAATTTGGTTGTGGGAGCGTTTAAGGGATACGCCCGAGTCTCTGGGATTGCCATCCGTAGAAGTTTATGAAGGTTTACAAACTGAAGAGGATATGCCTCCATCGGATGTGCGTGAGAGTTTTTTTACAATTTTTAAAGAGCATATCCTATTTAACTATCGCTTGTGGATCGTCTGCGTCGCCAATTTTTTTGTTTATTTTGTAAGAATGGGATACTTTTGTTGGGGGCCCACCATCATTGCGCAGACGCAACAAAGTGGCGTCATGGTAGCCGGTTGTAAGGTTGCTATTTTGGAAGCAGGAGGATTGCTAGGCGGCTTATTTGTGGGTTGGTTTACGGACAAATATATGCCGAGTCGAAGAGGCGTTTGCGGTGCTTACATGATGATTTTACTGGGCGTTGTCATTGGAATTTATTGGATTCTTACCAGCGTTGTTCAGGATCCTTTGTGGAGTGCGTGGATGGCAAGTCCAATTGTAGATACAATGTTTTGGGCCGTTACCGGATTTTTAATTTATGGACCCCAGACTTTGGGTGGATTATCGGGTGCCGAATTTGGTTCCAAAAAAGCCGCTGCCGCTGCTGCAGGGTTAACGGGCACGGTGGGTTATTTGGCCGGTGGATGCGTGGGCATTGGTGTTCCAACGATTGCCAGGTATTGGGGTTGGGATGCCGCTTACATTTCATTCGTTGTAACATCCATTTTGGGAGGCATATTTTTCGCACTCACCCTAAAGAAAAGGTGATGTTTGAAAATGTTGCTTTAGGTCTAAAAGTTTATTTTTTCCAAATATAAACGAAGAAAAGTAATTGTGGTTTTAGGCCAAAAACATGCAAACCCAAGAAACAAATACGAGCTCCATCACGTAATCGTATCGTTGCCTTGATCTTTGTTGGTTAAACTCAGCGTGTCCTACCTGTGCAAAGCCCTTGTGGAACATAAGGTAAACTCTTAAAAAATCAGAACCAAAAAATTAATTTTCTCATTCGTAGTGATCATTATCAAACGCACAAAGAGCTGTTTTTATGAAAAATATTGTACTTTCTTGCAGATGTTAACATATGCGTACATGTTATCTGTTGATCTTTGTGAGAATGCTAAAATCTTGAAAGAATTCTCTTTACTATTTAGCCTCTTTTAACTCTTTCCCTGCCAGCTTTGCAACGATGGCACAAAATAGGAATATATATGCGAATCTGTAACTGGCTGAAAAAAATACAGAATCGCAACAGCCGGCAATGAGGTAGGCTCCATTTAAAGCGATGAGTACTTGACCGTAAAATTCATGTCTGTGTTTCCAGCCATAATAAAAACTGTAGCTAAACCAATACGTAAATGCAATTATTCCCAATAACCCCCACTGGGTGCAAATATGTAACCATTCGTTGTGGGGTTGAGCGTGCCAGGTAGCTTTTTTATTGAGAAAACACCAGTTATGGTTCATCAGCGATTGTCCGAAAGAATAGGTCCCGTGACCCATAAGCGGTTTTTGTTTGACTAAAATGAAACATTGGTGTATCATTTTTAAACGTTCTGAACTGGAGGTATCCAATTGCCTGGAGGTATCCAATTGCCTGGAGGCATCCAATTGCCTGGAGGCATCCAATAAAATTCCAAAGCAACCTAAATGCATGTAATTTAATGGCGTGTGCAATGGAAATTGTTTAAAAGGTTTTACGTCCATGTAATTATGGAGGTGATAGGTGAAAGATTGCTTAAAAGGATAGGTTTTTTGGCAGCGTAGTTTGCAAGAGTTGTATTGTGGTTTTAACAAAGCAAGTACCGTTTGATACTGTGAGCATGCAAAGCTTTGAACGCGTATTAATAAATGGGTGGGTTTTTTATAGGCGCAAGTGATTATTGAGCCGACCAGCAGTGCGGATAAAAGTGAGCGCAGAAAGTATTTTTTTAGAAAAATAAGTATTATTAGACTGTATCCGATGACAAACACAACAAATCCTGTTTTTTCCGTATTGATATAGAGTAAATGGTAACAAAGCACTCCTATGAAACACATACGAATGATTTTCTGTTTAGATGTGCAGTACAGGGTCAATTGAGTCCCAAGGAGCACAAGGGTAAAAAATAAGCTTACGGCAATTGGATTCATGTGGTATCTATCTTTGTGAGATAAAATGCCGTAAAGAAAAAATAACAGACTGCCGATGACAAAGCTGCCTAATAATAGGGATGCAGATTTTTTATCGTAGTAAAAGTAGGGTAATAAAAGAATAAATAATAGAAAATAAGCATATTTTCTAAATCCATAGCTACTCACCGCCAATGAGGCATTAGAATATGCAATACCCAATAATGCTACGAAAACGATACAACATGCAGGTTTCCAAAAGGATATTCTTTTGTGAAAATTGTAAAATGTTGACTTAAAATTTTGATCAAAACAGTAGTGTAGCCACGCACATGTTATCAATCCTACCCAACCTATAGATACGAGGACTACAGAAAAATAACAACCAATTCCTACGCACAATGCAAACCCTCTACCCAAGTACAATAAGAAACTCATTTTTTTTATTACAAATAAAGTTTTGCAAAAGACAACATTTTTGTGTGCCACTAACGCTATTACAGACATTATTTACACCTATATATGAAGGCAATGTATTTGGATGTTAAAATGTTTTAAATGCATCCGGATCTTAAGCAAAAAGATCTTACAAAATAATTGCTTTTTTGCGTTGAAAATAAGTTGCTTTTTCATTTTT
>JAIRKR010000030.1 GCA_031260015.1 Puniceicoccales bacterium
AAGACCTCAAGACCTCAAGACCTCAAGACCTCAAGACCTCAAGACCTCAAGACCTCAAGACCTCAAGACCTCAAGACCTCAAGACCTCAAGACCTCAAGGCGTCTAAGCGCTTAGTTGCCAGTGGCGTTCCCAAGCTAGAGGATTCCAATCGAAAATTGGGACCCGGTCAAGGATTGTGTCGAGGATCGAAACCAATCCAGAGGTTGGAACCGGTTTTGGAATCAGTCCGGAGGTTGGGACCGTGTCGACGGTTAGGATCGGTCCTGAAATTGAGATCGAACCAAAGATTGGAACCAGAACAACGGTTGAGACCGAGCCGGAGACTGGGATGGGTGAAGTCCTTCGGATGTTCGGGATTATTTCACGGGGTTGCATGCCTTCGCATTGTTTTTTTCGGTACGGTTCGTTTAATGCGTCTCTGGGTCGCCCACACGCCGCCGTTTTCAGGTAAATACATTCAAGGACAAAGGAAGTATCCCTCCCTAAGTCGTAACGGTTTTACGCTCGTTGAAATCATTGTCACGCTGTGTATTGTGGCTATCTTGACTGCCATCGCAATTCCAGGTTTTAAGAAAGCTACCGAAGATTTTCGACTCAATTCTACGCTCGAAGATACCCTGGATATCATGAAGGCTTGCCGTGCTTACTACCTCATCTTTAATGAGTGGCCTCCGGATGTGGCAGATGATATACCAGATAAATTATGTCTTTTTGTATCCGGTCATTTGCTGGACCCAAACCGCGGCGGCAATAATTACCTACACAGATGGGGTCGTAGGCCATTGGGCAAGACATCTTATAGTTATTCTATAGATGGTTATCCAAATAATAACACGCGTATAGGTTTAGCTGGAATCCAACCGGGAACTGCCGATTGGAATAAGTGCTATAACAAGTTGAAATTAAGTGTAGGGGAAAAATATTTAGTCAATGTGGGCAATAGAATATCATGCTTCTTTCCTGAAAGTCCCGGCTCAATACAGCCTCTTGATAGCAACACTCCGTGGGAAAATCGATATTACTAAAAACTGATTACTCGTTTATTTGGATTTTCTCTTACATGCTTTATTTTCCGTAACGGAACACTATCCTGTATTTTGCAACAATGCATGGAATGAAAAAGATACGGCTGACATCTAGAAATATTTATATGAGGTACTGACGTTGTGCAACATGCGTCGAAAAGACTTTTACATCCGTGCATTTTGAAAGATCATCTGTGCTCTAATGTAATGGCAAAAATATTTTTGCCAAAAAAAGCTTGCTATCCACAAACCATGCTAAGCAGTATAAATCAAAGAAGATTTGCCTGGATGGCGGAATTGGTAGACGCGCTGGACTCAAAATCCAGTTCTTTGAACGGAGTGAGGGTTCGATCCCCTCTCCAGGTACCACTCAAATAAGCAGGTTGGGGTCTGGTTAAGTATACTTTGATGAATAATCACGGTTGCCGTGAGACCTTTACCGATTTCAATTTTAATGAAGATCGATAAGTTTTTATCGGATTAAAAAGGGCATAGGTAAAGGTGTTTGTGGGTGGCGTTCGCTTATTGTAATGTTGATCATGCGGCAAAATTATTGCAGTTTTGTTTAAAATGTAGCGGACGAAAACGCGCATCAAAATAGGTGCCTAGCAGACAATCTTTCAAGGAGCCTGCGTAATATCTACAGCAACATATTGACAAAATCGTTTAGAAACGCTTTCCTGATAATAATTCTATGAGTAATGAATTATTGTCCGTTTTGGAATACATGGAAAAAGAAAAAGGAATCTGTCGCAAGGATATGATTGAGTCTATTTCTATGGCCATAAGCAGCGCTGCAAAAAAAGGATTGAATGCCGGACAAGACGTTCGCGTAGAAATCGATCCCAAAACGGGATCTCTACGTGCATGGACATTGCTAAAAGTGGTTGACTTTGTGGCCAACCCTTCCCAGGAAATACACATTGTCAAAGCAAAACAAGCAAACCCGCAGGTGGCGCTGGGCGACATTTTCGAACAAGCCATAGATCCCTCTTTATTAGGACGCATTGCCGCTCAAACGGCGCGTCAACTCATCATGCAACGCATCCGGCGTTTTGAAAAAGAACACGTGTATGAACAATTTCAGGATCGTATAGGGACCATCATTACGGGCATCGTTCGTCGACAGGAAAAAGGAGATCTCAGCATTGACTTCGGTAAAGCGGAAGATGTTTTGCGGCGTCAGGATGCTATTTGGAGCGACAACTACGGCCCAGGCGAACGCATCTGCTGTTTGCTACTGGACATAAAAACGACGGCGCATGGTCCCGAATTGATTTTAAGTCGCAGTCACGTTGATTTTGTAAAATGTCTCTTGTCATGCGAGGTCGCAGAGCTCACGGAAGGAACTGTTTTTATTCGTTCCATTGTTAGAGATCCCGGATATCGTACCAAAATTTGCGTGGATACACGTGATCCCAAGGTGGATCCCGTAGGTGCTTGCGTGGGTACGCGAGGATCACGCATTAAAAACGTCCTAAAAGAATTGGGGCAAGAAAAGGTAGACATTATTCGTTACTCCGACGACATTACCGTACTGGTACGGGAAGCTATTCGTCCAGCCATCCCACAAAATTTAACTCTGGACCACGAAAATCATACCATTCATTTTGAGGTTGACGAAAAAGATTTTGCATCCGTTGTAGGTCGTAAAGGACAAAATGCTCGTTTAACGTCGCGATTATTGGGATGGAAATTAGAAGTAAATCGCATACCGCAACGTTCCGAATTAGGATTCGAAGAAAAACGTACCCGAGCCATGCAAATATTAAACCAATTACCTTCCGTTACAAATCAAATTGCCTCTACCTTAGTTGCCATCGGGATTACAAGCTTGGAAGCGTTTGAGGGCGTCACCGAAACGGATTTGATGGAGGTGGGTATTGGAGAAACCGAATCGAAGACAATTATTCAGGAAGCTAAGCAATTATTGGTAAAATAGTGAGACACATAAGAAAGGCAGCATAGGTATGGGAGTTAGAATTTATCAATTGGCACGTCAACTCAATTTAGATAACAAGGAACTTATTGCAATTCTCCAGAAGAGAGGTCTTGACGTAAAAAGCCCTTCAAGCACTATTCCCCACATTTACGCCGAAGAAATTGTTCATGACTACCATAGTAAGGGGAATCCTGTACTTTCTGGTCCAGATACCCATGCTGACAACAAGGAGGTTGAACAAAACGTAGCCATAGAGCCGCAACCCGCATCCCATCCCTTGCCAAAAACGACACAAAAGAATTCACCCGATGTCCAACCATCACTTGCAATGGGTTCTTTTGTAAAAAGCGCAGCCCAGGTGTATGCGGAAAGAAAACTTCTGGCAGATCAAAAAAAGGCGGTTATTCTCGATACTCCGGCTCAGGAGACCGCTTCAGGAACGCTACCCTTGAAGCCTACTCCCTCCAAAGTCATGATGGCACCTATGATTTCTCCAATGCCTACTTTGTTCAAGTCGTCTGCGGAAGAAGCGCCCATTCTCGAGGACAAAGTAAATGGGGCCTGCGTTGCGGAGAAAAAGCAGCTTGTTATCAAGCCACCTATCGTCGTGAGTGAATTTGCCACCTTGCTCGACATAAAACCTTTTCGTTTGATCTCGGAGCTCATGGAAATGGGTATTTTTGCCTTCATGAACCAAGCTATTGGCGAAGAGGTTGCGCAAAAGATTGCTTCTAAATACGGTATTGAAGTTGTATTCAAACACAGAACTCAAGTTCCAACAAGTACACGCGGTCAGCAGCCAACAAAAGCACCTGAAGAAGAAAGTAAACTTTTAGAATCACGTCCTCCAATTGTTTGCATTTTAGGTCACGTGGATCATGGAAAGACAACTTTATTGGATTTTATAAGAAAAAGTAATGTTGTTGCCAAAGAAGCGGGAGGGATTACGCAGCATGTGGGTGCTTATCAGATCGAACATGCAGGTAAGAAAATAACCTTTTTAGATACGCCTGGACATGCCGCTTTTTCAAAAATTAGACAGCGTGGAGCAACCGTGACCGACATCGCAATTTTGGTAGTTGCCGCCGACGATGGTTTTATGCCGCAGACCGATGAGGCATTATCGTTTGCTCAAAAAGAAAATGTACCTGTGGTGGTGGCCATTAACAAAATAGATGCCAAAGGCGCCAATGTAGATCGCGTCAAACAGCAGATGCAAAAACGAGGAATTGCCTCTGAGGATTGGGGAGGCGAGACGTTGTGCGTCGATATCTCTGCCCTTAAAGGTACGCACGTAACCGATCTTTTGGAAGCCGTTTTGCTGCAGGCTGAAATGATGGAATTAAAGGCAAATCCTCGGTGTGCTGCCGAAGGTGTCGTGATCGAATCTAAAGTTGAAGTCGGAAAAGGTCCCACGGCAACCGTGATTATCGATAAAGGTACCCTTAAAACGGGTGATGCTTTAGTGTGCGGTGATTGTTACTGTAAAACGCGCGCCTTACTGAATGAAAATGGGGACCCACTCAAAGAGGCGACTCCGGCTACACCTGTACAAATTTTAGGCTGGTCCGACGCTCCCAGTGCGGGCGCTAACTTCAAAGTTGTTAAAAATGAGAAAGAAGCCAAGCGAGAAGCCGAAGCCCATACACGACAATTGAAACAAGTGCAACCCACAGAAGATGGAGGTAAAGTGACGAATATTGGTGAACTTATGGCCGCCATTGAGTCGAATAAACAAAAGACTTTAAAAGTCATGATTCATGCCGACGTCCACGGCAGCGCTGAAGCCGTCACAGATTGCCTAAAAGCCATCAAAAGCGATAAAGTAGTTTTGGAAATTATTACTGCCGATGTGGGGCCCATAAGCTTAAACGACATTTACTTGGCACACGCGGCACAGGCAACTTTAGTTGGATTTAACACACGTTTAGAAACGGGTGTTTTAGGTGCGGCCAAACATCATCAAGTAAGGATTGTGCAACACAATATCATTTACGAATTGGTTCAACAGGTCACAGACTTGATGCGTGAACTGTTGGATCCGGAGTGGGTGGAAAGCAAGTTGGGTTCTGCCGAAGTTCGTCAAGTATTCCCATTGGCAAAAGGGCAGGTTGCGGGCTGCATGGTTGTGGCCGGCCGTGTTGTACGCGATGCATCGGCGCGTTTGATGCGCAATAATAAAGTTATAGCTGAAACAAAAATTCAAATGCTAAAGCGTTTTAAAGAGGATGTTACCGAAGTAAAATCCGGATACGAATGCGGTATTCAGCTACACGACGCACCCGCAAGTTATATGGAAGGAGATTCCATAGAATGTTTCGAAATGGTCGCCAAACTTGCCTCTTTATAAAACCTATGGACAATTTTCGTATTGTACGCGTAAACGAACTGCTAAAACGAGCCATCAGCGAATATCTCCATAATGCTTTTACGTCAGAGGCTGTTTCCATTACAATTACGAAGGTCGAAACAGCTTCAAATTTACGGATGGCGAGCGTATTTTTCTCAGTCTATAACGCTTCAGTACGCAAGGATGCTTTAGGGTTTCTCAAAAAAGTTCGACATGCAATTCAATTAAATGTCAGCAAAATGGTCCGATTAAAATATATACCTCAACTAACGTTTGTCTGGGATGCTTCCACAGAAAAAGCACATCAGGCTTTGGTGGCCATGGATCAACTTTCTAAATAGGCATCAAAACGTTCATAACCAGGACAAATAAGTCAAGTAGAGGTTAATGCACGGGCCCTTGGAGGGGTTGAACGTATTTTGTAATTAGTAAAGTTTCTAAATACTGGATGCATGCGTACTTATCATTGCATTAAAGTTTTTGAAAATAATGTGCCAGTTTTAGGCGATGAATTTTTGCGTTGTGACGCACATCAACGGGAAAATTTTTGTATAGGAAAAATTTCTCAATATCGCAGGTAAACGCGCATTGCTTACTCCATTGTCGCACGCGATCTAGCAGAATTTCTTTATCCTTTCGACGCATAGGCATTATCTTGGGCTCAATAACAATCGCCGGAGATGTTGTACTTCCCTGCCGGTGGCCAATCAGCGCCGATCTAAATACTTCCGGACAGGCATTAAAAACAGCTTCGCAACACTCCGTATAGTAAGTTTTTCCCGAATTGGTGACAACGCATTCCGCCTTTCGACCACAAAACCACAAACGTCCTCTTTCATCCAAGTATCCCAGGTCTCCCATCCTATGCCATACAACGTTGTCGGCAACAATTTTAGCTTTTTCCATTGCGGGAAGATCATTGACGTAAGCTTCACTCGCGTACGGTGTCTGGACGACAATTTCTCCGATATTATGGATGGGTAATAGGTCTGGCAAAGTTGTTAAGGGTAATTCTGTAATGGGAATGATGCGTATGCGAACGTTGGGTAGAGGAAATCCAACGCAAGTTCCCTTCCCTTGCAAAGTCTGCGCATACGTTTCTTCCATAACTTCCTTTGCACTTATGCAGGCAATGGGTAAAGCTTCCGTCGCACCATAGGGAGTGTACACTTCCCCACTGGGTAATAAATCCTGCACACGCTTCAACAAAAGCGGATGTACGGGAGCTCCAGCCAAGAACACACGCTTGAGCGAAGGTAACATAATTTGTTTACTTTCGCAGTAATCGGCAATGCATGTCCACAAACGCGGTGATCCAAAGCTATTCGTTACATGACAGCGGTGGATGGCCTCAACAATGTACGCTGGATTGAGCGCACTCGGGTGCGATGGATCCATTTCCGGGACCACCGTAGTCATCTTTAATACCGGATTAAATAGCGAAAATACGGGTAAAAGCGGCAGATCTACTTCACCCGGTTGAAAATTAAAGGCCTTCTGTAAGGCTTCCACCTGCGCATTTAATTGTCGATAAGTATACAAAGCACCCTTGGGATACCCTGTAGAACCAGAGGTGAATAAAATAGCGGCAGGATTGTCTAAATTACAATTCTTCTGCAAATTGCAAATAAATCCTTGGGTCTCAAGTTGCTTTTTTAAAGAACGGGTGAGCATAATTTTTTTACGCAAGGTCCTAACCTTTAAAAACAAAAACGGAGATAAGAAGCGTACTTTGGGGCATCCCACCAATACGCTGGGTTGCGTCTTTTTAGCACAGTTAAGAAAGTTCCTTGCACCCATACCCGGATCAATGATAATAGGGATAGCTTCTATACTTAAAAGCGAAAATATGAGTACCAATAAATCTTCTCCTGGGGGAACCATGACCAATACTCTATCGCCGCGCGCGATACCTTGACCAAATAAGTATGTACTCAGTTTCCCTACGCAATCCCCTAATGTTTCAAAGGAAATTACTTTATAATGAACGCTATGAAGGCCATGCCTTTGCGGTATTTTAATGGCAGGATGCAGCGGACATTCTGCGGCAACCTTTTCAATGGCATCCTTAATATGCATGCGTGTATAATTAACATTTATTTATCTTCTCATAGCGATCATTTTCTAACGAAAAACTTCCATGCAAGATCAAATCTAAAAAACTTATTTTCATAAAAATGCCGTAGGGCGCTTTATTCATAGGCTAAACGGATGCGTGAAATGTTTTCTTAAAAGACTGAACAAAGATCGGCAAAAGATCTCTTTAGACAATTGACTCAATGGGCATGAGCAATTGTTCCAAGTCATTGGCAATCAATTTCGTTACATCTTCACGGTTTAATTGTTTCATATTATAACGCATATTTTCCAGCAAGCATTCATCCGCAATCAGGTGGATTACTTCATTAAACAAATTATGCGACATGGCTTCTTGCTTTAACATGAGGCAAGCTCCTTTACGTTCGAAAAAGAGGGCATTGGCGTATTGATGATTATCGGTGGCCAAGGGATAAGGAATCAATATGGAAGGGGTTTCGCAACGCGCTAATTCGGCGATGGTCCCCGCTCCAGCCCGACTTATGACTAAATTTGCAGCCGAAAATAACACGTGCATGTTTAAGGCAAAAGGAATCAAAATTAACTTTGTCTTTTGCCCATCTGCCTGACACTTTTCTACTTCTCTTTCGCTTCCCTGCCCAACCCCCGTCACACAAACTACGTTGATGCCTTTTTCTCCAAGCGCTTCAAAATTATCGATAACCCACTTGTTGAGCACTTTGGCTCCTTGACTGCCACCCACAACGACTAAAACGCGCTGCTCTTGAGATAAATTCAATTGTTTTCTCGCACTCCACCGATCAATTTTTTGCATCTCTCTACGCACGGGGAACCCCAAAGTTTTAACCGTTTTTATAGCAATTTTCCTCAAATGGACGCCCGGAGGTAAATAAATACGTTTGGCAAAATGACTTAAAAAACGGATTGCTTTCCCGGGGCATTGGTTTGCTTCGTGAAGTACCCGGAATTTTCTTAACAAGACTGCAGCTCCAAAAACGCCTACACTTATAAACCCTCCAAACGCCAACACTAAATCCACCTGCAGTTTTTTCAAAAGTCCTATTGAAGCAAAGAAATTTCTTAACTGAAGCAATAAAAACTTTGGCCATAACCAAAACCTTTTTGACCAACCAATACCACAAAAATGTACAAATGAAATGTCGGGATATGCTTGCGACAACTTTTTATCAACCATCTTCTGCGTTATAATCAGTGTACATGCGTGTCCCCGTGCAATGAGCTCCTGGGCAAGTGCAATACCCGGAGACAAGTGTCCCCCCGTTCCTCCGCAAGCAATTAAAAAATGACTCATGTCCCTTTCCTCAAACTTTGAGGTAAGTGGTATCGACCTCGACCCAAATTAATGAGAATTCCAATAAAGCAGTAACTCGTCAACAAGTTTGAGCCTCCGTAACTCAAGAAAGGCAAGGCTAACCCCTTTGTGGGCAACAGGCCGGTTACAACCCCCATATTAAAAAAAGCCTGGAAAATCAAAAAGCTTAAAGCCCCAACACCCACAAAAAATAAAAAAGGATTCCCCATGCTTCGAACAATTTTTAATCCATGGAAGGTAATAATAGCAAACAAGCACAGAACGATCAAAACGTGCAATATACCCAATTCTTCAGCCAGAATGGCAAAAATGAAATCCGTGTGCGCCTCCGGTAAAAAAAAGTATTGTTGGCGCCCTTGTCCCAATCCGACCCCCGTTAATCCACCGGCACTAAAGCCGATTAAGCTTTGCCACAATTGGTAGGCCCCCGATAACCGATTTCCTTCAACATCTAAAAAAGCGGTGATACGTCTTAACCGTACCGGATTCAAATAGACCGCCAACATAAAAAGCAATAGCGCACAGAAACACGAAGGTATTATAAACTTAAGTTGAGCACCCTTTAGAAACAGTAAAATAAGTCCAATCCATCCAAATAAAAAAGCCGTTCCAAAATCAGGTTCCACGATAACCAAACATGCAAATGTAGCAATCACACCCAAAGGTTTCAAGAAACCTTTGAACCAATAGCGTACTTCATGAACATGCTCGGCTAGGAAATAAGCGAAAAAAATGACGAAACCTATTTTTGCCAATTCCGACGGTTGAATTCTTAATCCACACAAAGAAATCCAACGACGTGTGCCGTGAATCCACAAACCCACACCGGGTATCAATACGATACAGAGAGCCAAGAGGGTAATGAATCCTAAAACGGGAGCTATCGTTTTTAACTTCTCTAAATTTACGAATGTAAAAACACATAGACCCGTAAAAGCAATCCCCAACCAAATACATTGCTTTTTAAATAAAAGCATATCGGGCCCAAAAGGTTGAGAGGCACTGTATAAAATTAACAGGCCGTAAAACGTTAAACAAATGCTAGCACTTAAAATTAAACCGTTACTTCTCCGCAACTGGCTCATATTTTTTGCAAACGCGTTACTTGACCTCCTCTAAAGGGACCACGGAAATGCTTTCATCTTCGTCAAATAAACTTTCAAAATCTTCGTCGTCTCCGGGAGAAATTTTGGATGTTGCGGAAGGTTCGGTAGACCGAAGTGCGTGATTTTCGGTTGTTTTAAAAAAATCACCGTTTATGGCAGAAGATTTTCCTTCCAAATTGGAATTAAGGATGTTAAACGAAGGAGGCACCTCATTTTTCGCCTCCAATCCCAAATAAATGACCTGCCCAATTTGTAAAGCTTTTGGATTTTTAATATTGTTTATCCGAATCAAATCATCCACCTTAAGCCCAGAACGCATTGCGATTGCAGAAAGCGTGTCTCCCGCTTGAACAACGTATTTTTCACCCTTGATTAAGGGCATTTGCTGCGCAATCCCCAATTTTTTTTCCTCCCCTATGGGCTGCGTTACCCCTTGCAGTTTTAACTTTTGTCCCACAAAAATTACATCACCTTTCAAATGATTGTACGCCTTAATTTCATTGACCGTCAAATGATATTGCTGTCCAATACGCGATAAGGTATCTCCTTTTTGTACAACGTACTCGGTCACGGGCAAAAGGCTTTTGCCTGTTGTGAATATGTTCACCGTCGGAATGGTTAAGTGCATACCTGCTTGTAAAATCGATTTTCCATTCAAATGGTTTGCTTCCATCAATTGTTGCAAACTTACATGATGTTTGCGTGCGATGGACCACAGAGAATCACCTTTGCGAACCACATAGACATTTTCTTCCGCTGGACCAAATTTTATATTTTCATCGTTTTCGTTCTCTTCCTCAAAGTCTTCCTCGATGAGTACTACAGGTCTCCTGGGCAGCGCACGTATACCGCTCGAGAGGGGAACACTCTTTTTTACCAACGGTTCTTCCAACGGCTGTGTAGCTATATTTTCATTGCCTTGAGTCCCTGGAAGAAAACGATCAACTTTGACAAGGGTGCTTTGTCCCATTGCATTACTTGCAGGTGTGTCTTTTTTGTTCCCCAAAGAAAAAGAAGAACAACCTTGAAACCAAAAGCCTTGTCCGCTTAACAATAAGCAAACAAAACCCTGTTTTATTTTTAAAATCTTTTGTGTCATATTTATATCCATACTAAGTTGTCCTATCTACCTGTAAAAACATTTTTTTAAGAAAAATCAATGTTAGATATACTGTTTTGGGAAGAATAACGCTGTTTTTTTGTTATTTTGTGAAAAATAAACAAATCTTGCCTTTAAAATTTTTATGCCCGTCGGCATGCATGAAAAACTAAAAAATGGCATTGCGAAAAAAAATAGAGTCATTCAGTCTTCTACATGCGAAATAGACCGTAGAAACCTTTATGCTACCTTATGCTGGATTTTATCCAAAATCACCCAATTGCAAAACAGCTCGATCAATATACGTTGGACGAACTGGATAAGCATTTGGAAAACCCACTTAAGTCTTTGGATTTGGACAAATTGGCAAGAACGTCACCTTACATTGTGGGTAATTTTCTTGAACGTCTGACGGTTGATGAACGCCGGAATATTTTGAGGAAACTGTCCAACGAACACGCATCTCATGTTCTGGCAGAAATGGATGTTGAAGATTCTGCGGAAGTTTTGAGTGCGATGCGTGAGTTTCGTGCCGCACGCATTATTGAATTGATGGACGCCGACGATGCGGCCGACTTAATGGGGCAACTAGACGAAGGCAATAAGATACGATTGTTGGCGCATATCCATCCGGAAACCGCATTTGCACTGCGTAAACTGCTGCGTTACGACCCAAACACCGCCGGAGGTGTGATGAATCCCGCGGTGGCGACGCTTCGACAATCTTGGACTTTAAACGAAGCGCTCAGCAACATTCGACAACATAAAGAAAAGGTAGAAAATTTGTACGACTTGTACGTTTTAGATGATAAGAATCGCCTTGTGGGGATAACGTCCTTGAAAGACCTCGTTTTTTCGCAACCGACGCAGCGTATTGGCGACATTATGCGCACCAATATTAGGAATGCCTGCTTGCCCGAAGTTGATAAAGAAATCGTCGCCAACACGATGGCTGCCTACAATTTGTTTTCAATTCCGGTCGTTGACGAAAAAAATCGTCTGTTGGGTATTGTGACTCACGATGACGTTTTAGACATCGTTCAAGAGGCGGCTACGGCCGATTTACAACAATTGCACGGTGCCGGTGCCGATGAAAGTATTCACGATACCGTGTGGTATAGCTTAAAAAAACGTAATCCGTGGCTCCTGATTAATTTGTTAACGGCCTGTTTATCCGCTTTCGTCATTTCTAAATTTGGGTATGCCATCGAGAGAATGAGTTGGATGGCTGCATTTATGACGGTGATAGCCAGTATTGGTGGAAATGCGGGTGCGCAGACGTTGGCGGTCGCGATACGCGGATTAGCGTTGGATGAATTTCGCAAAGGAGAGGGCATCTTTATTTGTGCCAAAGAGCTTTTAAAGGGAGCTCTCAACGGACTGCTTGTTGGATTTTTAGGAGGTTTATTGGCCATGCAAATGTCAAAGAATTTTCTCCTGGGTTTAACGGTCTTTCTTTCGATGGCACTCACGATGCTACTTTCTGGCTTGGTTGCCGCCATTATTCCATTGGCACTCAAAAGGCTGCGCTTCGATCCCGCCCAAAGTTCATACATTTTTCTGACCGCCATCACCGATGTGGTCGGACTTTTTATTTTTTTAGCCATAGGAACTCGATTATTGTTATCCAAATGACAGAAACCCCCACTTATTTATCCATCAAAGAGATCAAGCAGCTCGATGTGAATGCGGGCTTTGAAACCGTTGTTTTGGTTCGAAAAGTGAACACAAAAGTAGGTCGCAACGGCGGGGTGTTTATGCAAGTCGAAGTTGGAGATGCGGTGGATACATTTACCTTTAATTGCTTTGAAGGGACACAAGCTTTTAGTTTTTTTCAAACCGAAACACGCAAATTTCCACAGATCGTTTACCTGCAGGGGCATATTGAATTTTACGCAGAAAAACTGAGTCCGCGCGTAAAGCATGTTGCGGAGGTCAAAGATGAATCCTATGAAGGTTGGCTGGGACGCCTTCTGGAGAAACCCGAAGAGCCGGTGGAGTTGCTAAAGGAAGAATTGTACGCTTTTGTCAATCAAATCCAACAACCCCAATTATCGGCGACCGTGCAGCAGGTTTTTGAAGACCTGGGAGAAAAATTTTTTACAAGCGTAGCCGCCGCTTCCATGCATCACGCTTACTGGCATGGCTTATTGGAACATAGCGTGCACGTAGTGCGCATCGTTCAGGCTCTATTACCTTTGTACCCGCAAGTAAATAGGGATTTGGCCATCGCAGGAGCCCTCCTGCACGATGTGGGAAAAGTTTTGGAGTACCGTTACGAAAGCATTGAGGGTATTGATCGAACACGCTTGGGACGTTTGGAAGGGCACGTCGTCTTGGGGTACCGATTGGTTCGCAGTG
>JAIRKR010000022.1 GCA_031260015.1 Puniceicoccales bacterium
CCTTGAGTCGGCAGGTTGCGTGTTTTAAGAAAAGTAAACAAAAATGGGTATGCATATAGTAAGTATTTACCGATTGGAACACCCTATAATTAGGAAAATAAAATGCCGACGAAAGATCCCAAATCTCGGCGTCCGTTCGTAGGCTATCAAGTAGGGGAGCAAAACTCGCATCCTACAAAAACATTTATTATACCTATCGTAAAGAAACACGTTAGGGCTTTGAAACAATACGGGATAGATATGCAGTCGGCGGTAAGTTGTTTCGGCCAAACGCATTGCATTTCTTTCGGGTGGTAAAAGTCGCAAACATCTTTGCCGCATAAGACCTTTAGCAAAATAGGGGAAACAATAAGGATTCCCATCGATTTTCCATCACATGGCTCGAATATTTGTAACCCACATGCCTTTTATCGCTATGTTGGGTTAACCTTTAAAATTCTCAGAAGCCTGATTACAAAACGCATGTAGTGCCCATCGGCTTCCGCTTCCGATACAAGCGTTCATGGTAGTAGGAAACTTGAAAAAAGTATTGTTAGGCCTCCGCTGCTTCATTGGATAAAAAATCTAGATGAACAATGGATTGGATATATTTTAATCTTATATTTGTGGGCATAGTCATTGTATTCACCGCCAGTTTGGGATGGTTGTCGCAGTACTTTTTAGGCAAATGTGTCCTAAGGGGGCGTTGCGTAGGGGTCGATTAGGCTGCTAGGCTATACTATACTATACTATACTATGCTATACTTTGTTACGCTGAACATTAGGGGCTACAGATTCAGGTCAGTTCTCGATAAAGCTATAAGGTCATGTAAAGCCCATCGGGTCTAAGGACTCCAGATTCAGTCGGTTTCGAGGGAACCGTAAGATTCGTAGGACCTAAGGACTACGAGGTACTTTTGTAGGTTGCCCCCATTGCGACGTATCTTTGCCAATCATTTTCTAAAGAATACATTGCATGGCTAAACGGATATTTTTAAGCAAATTAACTTGTCGCATGCTTAGAAAAAATACACGATGAAAGGGTGAAAATCAAGGTTAAGCACTTTTTTTTAATTTACGGTTGTTTTTTGTTGTTTGTAAAATGGGCGACGTGTGAATTGCCCACCATTACGTCCGATAAACCTGTCGTTTTTGATAGTAAAACGAAGCGTTCTTTGGCGGAAGGCAATGCCGAATTTAATCACAAGGATGTGCGTTTGCAGGCGCATCGCATTTATTTTTTCCCGGAGGAAGCGAAAGCAATTGCGGAAGAGCAGGTGAAAGTAACGCGCAATGCGCTACGCCTTGTTGCCTCTTGGGGGCAATACTATTTGCGAGATAAGAGCGTAGCAATGCCCAAGTTTCGTTTGGAATTGAAAGGTCACGGGATCGCGGGCAACAATTTAAGGGGGCCTATAGAACATTTACGCGCAGATGACGTAGATGTTTATTATAACGGAAAAAGTTGGATAGGCCTTAATGTCCACGCGCGGACGGGTACTTTGTACGGCAATAGGTACCTGGAACTGCAGGATGCTCTTTTTCGAGTAGGCTGCGTACCTATTCTTTTTACCCCCTACTATAAACACGATTTTGAGGAATCGACCGTACGTTGGAAGTCGGACGTTGGGCTTATTAAGCGTAGTAAAGACTATGGTCGCTACGTGAGAAACGATATTTTGTTCAATATGGGGTGGTCCGTAAAACCTGGCCTAATGGCGGATTATTACAGGAAGAGAGAATTTTTGGTGGGAGGTATTTTGGAATACGATACGGAGGATATTGCGGGTCGATTTAAGGGAGCTCGCATTCACGATGCGGATGCTTCTTCGCGTACTTTGAATGGGAAAACACTTGAGAATCCACGTTTTTTTGTTGATTGGCAACACAGGCAAAGTTTGGGAGAACAAACGGATTTGGTTACCCAGATAGAATGGATGAAGGACGCAAATGTAATCAAAGATTTTCGGCCCGATGAGCACGATGGTACCCGACAACATCCGGATAATTTTGCCGAAGTAGCGCACCGTACAGAAAACTCAATTACGAGCATAACGGCCCGCCATCGTTTTAACAATTTCCAGCGCATTCAAGAACGTTTGCCGGAAGTACGATTCGAATATTTGCCGGTTCGTTTAAAAGATACTCCGGCTTACTATCAGTGGGGTGTAGGATTCAGTCATTTGCGAGAGAAGCCCATTGTGGGGGCAACAAAAGACTTGCAGGAAAAAGAGTTGAGACGCGCAGACGTATTTGCAGGCATTTCGGTGCCTTGCGATTTATCATCTTGGTGTACCGTAACGCCTGTTGCGGGAGCGCGTACCTTAAAATATTGGGGATTGCAAGGTGCGGTGCATAAGGATTACGAGCGTTTTTTAGGGCAAGTTGGGTTTGATTTACGATTCAAGTTTTACGGTGAATACACGTTTGAAAATGAGTATTGGAACATACATAATTTCAGACACCTTTGTACACCGGTTGTGCAGTATCGATACCTGCCCAATGGACATGCGGGAAGCGGTCATATTCCGGCGATTGATCGTGAAAATGATGAGGTGAAAACATCTTTTCAAGAAATTGATTTATTGAATCGAAGGGATTGCGATGACCTCAATGACATGCATTTGCTGCGTGTTGGGTTAGAAAATTATTTGTACACAAATTATAAGACGGGTAACCCAAAGCAATGGTTCAAGTGTAACTTGTATCAAGATTTCCGATTAAAACGAATGGACAATCAAATGACTTTATCGGACTTCTTTGTCGATACAGAGTGGTCGCCGGCTTCATTTTTTAGCTGGAATTTGTCCGCACGTGTAGATCCCAGACAAAAAAAGCTTAATGAGGCCAATACAACGCTTTCTTTTTATGAAAATGATTTGTGGCGTGTCTCTTGTACGCATTCTTACACGGCAAAAACCAAGAATAGCGGTGTTACCAATCAAGATTCTTTATCCGTATCTTATCGTTTAAATGCACGCAATCTATTAACCGTTTCTTTGAGCGTAGATGCCCATGCGCCCGACATTCTCAGTCAGACGTACACCTGGTCGACAATTGCTGCCAATACTTGGAAAGTAGACACGCAATTTAAATGGAAAAAACGTTCAAAAAATACGACCGAAGATAGTTGGGAAATACGTTGGATTATTATGTTGTACGAAGGATAAGTGAGCGGTGAAAATGTTTTTTTCTAGGCATACACGTATATTGGCTTGTGCGATACTTTTGTTACCTATATCCGTAAGGTGTGAATATGGAGTTGGCCTAGATAAATGTTTAACGACTGCTTCTGTGGCGCTAAATTTTGAATTGCCCGAATTGGCTGAGCAATATTTGCATTCGTACGTTTTGTTTAAATTTCCACAGGGAAGTCGGGTGCGTACGTACCTGGCTAGGGCTGCTTTTCAAAGAAACGATTTTGCCGCCATGTTACGCCAGAAAAATTTATCGTTGAGAGACGCAGGCTATGCGTTGACGTGTAGTTTATTTACCTGGATGATGGAACAGAAGATCGATGCATCGGTCGTCATGCGTTACCGATTGTCAGATTTTCAGTTTATTGAAGAAAAGGTTTGGTATCTACTGTTGCAATCGGTTGTGGCGTACCCAATGCATGGTCCTCAATGGTGTGCGCAGTGGAAACGTATCCGGGAGATTGTTGGGGAGCACAAATTGCAAGGATTACTGGAGATAGCATTGCAGATGAAATTAAAGGTTGAGTGTTTGGGAACGAACGATAGCCTGCTTTTTTCGACAAATTATGTACAAACGTATTTGGCGGCGCTGTTTGGGCAAAAAAAATGGGATAAAATGCAGGTGTTATTAAAAAATTTACTGAAAAATCCCGATGTGGAATCTACGGAAAAATCTGTCTATTATTTGTGGTTGATGCGCGTTAAAAGTATTTTAAAGGAAGATTTGAGTGCATTTTTACTGGAGGCTTTACAGTCTGTGCAGGAAATGCCCACCTGGGTGAATTCGGTTCTCAAAACGTGGTTTTTATCCATGGATGAAAATGAAGTGGGGCCCCAAATACGTGTTTTACAAAAGTTCTTTCGAAAGCGTCAATGGCATCGCTGGGCTTATTATTTAAGGTTAGTTGAAATTGAATTTCTAGTAAAACAGAATCAAATGCAGAACGCTCAGCAGAAATTGCAAAACATATTGCCAAAACTACCGGAAAATTTAAAAAAGAATGCGCATCTGCTGTTGGCTAAAATACATTTTTTGCAGGATCCGCCGCATTATCGTCTCATAGCGGATGATTTGAATGAAGCTAAAAAATGTGCATCGCTGAGATCGGAAATAGATTATTATACTTCTCTGCAGGCCGATTTATATTTTTTAGACGAAGATTACAATCGAGCGTACTATTTGTATCAGGAACTTCTATGGAGTACCTTGGCGCTTGATATACGTGAAGAGCTGGCCTACAAATGGATTTTAAGTGGCATTTTGTGCGAAGAAACACAGCAGGAAATACAGCAGCAGTTGGACGTTTGTTCCGATTTGTCTCTGTTAACACCCGTACGTAGGGCTGAATTGAAGCTTGTGTATGTGCAACATTTACTGGATTGTCAAGACTACGAGCAGGCTTTACTTTTCTTGGAACAGCATGAATTTCATTTTTTAAAAGTGCATTTATGGGATCGATTTATGTTGTTGAAGGGAAAATGTTTGTTACAGTTGGAGGACGTGGACCAAGCTTTAGAGTGTTTTGGTGCTTTAGATGAACGGTTCATGTTGGAAGAAGACAAGATGGAACTTACGTTGTTGAAAGGATTACTGTTTGCTAAGTTGGGAGAAGATACGATGGCAGAACAGTATTTAAAACAGGCATGCACATCGGATATTTTGTCCACAGAAACGATTGCATCGGCATTATTTGAATGGGTACAAATATTGGCGCAGAAAAAGGCGTACATGCGTGCACAGCAAATCCTTTTAGACTTTGTACAACGTTCTCCCACGGTATCGTTTGCTCCGTTTGCTTTATTGCAAGCGGCGACTTACTGCGAGAAAAGAGGTTTGTTGTACGCGCAAGAAACGCTACAGATTTTGCAGCAGTTGTTGGATCATTACCCGCAGCATCCGATTTGTTTGCATGCAAGAATTAAACAAGGTACCTTGCTTATGAACTTGAATCAGATGGAGGCTGCAAAAAATATTTTTGCAGACTTGAGCATGACTTCTACCGAAATTTCGATGCGCGCTTTCTGTGAGTTGTGTTGGGTGCGCTGCGAACTGGCTTCATTAAATCCCATGATTATGCATTGTGTACAACGATTAGAGAAAATTTTGGCGCAAAAAGATTTACCACTTTCTCTTTACCTAGAGGGAACATTACAATTGGCTTACATTCAAGTAGATCGTGGAGAATGGAATGGGGCTCAAAAATTATTGTGGGATACCTGTTATCCTTTTCTCCAGGAGAACGATCAGGAAAAACTGAATAGCAAGGAAATTTACTGGTTAACCCGTTGTTTGTTGGTTTTGGCGCAGCACACAAAGGATCAAAATGTAGCGCGTCAAATTTATACCTTAATGCTGGATGCTAAGTTATTGGACGAGCAATTGGTGAAGCAGTATTTAGAACAAGTAGAGTAATTTATAAAATGAGATACAATTTATGAATCGATGTGCAATTGCTATTCCTGCGCGAATGGCTTCGACGCGTCTTCCGGGAAAAATGCTAGCCGATTTATGCGGAAAGCCGGTCCTACAACACGTGATCGAACGTATGAAACGTGTGCGTGGGTGTAAAGACATTTACGTGGTTACGGATAGCGAAGAGATTTTAACCTTGGCAAGGGCATTGTCGATGGAAGCTTTATTGACCTCACCCGCATGTTGTTCGGGAAGTGAACGCATTGCGTCGGCTGTATCGCATATGCGAGGAGATTGGATTTTCAACGTACAGGGGGATGAACCCTTTGTGGATCCGGTGCTTGTTGAAAACCTTTTGGATCAAACAAATCGCACAGAGGCAAGCATCCTAACCCCCATTTTCAGAATACAGAGTCAAGAAGACCTATTCAATCCAAACGTTGTTAAAGTTGTTTTGGATAATAGGAAAAATGCGTTGTATTTTTCACGCCACCCAATACCTTTCATGAGAGGATATGCCACGTCGGATTGGTTAAATAGGTGCGTATTTTGGGGGCACATTGGAATTTATGGGTACCGTCGTGATTTATTGAGTCATTACGCGCAAGTAGAGCCCAGTGAATTGGAAGTAGCAGAATCCTTGGAACAATTGCGTTTTTTATCCAGTCAGTATCGTATTGCCACGTACGAGACAAATTATCGACCGGTGGCCATTGATACGAAGGAAGATTTAGAGTTCGCTCGCACGTTGATCCAATCGGGTCATATTTGTTAAAATTGTGCTCCCGATTACCCTCTTAAAGCTCTCTGAACCTATCGCTCATCCCTGTAAAGCTGAATTTACAAACAACACGGAAATGAGCAAAAATGCAACCTTTGGCCAATTTGATAACTTGAAGATTAAAAAAGCATAAAAATGGTTGACTTTGGAATATAACACATTACACGATAAAAATCATGAGTATAAAAAAAGGGTTTGTCACATTTTTATTTTGCGTGATGCCTTTTATGGGCAATGCGGCAGTGGATTTATCCGATTTAGCGGGTAAAATCCATGATTTTAGCGAACAATCATTGCAACAACTAGCAGCACAAGCTCAAACAGACAGTTTTTTAAAAGTCGAGCAGGTAGGAAGTGCCTTGGAAAGTGTATGCCAATCAACGCAACAAAGTCCTGTAAATAAGACATTAAATTGTTTACTCAAGTCGGTAAAGAAAATGCAAAAAAATGATCTAGTGTTTGTGCAAATAATTAGGGATACGTTAAACGGGTTATCACAGTCAAAACAAGAGGTACAGCATTTATTAAATCAGATTGAACAAACATTACTGAATATGGAACAAACACTAGTATTAGGTCGGATATCGACATTGGTGGGACAAATAGTAGAAGATAGTGCTTCTAGCAGACAGAGAAAAAGTATAAGAGATACAAAGGTTGCATTACGTAAGCTTCCAGATAGCAGAAATTCAGAGATTGTTATTAACTTTATAGAAGATTTGAATGATGCGTTGGTTGAATCACTTGCAACAGAAATTGGTAATTTTAGTGGTCCATCATGGTTGGAATTGGTTGGACAAATGAGGGCCGAGCATCCTTCTGTGCAAAGGAAGGCTATAAGAGATGCAAAGGTTGCATTATATAAGCTTCCAGATGATGGAAATCCAGAGATTGTTATTAACCTTATAAAAGATTTGGATAGTGCATTGATTGAATCACTTGTGGTAGACATTTGTGCTTTAAATGATCCGTCATTATTGGAGTTGGTAGAAAAAATGCAGGATGGTGATCCTTCAGGGCAGAGGAAAGCGTTACAGAGTGTAAGAGCGCATTTGTGTAGTCAGGACATGCTAAATAGTGGAATAGAGATCGTTGATCTCATGAAAGATCTAGACATGACATTGATGATGATGTTTCCAGAGGAAATCCTTACTTTCAATAAACAATTATTGGAACAACTAGTAAAAAAACAGGAGTCAGCGATCTGCCGACAGCTGTAGATAATGTAAGTAGGGTGTTAAATGAATTGCAATTGTGGGGAACCCAAATTCCAGGAGGTAAATACTCAGAAATAGAAAGTCTGAAGACTAGGTTTCGGTCGGAGCAAGAAGATTCGCCAGCAATTAGTAAGATAAAGCAGTTTTTATTGGAAGTAAACGAAAGCAATTGTTTACGAAAAGTAAATTCCCTTTTGCCATTTATAAGTCAAAATTTGTCGCCAGTAGTGCAAGAAGTAGTGCAACAATTAAAGCGTTGGCAAAATATACAAAATGTGGAGAACCTATTAAAGACTTTATCACCGAAAAAAGATGCTATTACACAAGTGGCTGATTTACATGTTAATATTATTAGAACAGTTAGATAACCCGCAGGACATATTAAAACATTCGCTAACGTTTATAGAAAACAGTCAGTTATTCTCTCAAATATCGCAGGGAGTAGAAGCAATGAAGAATGATAATCCTGCAGCCCAAAGAGCAGCTATAAGGCGGTTAAATCCTGTATTAAGTAAATTTTCTAGTGAGCTTATAAATAATTTCAATCTTATGACAAGGTCCCTTAATGACCGACCTCATCACATACTTATGAACAAGGCAAGCGTATATTTCCGAAGTATATTCCCTGATTCAAATATAAAATTTTCCCCTAAGCTTTCTGGAGACCAACTCGGAGATATTATAGAAATTACACTTGAGGCAGGGGAAGCCATGAAATATCACATAAAAACACATCGCAATGGGTTAAGATCTCAATGTTCAAACAGCGCGAAGCCTGTAGATATAAAAGAGCTGTTTGTGTACAAATTCCTTGAATGTTCCGAATTGGGAACGGAAGCACATTTTTTTTTGGATAATTTAAATGATTTTTATATTGCAACCAAAGATGCCGGTTCGGATGCATCAACAAAGTTCTTTACTTATGCTCAGGTAAGAGAAAATCAAAAATTATGCAGTGTAGCTAATTATAAAACATGGATACCGCAACAAGGTCCGGTAAATCCTTTTGTTATTCAAGTACTTGTTATGGCGGATATCGTGGGCAGAATCTTCGGATTATCTGATTTGGTGACAAATGACGGAAACATTGGTCTTATCTGCGATGAAAATAAAATAGTTGGATATAAAATTATTGATTTCGATTTCGGTAATTTAAGTAATCCTGACAGCGTATTTGAGGGTTTTAAAAATGGAAATGATATACGCCACTATCTTGGAATGCAGGATCAAATCATACACTACTTTTTGGCAGGTAGGCCGTTAGAAGAACGTGGTAAGGCGGCAAGAAATCTTTTCAAGCTAGATTCGTTTCTACGGTCAATAGAAGAGGCTTATGGACAAGTATTAAACATGGGTATTCCATTCTCGGCACAAAATTTAGAAGCACTGGCTGAGTATGTTCAACAGGTAAGAGCTAATGTAGAAGCTTTTGCAAGCGGGTTGAGTGCCTTTTAAAGACTCAAGACGTTTTTTTTAGAATTGGAGGCTGCAGTAATAATGTGCAGCCTCTTTTCTTTGGGAGATCGAGAGGTGAAGTTTTATTGAACACTGGGTTTTGGAAGGGTGTGACGTACACCTAACCGGAAAAGTTTGTGAAAGCTTGTTCGATATTCTTTCACCCACCCCTGCACAAGCAAAATATATAACGGTAAATCATTGACAGGCAGGACAATACCATTTGTTATCGAATTCATAAGGACACACTTATGAAGACTTGCAAATATGTATTAAGATTAATAATGACGGCTGGAATGTTGAAGTTTACTGGACTAAACGCTTGGCCTTTTACTACAGATGCGCATTCTCCTACGGATGACCCTTGTTGTTTTGGTAACGCTTGTTCGCTTGCGGATTGGAACTTGCCCGATTGTTTTGGTCGGGCTTTTTATGATGTCAAAAGGAAGGCTTATTCTTTAGGATGGGATCTTCAGGGCGATGAGGATGTATTTCATGATCCTGTTAGAAATCGATATATGGATAGGGAAGGCAGAGGTCTTATGCGTGTTAATGGGCGTTTTATGTATCCGATCTGTACCCTAAGTCGACAAGAAACGTTTTATTGCGATAGGAAAGGCAAAGTTTTTAATAATCAGGGTATGCGGTTAAACCCTATAGGTTGCATGTGTGATGGTTGGTCCATTTATCGGATTAGCAGTGATAGATGTATTGCTGTAAACGATTTGATGCAAGCAAAGTGCGGATACTTGCGGGATGAATGGTTTATTGGTAAAGATGGCGACGAATGTTTCGTTATCATGTATCCACCGATATATGTCACAAAGCAAGGAGAAAAAATTTACTGCGATGGAAAATTCGGAGTCTTTAACAGTCAGAGTGTACGATTATTCCCCATAGGTTGTTATAGCGGTACCAACAGGCCTGTTTATGAGGTTGATGATGATGAATATATTGTTTTAATGGATTCAACAGCAGTTAGGGTTGACGGTGATGAAGTTAATGTTTACGAGAATTGAGATACAAATCATTGCCATGTTCGATCAAAGCAACGATATTGCATGGCTTCCATGAGATGCTGCCTTTGAATGCAAGATCCACCGGACAAATCGGCAATCGTTCGAGCGATTTTAAGAATTTTATGATAAGCGCGTGCCGATATTTGAAGTTGATCGCAAGCTTTGTGCAACCATTGCTGTTCTTGCGCATTAAGGTAACAAAATCGATCGATCTGTATGGCCGAAAGGTAGGCGTTGTACGTTTTTCCCCTTTCCAACTGTATGTCCCTAGCTTTTATAATACGTTTTTTGACATCCATGGATTTTTCTTCCGTGGGCAGGGTTGGTTGAAACGCTGATAAATCTACAGGTTGTACTTCCAATTGTAGGTCCATACGATCTAAAAGTGGACCGCTGATGCGGGCTCTGTATTTTTGTATTTGAACGCTGGAACACTGACATCGACGTTGCCGGCTGCCTAAATATCCGCAAGGACACGGGTTGAGGGCGGCAATGAGTAATGTTTGACAGGGAAATGTGAGTTTACCGCTGGTGCGCACAATCGTCACTTTACCCTCCTCCAAAGGTTGCCGTAACATTTCCAGGACGGATCTGCGAAATTCTGGAAGTTCGTCCAGAAATAATACCCCTCTGTGAGCTAATGAAATTTCTCCCGGTTGAGGAATGATGCCGCCACCGATGAGACCTGCGTCACTAATGTTGTGATGCGGAGACCGAAAAGGGCGTTTGTATAAGGCAGGGTTATTATTGAAGCCGCAGGCGGATTGGATTTGCAATATTTCTAGCCATTCTTCATGCGTCGGATTCGGCATAAGTTCCGGAATGCATTTTGCGATCATGGATTTTCCACATCCGGGAGGCCCCATCATTAACAAATTGTGATTGCCCGCCACGGCAATTTCGACGGCTCTCTTTAAAATTCTTTGTCCACGTACCGCAGAAAGATCGTAAATGAAATCTGTGGTGTTTGAATCTGTACACAACGCGTGCGGCAAAGGGCTCAATGGGAGGCGTTGACTGAGGAATTCAACGCATTGTTTCAATGTTTCTACGCCGTATACTTCAATACCTTCGACAAATGTGGCCGGCAATGCGGATGCTTTGGGAAGAAGTAAGCCTCGTTTATGCAGCTTTTTTGCCAGCAAAGCCAGATTGAATGCCCCCGCAATGGGACGTGTTTGCCCCGATAAACTAAGCTCGCCGGCAACAAGGAATTGAGAGGCCAAGGATAATGTGGATTGCTGCGTCGCCGCAATAATTGCCAGGGCTATGGGTAAATCGTAGAAGGGCCCTTCTTTGCGTAAATTTCCTGGGGCTAAGTTGATGGTTGTCCGCGAAGTGGGTAAACTGAAGCTACTGTTGCCAAGCGCTGAAAATACACGATTTTGCGATTCTTTAACCGCCGCATCCGGAAGCCCAACGATCACCCAACGCAATTCACCGCGTTCTCCCGTGTTGACCTCCACGTGTACCGGAAATGCCTCAATACCGTGTAAACTCCCAGAATCTATGATGGCAAGCATGCTTTTGTAGTGTTTTTATTACGCAAGTAATCGTTACATCAAACTAAGGGATGATTTCTTTCATAAGCAAGCAAGAAGTATGCATATGTGTCTTGCATTCCGTTGGTGGATAATAAAATAAAGCGGATGCAGGTGACGCACTTAAAGGTGACCAGAGAAAGGAAAAAATGATGAAGATCTTATTCATGCTTAGATGTTGTCCAATATTGCTGCCCATACATCGCTTTGTGCACTTGCGTTGCATTCAATGATATACTTTTATGCTGAGGAGAGATATTAACGTAGGGTGTACCGCATGGATAAAACCTTAATAGGTAATGAAATAGAAATCACACCTTAGCTACATTGGGCAACGCGGATACACATATGAGTAGCATCGAACGTGCATAGCCATGCCAGTATCGTCCGGAACAAAAGTTCTGGATGAGCTTGGATTTGCTGCGTCCGTAAAGGATCAAACCTATGCAACTTTTAAAGGCATACTCATATTATTGGGCTACTTTTGGGTAGTGGTGCAAGGGACGTTTCTTGGCCATTGGCAACGGACCTCCTGAGCCTAACTCGTCATACACCATGTACGTGAACCCAACACATCACTGGCGAATATGCGTAAATTACGAAAGTGACTGCAATGGCCTATAATTTCATGAATAGGTAACGTGTAATAAAATCTAATCCGTACCCACACGTGCTTTAAGAGTGAGCAAGCTTTAGTTCATTCGAATGCGATAGTCCATAAGCTTTAGGAAACCCTTTGGAAATTATGTATGAACAGTTTGCATCCCAGAGGACTGCATCCACCTTACCATCCCCAATCTTGGCCTATGAACCTCGTTTTACCGTGATCGCATTACCTTCGCCGTCATAAATTTCAACCGAAGCGTTTTCGAAGATGTTTTTTTGCGCCTCTGTGACTTGCCAATGTCCCTCCGTGATGACCGCGGCGGTGTATTCATGAGATGTCCAAGGGTTTCAGTTATTTAATATCCAATATGCGACTCGGGTTTGCCGAAAGGTTAACCGGCTGATAATTCCCCCAATTTTTTATACAATCAAGGAGTTTGCAGAGGCATTTTTCACGTCTCTACACTTTGCTAATATTCTTCCGTGATATTCTGCTGGGATGAGCGCAGCGGTGTATCCCCACGGCATCCGAGGGACCATTGTCCGACTTTGATGTGTAACTCAGTATGCAATTTGATGCCATTATCCGGTCTCGCTGTGTTCTATCCCATCCGCTCTTTCCGATACAATCTCAACTACCTTCTAGACCTTCATTTAATCCAATGGCATTGTATGATAATACGTGGACACCCGGTGAAACATCCCATAAAGGTTAATGCGTGGACAGCCCGTAGCAAACGATTTTGCCTCCGAAATCTCTCCAAAAATCCCCCGAAAAACCCTTGACGGAGGTAGGTAGGAAAGATACAATAAGTTAGCAGTGAAGACCTCAAGACGTCTAAGCGCTTAGTTGCCGGGATTATTTCGGAGCTGGGGGAGTCCAGTCAACGGTTGGGATCCGGTCAAAAATCGGGGACGAACCGAGAATCTGATTCGGAACAATGGTTTGAATCTGGTCAAAGGTTGGGATCGAGGATTGCCGCGAGGATTTTTGCAAAGATTTTGGCAAAACCAAGATTGAGCCGGGCATCAGATCCGGTTCAACGGTTAGGATTTAATCAAGAATTGACTCCAAACCGGGATCTGAAGCCAGTTTTGGAATTAGGACACAACCGGGCATTAAAGCTGGGTCGCGGATCGAAGTATTTATTTGCACCTGCAAACCGAAACGGTTTTCGCCGAGACACCGAGTCGTCTAAGCG
>JAIRKR010000011.1 GCA_031260015.1 Puniceicoccales bacterium
TTTGAACGAAACACTTTCAAAGCGTCTAGGCGAAACTGCAGCCAGGCATTCGATTCCTTCTTTGCTTCCACCATGTACCGAATGGTGCTTTCGCCGAGACCTTTGCCCGCATCGAATGCATAAGGCATCTTTACGGCCTCTTGTTCCTTCGTTATTACACCTAAGTCCCCCAACGTCATACCGTTTCAATTTTCATTAAAACCGAACTTTTGGATACGTGCCAAAAGCTCCTTACCTCCGGATTGAACAATGCGTCCAAATTTTAATAGATGAATGCGCGATGGGCAAATTTGTTCAATGAAAGATATGGAATGGGTAATAATAAGAAAACCGGTCTTGCAACTTTTTTGCAAAAAATGTAGGGTATCCACAACGATTTGGAATGCCTCGATGTCCAAACTGCTATCGATTTCATCCAAGATAGCCAAGCGAGGTTGGAAAAGTAGCATTTGTAACATTTCGAGGCGTTTTTTTTCCCCCCCCGAAAACCCTCTATTGAGTTCTCTACCCGTAAAATCACGTTTGAGTCCCACTTGATCCATCAAGGTGTAAAGATGATTGTAAAACTGAGTTGCAGTGTATTGGGAAGCCTGTAGATGAGGGTAAGCACGAATGGCCGTTCTTAAAAAATTTGCAACGCTGACGCCTTCCACTTCGCAAGGTGATTGGAATGCCATAAAAATTCCCATCTGCGCCCTCTTGTCAGGTGTCCATGGATCGACTTTTTGTTCGTCAAAAATGATATGTCCTCTTTGAGGTATATAATGAGGATGACCGACAATTGCTTTTGCCAACGAACTTTTCCCAGCACCATTGGGTCCCATCAAGATATGTATTTCGGATGGCCGAATAGTCATCGACAACGCTTGCAAAACTTTTTGTCCGGCGACCTCAAGCTCCAAGTTTTCAATTCTTAACGTATTGTTAGTCATGCGTCTCTTGTTTATTAGATGCCGCAAACGCGGTAAAGTCAACGTTTGAAGTCTTTTTCCGGGTACAAAGCCAATAGAGAGATGCTGAAAAAATACTCCGCAGTACGCCCACTTCCGTATTGAAAGACATCACTCTACGCAATGAACCTTTAGCCCAAAAGCGACGACACCCGGCCTATGCTTGTAATGAAGGCCGAAATGCTCGGACTACCAATTAAACTTTGTTCGCAGGTTTTCGAAATAAGAAAAGTTGTCAGGTTGGGTAAAAACAATGGTTTTTTTGGCAATTCCGAGCGTCAATGGCAGCTTGACGTCGGGTAATTTTTTCCCATCCACAACAACCTCTACATCTTCTTTTGTTTTCACGTATAGATGAATGGAATTGTCGAACACCAAGGTACGATTGAAGAAATCGTGTGGACAAATAGGTGTCATGCACCACGTACTACTACTGGGATGTAAAACGGGACCGTGGGCGGATAAATTGTAGGCGGTAGATCCTGTGGAAGTACAAAAAATCATACCATCCGAACGCGTGTGGGTCACCCATACCCCCGAATTCAGATAAACATCTAGGGGAACTAAACGCAAAGCTTTTGATTTAATCACAATATCGTTAAGGGCGAAAAAAGTGGTTCGATCGCATGTTTGCGCTTGCAGGATATGTCTGCGCACGGTCTTGTAATTCCCCTGCAGGAATAACGGCAGTGCCTGTAGGAAATCTTCAACGGAATACATGGTTAAGAATCCCAGTCTTCCACAATTGACACCGATAATGGTTTTCTTCGTTGCCAATGCGTAGGGAACCACATTCAAAAGCGTTCCATCGCCACCCACGCTCACGATGGCGTCGCAGTTATCGGGATTAAGAGTATTCAGCCGCGAAAGCGGATGTGTCGTCATTTGCATACCCGCTCTATTGCAATTCTCCAATATCGAAGGTAATTGCTGCTGGACACTTTGCTTGACTTCGTTGACCACCAAAAGCATCCTCCGAATAGGTATTGTTTTTGTATTGTACATTTTTCGAAATATTTCTATGTTACGTCTATGTCACGATCTAAGGTCATAGACTCTAGCATTTTAAAAATGCTAAGCAAGATTCGTTTAATTGCATTTGACGTTGATGGGGTGCTTACGGATGGACGAATCTATTATGGAGCGCAAGGGGAATGCATGAAGGTGTTTCATTCAAAAGATGGATACGGTATCCGACTTGCGCGAGAACAGGGTTATCATTTGGCCCTCATTACGGCAAGAAAGTCTGTATTTGTTGAGAAGCGAGCTGCCGATTGGGGACTAAAGCACGTTTTTCAGGACGTTCAAGACAAGCAACTTGTCTTCGAAGCTCTATGCAGAGAATTGAACATTGACTACGAACAAACTACCTATATGGGAGACGATGTTTTGGATATACCCGTTTTAAAGCTCGTTGGTTTTGCCACATGCCCTCAAGATGCAATACCTGTTGTGAAAAAAAGTTGTCATTGGATTTCAAAATATAAGGGAGGATTAGGAGCCGCAAGAGAGTTGTTTGACCTCATTTTGAGTGCAAGAGAATAAATGCTAATGCGTTACCTTGGCCTAGAAAGTTCGTGCGATGAATCGGCCATAGCTATTTGGGAAACAGGCAAGGGTATCGTTTACGAGCAAGTGCTATCGCAAGTTGACTCCCATAGCCCATACGGAGGTGTGATGCCTAGCATTGCCATTCGTGAACACTTGGTGGGTTTTCAAATACTCCTTGAGAAAATTCAATTGAGCGTAGATTTAAAGCGTTTAGATGGCATCGGAGTAACGCATGGGCCTGGTTTGATGGGCTGTCTAGGGGTCGGACTTGCCTACGCCCAATCCTTACAACTCATTTTACGTAAGCCACTGATGGGGATCAATCACCTACAAGGACATGCGCTATCTCCCTTTATGGCTCACGCATATGCGCCAAGCTTCTCTTGGGAACAGATATGTCCCCATCTGGGCCTATTGGTGTCCGGTGGCAACACGTTGCTATTCAAAATGACACACAAGGAGGCAGGTTTTACATTTGAGGTATTGGCTCAAACGCAGGATGACGCCGCCGGCGAAGCCTTGGATAAAGGAGCTCGTCTATTGGGATTTTCATATCCAGGGGGCCCTTTGATTGAACAAGCGGCAAAACAAGGAGACGCAAAAGCTTTTCAATTCCCCGAAGCTTTTAAAAAGTGCGACGAATGGCAGTTTAGTTTTTCTGGATTGAAAACAAGCTTGCGTTACTTTTTAGATAAGCACCCCAAAACGTGGATTGAACACCATAAGTCGTCGATTTGTGCAGCCTACGAAGAAGCTATTGTGAATGCGCTGACCCGTAAGGTCTCATGCGCGTTGCAACAAACACATTATCAAAGTTTAGGTTTATCTGGAGGTGTCGCCAACAATGAACGTTTACGCCACGCGTGCCAACGTATCGCGCAACATTACGGCGTACCGCTTTTTTTGCCCGAAAAATCTCATTGCGGTGATAACGCTTCCATGATTGCCTTCCTCACTTCGCTCAAATTGGAAAAAATACCTACTTTTCACTTGAATCCCAATCTAAAGATAAATGAAGACTAATGGGACCGAAAATAAAATTTCACGGATGGGGAGCAATCGGGGTATAAACGATTATCAGCAGGTACTTAAAAATGATTGATAATGCTGAAACTATTTTAACGAGCTCGTTGCGAAAAGCGTTGTTTACAAAAAATGATGGCTTTGGATTAAACTTTAATGGTTCTGGAGTAAACTACACAAACACGCCTTGATTACCCTTAACTGCATTCGTTAAAAAAAGGTAAAAAACATCCCTCTTGGGAAGCCGAAGTCGTTTCTTAGCTTACAAAATCAAAAAGCTACTTGCAGTTTTGGGTTAAGATGTGTTTTATACGCCGGGTATCTTTGGCAAAAATTTCTTTCGTTTATCTGACAAGCTCTGATATCGAAATTATACCTACACATTCCGCATGGATATCCCGTGGGTTAGGCAACAAATTTCCCCACAAATCTAAAAGGTTTTTGTGACCATATGGAACCTGCATAATGGATACCTATACGTGGTGTTGCTTGAATTTGAATGCATTGTGGATGTACGGGTTTTTCGATCCACAAGCCGCAAGAACGAGAACAAAGAGTACCATTGTAAGCCCCGTCAATGTTGAGCGCCTTCGTGAGCCTTCCGGGGCCTGAAAATTTATCAAGTCCACGGATGAGTACCGCCGATGCGTAATCTTCGTGATCTACCACAAGATTGAGCATAGAATACATACCATAGCAAAGGTAAATGTACCAACACCCCGCATCTCTAAACATGGGAGCATTACGTTTTGTCTTACCAAAGCGCGCATGCGAAGCCAAATCTTGATCATTCAAGTAAGCTTCCGTTTCCAGAATTGCATATTGACCAATGGTTGCACCCTCATTTTGCTTACACAAAAAACATCCAATAAGGTCACGAGCCACCTCGATTGCCGAACGTCTTATAAATTCAACCGGCAAAGACAATTCTGACATGACGCATGAAAAAAATTTTATGCGCAACACTTACTGTTGCGTTCCCAACCAACGATCTCCAAAATCACCCAAACCGGGAACAATGTACTTCTGTTGATTAAGCGATGCATCTATGGCACCCGTGTACAAGGTAATATCTTCAAAAGAACTTAGATGCTCAATCCCCTGTTGGGCTGCCACGATAGAAATAATAGCCAACGACTTAGGTTGATGTGGAAGAATTTCTTGTATGCTTGAAACGAGGGTCCCACCTGTTGCCAACATGGGTTCCAGAATGAAAACGTGCTGCCCTTTGATCTCCGGCAGTTTTTGATAATAAGTGGATGATTCTGCCGTTTTCTCATCGCGTTGCGCACCCACCATACCTATTTTTGCATCCGGAAAAAATTTAAGTGCAATGTCCAACAAAGATAATCCTGCTCTTAAAATTGGAATAAATACAGGTGCCTTAACTACGATACCCTCACACTTGGCAAGCGGCGTTTCAATATCGTGTTTTTCCCATTCCAGCTTGCGCGTTGCCTCTCCCAGCAACAATGATCCCAACACGTACGTATTTCTTCTGAAACCTGTAATGGACGTATTTTTATCGCGTAACTGCGTTAAACAATGCAACCCGACCACGTGATTAAGCTCAACAACTTGCATAGGACATTTTTACCTCTTTCTCAATTGCATTGGCAAGCTGTTTATTGACTAAAAATTCTTCCACGAAGGTATGTCTTTTCATCTTCTAGGGTACGGCATGCGACTTCTCCCATTTCAGGTAATCCCTTAAAATTTCAGCGTGATCAAAAGTCAGTTCTTGCCAAGGCATATTTGCTTCCGTGTATATTAATACCTTAGACGCATCTGTACCCGCCTCAGGGGTGACGTCATCGATCCGAGCCACTTGCACAATATCTATGACATGAAGACGAGGATCCCTATTAGGTGAAGAGTAAACTCGAAATTGCTCAAGTTGGGTGATAATTACACCACACTCTTCCTTCATCTCGCGTAGGGCGGTCTGCTCAATCGATTCTCCATATTCGACAAAGCCTCCTGGCAAAGCTTTCCCATAGGGAGGGTTATGGCGTTCTATCAATAAAAATCCAGTGAAAACACCTTGATTGTATATTTTCACAATAACTGATGTGGCCGTTGCTGGACTGCGATACGCTTTGGACTTGTGTTCAAAATCCTTAATTTCTCTGGATGATCTATGGGTGTCGTTTTCTGCGTACGTCTGACTTGTCTGCTCCAGCGCTGTAGCCGAATTGGGTCCCGTATCTGCTCGGGTTATAGATGACTCGAGCACAACGTGTTCCTTTTGTCGCAGGTGACCGATTTGACTAAAAACAAATGCAGATAGCACAACCCCTCCGAGACCTATAAGAGCCCACTTCATGCCTAGCAAGTTAGTGTAAGCCCCCGTACTTTACAAGACTAAAATCTTCAAAATGTTCTAAAAAATGTTCAACAAGAGTCATGCTGAAAAAATGCTTCGCTCTGGCATACCACTTGACATGGATCGACTGTCATCCAATCCTATAACCCTAAACTGTTGGAAGAAGTTTTAAAAACAGCTTGCTTTGATACGTCCGTTTCCCATTAACTTAAATTTTAAGGAATGTGGAAAAAATGTTGTATATTTTCAATGGTGAGCGTGAGCAGTCATTGCTTGATGGGGAGAAACATTTTTTCTCCTTTCAAAGACGCATGCGATGTTTCGCAACATTTTGTTTTGAAAGCGTTGGCCCCCATTCCTTACCGTATCCAATTTAAAGGCATTGTAGAATGGAGCGATCATACCGACAGGTACGTTTTTCTCGTAAATAACCAAACGATACTGCATCTAGGTTTGTTAGAATGCTCGATGCATGGATTTCGCGTTCAACGTTACGACCCAGTCCAACACCGTATCTGGATAAAAGATTCTATCGCAAATGTTACACTTCCCTTGGCGTTCAACGAAACTACTTATTACCCTCACAGTTTTTGTGCCGTTTTGCAGGAAAATCAAAGTGGTAAAACGTATATTTTTTCGGAAAAATCGATGCAACAGTCGTTGAATACAGGTCTTGTTGTTAAAGTGAGCAAGGTGAATTTAGTCAAACAAAATTTGGTCGTTATAGAACAAAGCCAAAAGCAAAAACCGTACGCTTACAAGCTGTATTTAAACGATGCTTGCGCAAAAAATACAGATGCATTGGATCATTAAAATTTTTACTGCTAATTGCTTTATTTTTGCAGGTCTGTTGCCTTTAGGGGCTCAGCGGGTCCCGAACCAACCGGAGGTTGTCGAGAAAAGAAATTTTGTACGTTCTGATTTATTAAACCAAGTAAATCAACTATGGCATGTGGATAGGCCGAAAAAAATAAAGTTGGGACAAACGGATGCTACGCAGAACATTGATGGGAAACAAAGTTACTTGAGGAAGATAAATCAAATTACTTTACCTAAAATTAATTTTAATGAACTGCCGCTGTCTCAAGCGCTTAAAATCTTATCGGAATTAACGGAAATGTATGACACGGAAGGCAAGGGCATTAACTTTGTTTTGGTTGACCCTCAACGTCGTAATCCCGTTGTTGATCTCAATATAAAAAATATGGCACTGGATAAGATTATCCATTTTTTGGCCCAAACTACGGGCTTAAATCTTCGGTTCGAATCGGATGCGGTCATCTTTCAAAACGAACGTGATGTTGAGCCGCAGGTAGAAACAAGATCATTTGCAATTGCTCGCGGTGTTGTGCTTCAAATCCTGCAGTATTCTTCTGAATCTCCGGAAGATGCAAACCTAGAAGAACTCAAACTCAAAAAGTTTTTTGAAAAAATAGGCATTTTGTTTCAGGAACCGCATACGGGGTTTGCCTACGACGGTACACGTTTAATTATTTCTCATACGTTGAAGAATTTGGATAAAATAAGTCAAATACTGAGTTTTTACCAAAATACCTATCAGGTATCCATTGAGGCAAAATTTTTAGAAGTACAGCAGGGGGTTTTGGAAGAATTAGGTGTAAAGTGGAATTTTGGAAAAGACAATCGTGCGCACGTTCAAACTGAAGAAACCTTGAGATCCATGAAAAATTTGCAAACGGATTTGACAACCAATGCGGAGTCTTCAACTCCTCCCTCCTTACCAAATATTTTGAACTTAGGTCCAAAATCGTCCTTTCTAAATGCTTCTACCGTACTCAATGGATATCAAATGGGCTGCATTATGCAGGCATTAGAGCAAAAAACAGGTACGGACCTAATGAGCGCTCCCAAAATTACCGTATTGTCGGGACGTAAGGCAGAGATTATTGTAGCCCAGGAGTTTCGCTACCCGGAAAGCTATCGTGATACGCACGCCGAGGTTGGCAGCATTGCCAGAGATGCATCGTCTGCGGGAACGGCGTTAATGGCAGGCACACCAGAAAAATTCGTAACGCGCAACGTGGGTGTCGAAATGAGCGTCACGCCCATTGTTGAAAGCAACTATCGCATCAATCTAGCCTTGGAACCTTGCGTCACCGAATTTGAAGGTTTTGTGGAATACGGCGGTAACAATGTCGTTACTTACGGTTCCAATAAACACGTATTAAATGCTGGCTACTACCAACCTATTTTTTCCAAAAGACAGATTAAAACGGAAGTTACGATACAAAATGGTTCCACGGTCGTCATGGGTGGACTAACGCGAGAAGAGGTTAAAGAAGTTAAAGATCGTGTTCCTCTGTTGGGAGACATTCCTCTATTAGGTAAGCTATTTAGTTCCCAAGGGCAGAGTACTCAGAAAAGAAACTTACTCATCTTTGTGACCGCCAACCTATTGGATGCGGATGGACGTATGCTGCAGGTCGAAAACATCTAGGACGTATGTCGAGGTAAACATTGACTTAACGTAGACGGCAAAATGGAATAACACGCAGGCACACGAGGCGAATTCTGTTCCAGTTTAAGGACACTATTTTAATAATTTCTCCGTAGTGGTCTTCATGCAAAGAACGTTTTTAAACGAAGTTGTAAACTTGCCGGTTACATTTTGTTGGTAATCAAGGTCTTTGATCCGTAAAAGTTATTGGAGCTTTACCTCTGGAACCATAGGTACGGTAAGTTCGATTTTCCCTAAAATAGGGTTTGGCGAGAAGGTTACACATAATCAAGTATGGGAAAAGGTTACGTAGAAAAGTTTAAAATGGAACCCATGTATTCGTGGTATCTGACAAAGCCAATAGTTCATTTCAACTGACGGACGAATAGATGCACATCGTGTATTCGGTTTATCCCGATTTTTCAAAAAAAATTCACTCGACGTACGTATTGTTGGGAGTCGCGGAACCTGGAAAAACGGAAATTTATTATCAACTCATATTATACGCGTGGCAACTAGGTTTACAAACTTTGTATTTGTTCCAGAAATTGCTTTAACGGAACAGGCACTCAAAACAATTTCTCTACGTTTGTACCTGAACAAAGTTGAGGTGGAAGTGTAGCACAGTCGGTTACGTGAACGTATTTTGGAGAACGTATTAAAAGGTGCAATAGACGTTGTTTTGGGAACATGTCTGCCCTGTTTTTACCTTTGCGTCGACTTGGGTTGGTGATTGTTGATGAAGAGTACGAACTTGTATATAATTGGGAGGTTGGATAGAATTCGGGTAAACTTTAGTCTGCATACCGGAGAAGGAGGGGAACATGGAATTGGTGGGAATGCGAAAAGGTTGAATAAAGAACGTGCGTAGGGAGATGGCCACGAAGGCTGCGACCCATAAGATTTCAGCATTTTCGTTCCAGAAGTTGAGGGGGTACAGACCTTTGCCATACTTTTTCAAGGTGCCATCCAAAGAGGCATACAGGGCATGCAACCGCGTTT
>JAIRKR010000018.1 GCA_031260015.1 Puniceicoccales bacterium
TGGGAGAAAAATTTTTTACAAGCGTAGCCGCCGCTTCCATGCATCACGCTTACTGGCATGGCTTATTGGAACACAGCGTACACGTAACGCGCATCGTTCACATTTTATTGCCTTTGTACCCGCAAGAAAATAAGGATTTGGCCATCGCGGGAGCCCTCTTGCACGATGTGGGAAAAGTTTTGGAGTACCGTTACGAAAGCATTGAGGGTATCGACCGAACACGCTTGGGACGTTTGGAAGGGCACGTCGTCTTGGGGTACCGATTGGTTCGCAGTGCAGCTTTGCGTCATCAACTGGAATCCGAGTGGCTGGAACGTCTGGAACACATTTTACTTTCTCATCAGGGGGAACTGGCATGGGGTGCTGCCGTTTATCCTTCAACGCCCGAAGCTATTTTTATCGCCCTGGCCGACAATTTTGATGCGAAAATGGCCATGGTCCAACAACAATTGCGAAAAGCGCTTCCGCAGCAAATATTTTCCGACTTTGTTCCCGGATTACAGACACGGCTGATGACCCAACCGCTTGTTGATTTGCATTAAAATAAAAATAAGCATGACAAATTTCCAAAACCATCAGATCTTAAGAATGTCATGAAGATAAAGCATTATTATTACATCATCTTAGGGGTATTTTGTTTGTGTCTTGAAAATCAAACACTATTTGGTACTAAAATCCAAATTCCAAAGGAAGTCATGCGAATTTTGCAGGATCAAAATTATAAAGATCAGCATGATCAAATTATGGAGCAACAGACTGCAATTAGAGAAGGGTACAAAGCTTCTATATGTAAAACGTACAACATTGAAGGCTTATCCGAAAACGAGCTGTTAGAATGGATCGAGGATGATTTAAGGGAAGGTGTAAAGATCGGACCTGAATATTATGCTCTTGCTCGTATACGGCAATATCATGAGCAGTACTCGGGTGAAGATTTACAATGGCAGGAAAAATCTAAAAATGACTTCTTTTATGCAGATAGTGGCAAAAGTTGTCATGATAATGGTGTACGATTTGAAGACTTTGAAAGCCCTGCCGGAGAAACAAACATTTACTGGGCTTTGTATCAAGCAGGTCTTATTTTTATGCAAACGGAACCCGAATTTGCAATGTTTTGTTTTAAGCATTTATTGATATTAAGTAATGGTCAAATTCCTGCTTTTTTGTTTGGTCCTGATTATCATCCGGAAAGTAATGCCGTCAGACGTTTGCAGGCTGGTCTAGGAATATTGGGTGGGCATTATTTTTACCAAGGCTATATTAATAATGATCGGGCATTAAAAATTCAGGCACATGCCTTAAAAGAAGCAGTTTACGAAATAGTAAAGTATTAAAGGCTAAAGTCTTACACGGAGTTTTTATGTCATCGTTAAGGTATTTGAGTGTTGCTTTTTTAATGTTTGCTTATTCTTTTCCACTTAATCTTTCAGGAGAAGTAGTAACAGTATGGGATATGTTTGATGTTACATCACAAAAATTATCGTCGGCAGCTTGCGAAAGTTTAGTGAGTGGGGTAAAGGGAGAATTATTACTAAAAGTTAGGAAAATCTTATACGAGACTCTTTTACTAAAAGAAGTAACACCGAAAGTTCTTGAATACTTGCTAAAGCAGCCAACAACCAAACTTCAACTAGAAAGTTTAAGCCCAGAAGTCCAGCAAGCGATGGTGGTTGATGCATTAAGTCGGTTAAACAACGAACAGTGGAGACACCTAGGGCACCGTGTTGCACCACAAGAATTAAATCTGAAAGCGCAGGAAGCCCTACTGACTATACCGGAAATTTGTGAAGTCTTTGTTAATATGCCAGGAGAGGCATTGACTCCAACAGACAGAACATTACAATTATTAATAAAAGCTTTTAATGAGCTCCAGAAATTAGAAAGTGGAAAAACGATTATTAATAAACTGTATGCATTAATAATAGAAAGAAATGTAAAGATAAAGATAAAAGAAAGCAACGCCTCTATCTCCGCCGATCTAGAAAGGAATGGAACCCCTTATATTCAAGGTGTCCATGACCTGGAGAATAACCAAGAATGTTGTTTATTGGGAGCATTGAACAAAAAAGCCGATAAATATCAGGTTGGTCTTGGCAAAATACCTCCACATATTATGTTAGGGCACGAATTGTTACATTTAATAGATGGTCTGCAACATCCATACGCCTTTATAAATGGAACACGTACTGTTCAAGATTGGATAAATGACAATCAAGATAATAAGCAAATTCTAACAATACTTCAAGACTCATATTTTAAAAACATTTTTTTAAGCAGTAAAAGTAATATTTATGAGGAGTTGTATGTTTATTTTGGAACCAATGATAGCCGAAGGGAAGGTATTTCCCCTGAAAATCATTTACTGCTTGAGGCAGGTATTGGACTAAAAATTGGATACAGTCCCACCAATGGCAGTTTTTTCATCAACAAACAATTAGGAGATGCTTTACTGAACTTCTATAATGTGTCCTTTGAAACATATAGGCCTCCTTCTGAACTTCGCTTTGATCCAAATGCAGCTTTACGATCCCCTTCATGTTTTCGTACTATAGGTATAGGAAAAACAAATGAACTAGTGGAACAATTAAGTAAGGTAATTGATGAATGGCCACTTTTTTCGATCCCATCGTTAAAGTTAGGTGTTAAAATGAAAGAAAAAATGGCATTTAAAAAATTAAAAGATGAGAAAGAGGCTTTTAAAGAAGCTTATCGACGGATGGCTTTAGCAATAGATAAAAAGCGTTTTTCTTTACCTTTACCGATATTTTCTGAGACAGGATATCACCTTAGCTTATTACTATGGATCAAAGGTCTTCTTTAATTCACTAAGGCCACCGTCTATTATGGATGATAATATAAAAATTGCCTTTAATCTTATATTTCCTGATAAGAGGGGGAAAAAATTCGAGTTTCCTATCTTTCCAAATCGATCCGAAATCGTCTTCGACATAGGTATATTACCCAGTGTGCCTCAAAAGGTTGATATTATCATTAGCAACCAGGCTCTAGGGAAAATACTTTGGAAAGATCTGGATCCATCACAAGTGCCTGTCGAATTTAGTAGTAAATTCTTTAATTTTGATCTTCGCTTTGATTTTTATATACCTCCACCTATCGATCAATTGCCAACATTACTTCCAGAAGCTCCTAAAACGGTTCTAGGTCTCATACGATACGAGCAATTTTACAATAATCACCAAAAGCTACTTTTGCAGGTAGGTGATGGGACATCGTTAGAAGATACAATTCGACTGCATAATCAAATGTTTCCACATCTTGGAAGTAGAATCGAACGGGCTGAAGATTTTATCATTGATTATATTTATAATGAGGATGACCCTATTGCTAACAATGGTATAATTGACAATCTTGTGACTGTTGCCAAAAGTTTTAACATAAATCTCCTTTTACGTCGGTGCGACGCTCAAGGGAAAGAAATATACCAACCTCTTCTGTTTTCACTTGGTAGTACGGAAGATCGACCTATTGAAATCGTACAGGATGTAAAGTCTAGCATCTATTTTTTGGTGGTTGATCCGGATGGGCCTATATCTGATGATGATTCAGAAAGCCAACAGTGTCCGCAAGCAGAGGGTGGTGGGTTTTCTACCCCAGTAAAAGATCCAGGTCAAAGATTTCAGGATTCTCCTCCTCCCCCTTAATCTGGCTCTACCCCCAAAGAAAAAGTAAATAATTAAAAATAACGCTTGGCATTATTGAAAAAACACATTTACTTTGCCTGTGCATAAGTTATGTGAAAAGGGGTAGAAGATGTCCAACGCGGTTCAACTAAAAGATACGCTCAATTTGCCGAGAACAAAGTTTCCCATGCAGGCCAAGTTGGTCGAACGTGAAGGGGAACGTTTGGCTCACTGGGAAGTCGATCGCCTTTACGAGAGAATTCAAACGAAAAATGCCCATAGGCCTTGTTTCATCCTTCACGATGGCCCCCCTTTCACCAATGGAGACGTGCACGTCGGAACGGCTCTAAACAAGATTTTAAAAGATATTATTCTTCGTTTTAAAAGCATGCGAGGGTTTGCAACGCCCTACATTCCGGGTTGGGATTGCCATGGCTTGCCCATTGAACATAAAGTTTCCCAAGAGTATCCAGAGTTACTGAAAAATCCTGTAAAATTGCGTACCGCTTGCGAACAATTTTCAGCAAAGTTCATAAAAATTCAAGAAGGTCAATTCAAGCGCTTGGGAGTCCTCGCCGATTGGGAGCACGCTTACAAAACAATGAATGCTTCCTACGAAGCAAGTGTTTTGAAAATTTTTTCAAAATTTGTAAAAGCCGGTTTGGTTTACCGTAGCAAGAAACCCGTTTATTGGTCTATTCCATGCAAAACTGCTTTGGCGGAAGCTGAAATTGAATACAAAAATCATACAAGTACTACCGTGTGGGTAAAATTCTTACTCGAAAACGCTGCCCAATTGGATCTTCCCGAGAACACGTACGTGGTGATTTGGACAACCACTCCCTGGACGTTGCCTGCCAACCGTGCCATCGCCCTTTCGCCCACGCTGACTTACGTTGCATTGAACACGCCCAAGGAAAGCTATTTAGTAGCCGCAGATCTTGCCGACAGCTTTATTAAAACATGTCACATTCAAGATGTTTCTCTGGGAAAAACATTTGAAGGAAAATCTCTGGAAGGGCAGTTGACGCAACATCCATTTTTGCCACTTAAAAGTCCTATCGTGCTGGCCGATTACGTAACGTTGGATGCCGGAACCGGATGCGTGCATACGGCCCCAGGTCACGGCATAGACGATTACCTCACAGGTTTAAAGTATAAATTGGAAATTGCATGCCCCGTGGACGACGAGGGCCGTTTTACGGAGGATGGCTTCATGCCACCGACTTTAATTGGAAAAGCCGTTATCGATAGTCACGGAAAATCTCCAGCTAATGACAGTGTGATTGAACTTTTAAAAGCAAAGGGAGCATTACTGCATCAATCCATTTACGAGCACGCTTATCCGCATTGCTGGCGTTCAAAAACACCCGTGATTGCCCGCGCACTTCCCCAATGGTTTATTCGTCTTGATATCCTAAAAAAGAGAGCTATCGAGGTCATTGATCAGGTGACCTGGTTGCCTCCTTGGGGTAAAAAGCGTATTCAAGGTTCCGTGCAGGCACGTCCCGATTGGTGCATCAGTCGGCAACGTACATGGGGAATTCCGTTACCCGTATTTTATGACGCGCAAGATCAACCCCTCTTGGACGCAACGGTGGTTGACTTTATTGCGGACAAAATAGGTCGATATGGATCGCAATGGTGGTTTGAATCGGACACAAGTACTTTACTAAAAGACATTCCAATTCCCCAGACATGGGTAGGGAAGATTTTACGCAAAGGTGAAGATACGCTCGACGTTTGGATAGATTCGGGATGCAGTCACGCCGCTGTGCTTAAGCAACGCGGATTAAATTACCCTGCAGACCTTTACCTGGAAGGAAGCGACCAACATCGAGGTTGGTTTCAGTCTTCCCTCATGACTTCTCTTATGGACGGTGATTGCGCCCCCTATAAAAGTGTTTTAACGCACGGATTTTTCGTCGATGAAAATCGAAAAAAGGTTTCCAAAAGTGATGGAAGTCCGCAGACGGCAGAATTTTACACCCACAAATACGGTGCCGACATCCTTCGCTTATGGGTTGCTTCCGAAGACTATCGCAACGATATTCCCGTATCCGAAAATATTTTGCAGCATGTGATTAGCACCTACAGAACCTTGCGCAATACGATAAGATTTCAAATAGGTAACCTTTTCGATTTCGATTACCATCGGCACGCTTGCCCCATCGAAAAATTGACCCCCATAGATCGTTGGGCACTACACGAAACAAATTTGCTCATCCAAGAAGTTACAAAAGCCTACGAAGTTTACGAATTTCATAGAGTATATCAGGCGATTAGCCGCTTTTGTTCGGTAACGTTATCCGCACGTTATCACGATATTTTAAAAGATCGGCTTTATACGTTGGGAGCCAATTGGCCCGAGCGGCGGGCGTCTCAGACCGCATTATATTTGATCTCTAATACCTTACTGCGCTTGCTGGCTCCCGTGTTGACTTTTACGGCCGACGAAGCTTTGGGATATTTACAAGGCGATGAAGATTTTGGGTACGATCAATCCATCCATCTGTCGGATTTTCCCGTGATACAAAGTACGTGGTACGCCGAAAATATTTGCAATGATTTCAATGCGTTGTTTAAAATACGAGAGCAGGTTCAAATAGAATTAGAAAAGGCGCGCCAACAAAAAATCATTGGTCAATCTTTAGATGCAAAGGTGGAAATAACGCTCGGCAATCAACATCATTGGGCATCACTTTTACAGAAATATCAAATGCAATTGACAGAATATTTTATTGTTTCTGCCGTCAAAATACAAAACGTTGACGACGATTCTTCGGTTCAGATTCGAGTAGAGCATGCGGATGGCGTACGTTGCCCGCGTACTTGGCGTTGGGTAGATCGTTTGGTTGAAGTCGATGGTTTTGGATACGTCTCAGAACGTTGTGAAAAAGTTTTAAAAAATTGGCATTCTCACACTTAATACCGGATCTCTGCATATGGAACAAGAACATTCAACTTCCAAGAAAAGTATTAATACCATACTAAAAGCAGCTTGCTTGCGCAACAAGAATAAAAAGTTATCGTACCCGCAACGCGATGATCATTTTACAATGGAAGATGTGGATCAAATTTTAAAAGAATACCGTACTTCCACACCCGTAAGTGAAAAAACGATTTCTAAGACTCGTATCCCCAAAAAGGCAACGGCAAAGGTCATGCAGAAAAAACGTGTTTTCAAAGCCGCTTCGTTGAGTGATATTTTGGGATTCAGTTTCCAACAGGATCAAATCGCAACGCGTGCATCTCAATCATCCGTTGAGCAGGTACCGGAAGCATGGAAAGCTTACTATACTAAATTAATACAACTGAGAGATAAATTAAGAAAATCTACCGATGCCTTGAGTCAAAGTCGTCCCATCAAACACATTCAAGAACAAGAATCCGAAGATTATCTAACATTTCTAGCTTCCAGCGACAAAGAAATTCTTAAAGAAGTGGAAGCGGCCATCGAACGCATTTTTGAAGGGACTTATGGCATATGTGAAATTACCGGGAAACCCATCTTAAAAAAACGTTTAGAATCCATTCCCTACACGCGATATTCCGTAGAAGGGCAAGAACATATAGAAACCATCAGACGTTCTAGGCAATTGGCACAATTCGCCGGTAATAGTGTGCGTATTGCCGATGATGAAGCGGATTCATCCGACAGTTATTACGAAGCAGATTCGGATGCTGAAGTCTGAACGATTTGTCATTGCATGCCTCTTTTTGTTTACTGTGAAGACAGAAGTTCTTTCGTAGCTCAAAATGAAGTCGCACTCTCCAAAAAGGAATCGCACCATCTGTTCGTATTGAGAGAGCATGAAGGCACATGCGTCGTTGTTTTTGACGGGTTAGGTCATACGCGCCAAGGTATCTTAAAGTGGAAAAGTTGCAATGCGTACGTACAGTTTACGAAATCCGTTGAACATTGTAAAATACCGTTGCCGTACATTTCACTTGTGCAGGTATTGCCCAATGAGCCTGCAACGTTTGAAGGCGTATTGAAAAAAGCCTGCGAATTAGGGGTACATACCATTTATCCCGTTTTAGGAGAACGTACGGAAGGTAAACGTTGGACGCAACATGTATGGAATTGTAAAAGGACAAGATTTCAACACCTCATGGTGGATGCTTGCAAACAAGCTAAAAATCCAATTTTGCCCATACTCAGCAGTGCAATTCATGCTTTTCACGACATTCCTTGGGAGTCTTTTAATCAACGCTTCTATGGAAGTCTATTGCCTTCAACTCCCATCAAAAAGGTAACCGTCGATGCGACTGCAAAGTCGATTGCTTGCGTCGTAGGTCCCGAAGGTGGATTTTCTCCAGAAGAGAACCAATTACTCGCAATGTATGCCCAACCTATGCGCTTGAGCCCCTACGTTTTACGCGTAGAAACGGCCACCGTAAGTGCTCTTGCCTGTTTGCGAAATCTTTAGTATGTACAAATTTGAATCGCCATTGGATATGGGAACCATTATTACGCGCCCGAATCGTTTCGTTATGTATGTAAAAAAAGATGAAACTACATTGCAATGTCACTGTCCCAATACTGGAAAAATTGGCCACCTACCTCTGGAGGGACTCCCTTGTCTTTTGTCGAAATCTTATGATAAAAAAAGAAAGACCCGTTATACGGTTGAAGCCATTTCTTTTAATGAAAAAAAATCTTTTGTGGGTATCAACCAAAATGCCGTCAATCGGTATGTTGAATACTTTTTTAAACATGGATTTTTGGAAAAAATAGCGAGCAATGGTCACAATATTTTGCGGGAGCAAAAGGTTGGAAATGCAAAACTGGATTTCAAGATCGACCATACGTATATAGAGGTCAAAACGCCTCTAAAATTCCTTATGCTGGCCGATCAAGGTCATCAATGCGGCGACAGAGAATGCTTAACTTCCTACGATCGACTGGTAAAACACATGGCGGAATTGGTGGAACGTCTTAGAGAAAATGAGAATGCTATTTTACTTACCTGCTTCGTGTACGATGCACCCATGTTTCAGGTGCCTACGCCCACCCCAAAAAATAAAATCATTCGTGATGCCGTCCAACGTGCAGCAAGGTCTGGAGTCAAAATGTGGCAGGTGAACATGCATATAGACGTGCATAGCGTGAAACTCCTCAAATACTTTGAGATCACCCACCTATTTCTGTAGAAAAGATTTTGTACCTAGGATGATTTCACCCGTGAGCTGGCCATAATGCAGTTTTTTCTAAAAACTTCCTGCCTCATTTTTTTGTAAAACAGCGCTTAAATATCCAAATTTCGAGAGCCTTCCCGCTTGCTCCAAAAAACATATACCTGGATACAATTTGGTATTTTTTATGCTTTGAGTGTTTATGGGCATGAGTGACTCTTTAAATTTAAATACGCAAGCAGCTGCAAGCGCTTTTATGGGAGAAGCGCGGGAAACTTCTGCGAATGGTTCCGTAAAACAAGAGGGGAATCTTAATGGACTAAACGTTAGTGTAAACGCCGATGTAGATCCAACCACCAAAGATGATGAGGTGATGTCGAATGTTAAGTCGGAACAGGAAACCAAGAAGAGTCAAGCTAAAAAATCAGAGAAAGAAACTCGAAAAGGTTTGAATAGTGCAGTAAGTCAGGCCAATCAGGGGAAGTCGACTGAAGGTGCAACGGAACAAAATGCGCACGTAAAGCGAATGATTAAGCAAATAAACCAGCGTCTTGAAAAACAATCTCAAGAACGTGTTGAGTACAACGCTTCCGATCGTTCCAATAAATTATTCCCAGAGTCCGAAGAAGTTTACAAACAAGCATTCGATGCCCTGAACAGATTGCCCACAAATGCATCTCCACAGACATTTTTGCAAAACGTATTTGAACTATTTGCAGACGTTGCGGAACAACACAATTCTCTCCAAGTAGCGCAACAAACCTGGATGGACGAATTAGCCTTATTGCAAGGAGGACAAATCGCAGATACTCAAACCCCTGGGCATCATCGTTCCGTTAAAAGTCAGTTGAACGAAATCAATGACCGTTTAAGTGCCTTAGGCAAGGATTCATCCGCATCGGGTGCGCAAGAGCGAGAAAACTTGCAGGTAGAACGAGATGTCATTTCTGCGCGCATCGCAGAATTGGAGGCAAAATTGGCAACTCTTAACAAGGCCAGTGGGCATTTGATGGATACTCAAGGTGCGCGCATCAGCGACAGTTACCGTTTAGCTCCAGAATTGAGAAAAAATGCGGGCACTTCCCCTAAAGTGCAGTCGAATACCCCTAAAACCCTAAATGCAATTATTTTGGACAAAATTTTACCCTTTGGAAAGGACATGGGTAAAATGTTCAATAGCGTTTCGAACGAATTTTTCAACAATCCATCTAATGGTAGTGACACACATTCTCAAGTAGAAAGCTTTATAGCCAATTTGTTGCTCATAGAACAAGCACTTACGAGCGAATTAAACAATTTGCAAAGCATCAACCAATATGGCGATAGCAAAGATATTGCGAAATCCATCATGGATTCCGTTCAAGCGATACGAGAATTGGGTAGTGTTTTTGCAATAAATGAAAGTACGCTGCAGAATATGCAGAGAGCCTTAGCCTTATAATTATGTTTACCGCTACACGAATTCCCGAATTATCCTTGCTGATGACTAAGACGCTCATGCAGGCAGCTTTTCGCGAGTGGATTGATGCCAAGCAACTAGCAGAACTCATGTCGCAATTATCCATTACGACCAATCAAGAAAAGATGTACTTTTTGACGAGCCTCTCGCTTACCATTCGCAAATATCCAGACGCAATTTTTTCAAAACCAGATATCCGAACTAACATTTTGCAAGTCATACAGGAATGTTTGGATGAATGCGTATTGGAAGATAATACTTAAAGGGAATGTAATTATGATCGAAAATTATTTGTTACAATTTGGAGAAAGCATGGGTATCTCCGATTTAAAATTTGGAAAAACAGGTTGCCTACGTTTTGAAGTTGAAAATGCGGGTACTGTATATTTAGAACGTGTTGAAGAAGAAATCTTCTTTTACATATTGAAGGACTTTAACTTGTTAAATTTACCTTACGCTTACTATAAAGAAGCATTGATCATGTCGGCCAATCAAGAAACGTATTCATTTTTAATTCATCCTGTTGCCAAAGAAAACAACCTACTCGGATTTTTTTTACGCCTTCCCGAATTATCATGCGATTTACCAATGCTTAATAAAGTTTTTAACTTTTTACTGCAACTGGTACAAACTCTGGAAACGCGTGCCCAAGACGCCATTAAGCAGGCTTTTAATTCTTTAAAATAGTTTAATAGACTAAAACCCGTACTTGAGGAACTTTTTTTAAGGCTCAATAAACGCGAACGTTACCCCAAAGTACTTTCCTTGAATTCTTCAACATCCATTACAACAGTCTCAACCATTACTTTGAGCACGTGGCGTTTGCGAATGGATGCAAAAAATTTTAGTCGATTGCACGTATTTAAGCCATTGACGAATTTGCAAGGATACTTTAATTTTTGCATTCATGAAGAAATTTTTATATTTAAGTGTAACGATTGCCAGTTTACATTTTACGGGTTGTACTAAAACCGAATCTGGACTTGTGGGATGCGGCTTAGGGACGGCGGCGGGTGCAGGTATTGGATATGCCATAGACGGTGGTGCCGGAGGTGCTGTCCTGGGAGGTGTTTTGGGTGCCATCGGAGGGGGTGCCATTGGAAGTATGACGCATAAAGAAGAGGAAACAACTTATTCCAACGATGCTCCCGTCAATCAACAACCGGAACTGCGGCAACAAATTCGCCAAGAGCAATACAATGTAGAACAAGAAAAGATTGATTGGCGTAAGCAAGAATTGGAAAACAAACGCCTAGAAATTGAAAAGAAGCGCCTGGAATTGCAAGAAAAAGAATTGCAACGTCAGCAATTAGAATTGGAGTTGAAACTCAGAGAACATAAACAGTAAGCAATTTTGGGCCGAATAAAATTTTTTTAGGTAGAGGCGGGATGTGCCGGTGGAAATGTGTTTGTTCTTACGAAGGCAGTGCATTTTATGGTTGGCAGAGTCAACCTCATCGCTCGGGTGTACAGGATATTTTAGAAGATCGCCTGCAGAAAATTTTTAAACGTCTTATACGCGTCCACGGGAGCAGCCGAACGGATTCAGGTGTGCACGCAAAAGGTCAGGTGTTTCATTTTGATGCCGAATGGAATTACGGTGCGGTAACGTTGCTCAAGGCCATGAATGCCAACCTGGGTCCTTGTCTTCAAATTAAAAATGTTCAAACGGCGGATCCGAAGTTTCATGCGCGATTTTCCGCATGTGGCAAACGCTACCGCTATTATTTATTGCTACGAAAGCCTACACCTTTTGAATGGCGATATTGTTGGGGAATATCCGGTATAAATTTCCAATTGGACCGCATGCAAAAAGCCGCTAAATTATTTGAAGGCACGCATCTTTTCAGCGCATTTGCTGGAAAAATTTTATCCCAAGAATGTTCTACAAAACACTTATCTCGCGTCGAAGTTGTGCCGCAATCTCCAGACGGAATGTATGTGGAAATGGTCGGTTCAGGCTATTTGTATCGCATGGTTAGGAGAATTGTCGGAGCCTTGGTTGCCGTCGCCTACGAGAAATTGTCGCTAGAGCAAATAACATACCTGTTAGAAACGGGCCAAAAAGAACTGCAGATCGTAACTGCACCTGCCCAAGGTCTTTTTTTAGAAGAAGTTTTATACGAGTGAACATGCATCATTTGCTCCAAAGTCCACATGGGAATCAATGTTGCGGGAGACAATGGTCTATAATATGCCGTGAAACCTACGTTGCATTTGGCCGTTGGGTAACATTCATTGAGTATTAATATCTACCCCATGACAACAAGGGTCCCTTCCCACTCTTTTACGCTTAAACATTATTACTTTTATTTCCGTTGGATAGCCCAATATAACACACCCACAGTAGTAAAACATGGTGGTTGAGCGATCCTATAACACACACAATGACTTCAAAATCGATGGTTTAGTTTTAACGCTCATCGTACTCTCGGCAATATTTTGGCTCCAACCGTATCCCAATATCAAGGAATTTGTATCCATTCAGGGTTGTTGCGATGAAAATACGATAAAATACAAACTAACCATTTTTCTTTTCGAGTGATATATAAATTAGGTTATTAGGTCAAAATGTAAAAGTATAAGCTAAAATGCTTAAAATCATGGAAGTGGGGAAAGGGGTTCTGATCATTTTTTCGCTTTCATAGGGCTGCTTACTCAGAGGTAGCCATTGTTAAGAAGTTTATAGCGAATCTAATAATACCTGTTCTCATTATTTGTCGTTGGGATATCTGGAAATCGATAAAAAATATCGGTATTTTTAATGAGATGTGCATCTTTAATGTTATAAAAGTGACTCCTGTGGTCTCCAAGTGATTGTAATTTTTCCCAAGCAAGGTTGAAATGGCTACCCAGATCACGCGCCGTTAGGCCTATTGTTGGCATCAACATACCACTCCTACCGATCCAATTTTCGAAGTCAAAGGAAGTACCACTTTTTCTGAGAGGCGTATATATGTGTTGATCTCCTCTACACAAATGATGGGGTAAAAAGTAACGAATATTGCCAGCTGGAACAGTATTTTTACCACCATCACCGTGCCATTCATTAAAAATGAGATAATAGGAACGAAAAGCTTTGATTAAACTTTCAAAATTGCATGCAAATTCGTTGAGCCGAAAGTCTTCGGTGGCCTTCCTAAAGCCCGGAACGGCAATGGCGGTCAGAATTGCCACAATGCACAGCGCAACGATAATTTCAACCA